>DYNN01000223.1 GCA_020721045.1 Thiomargarita sp. | reverse complement strand
TTTTTTTGATAGCTTATACGAGGTTTTGGTGAAATGATTTACTATAAATTAACCTCTTCAATTTACACGCTTGAATTGGGTCCTATGGAGAATTTTGTTTATCTCATTCATGACCACGTTTCAGCGACGGCTGCTGTGATTGATCCAGCTTGGAATGTCACGGAAGTGATCAAATTCGCAAAGGAAAAATCATTAGAAATCAGTGATATTATATTAACGCACACACATTATGATCATATCAATGGGTTACCCATCATTTTAGCCGCCTATCCGATGGCAAATATACGTTTATCGAGTGCTGAAGCAAAATTTTGGCGACAAACGATGAACAATTTCGTTTTACATCAAGATAATGAAATTTTTCATTTGGGCAATACCGCAATTACTGCACTTCATACCCCCGGACATACACCCGGTTCTACTTGCTATTACCTAAATAATCAATTAATTACAGGCGATACTTTATTTGTTTCAGGATGTGGGCGTTGTGATTTGGATGGTGGTGATCCTGAACAACTTTATCATTCTTTACAACGAATTAAAACGACTTTACCGTCACATACAGAGATTTTTCCAGGGCATTATTATGGTAAAACACCCACAGCGACTTTAGCAGAACTGGTGCAAAATAATCCCTATTTGCGTTTTAATAACGTTAAAGATTTTGTTCATTTTAGAACATATGGATAGCTTTAAAAATCAATTAGTTTCAAACGGTCTCTGAATAACAAAATCGTTGTGCTAAAATTCTACATGCCGTTGCCGTTATTCTGAAAATTCTAAAATTCTGTAAATTCTGATTCAGATAAAAGGAAAACACCCCATGAGTGATTTAGACCTCATTGCCCAGATTGACGAGAAAATACAGCAATTACCCGATGAAATCTTATCGGAAGTTAATGATTATGTGAGTTCTTTATTGCAGGAATACCAAAATACTGTCCCATCTGTAAAAAAACGTTCAGAACAGCCTTTGATTGGAATTTGGAAGGATCGAGAAGATATGCAAGATGTTGAAAATTATGTACGACAACTGAGAAAGCCCCGCTACTGATGTTACTTGATACTGATTTCTTGATTTGGTGTATTCGTAGTCATCCGAACGCGCTGGTTTGGTTGGATGAAATGGTATCGTCTCACTATTGTTACCGCAAATATTAAACATTTTCAAGTGATTGATGGGCTAGAGATTGTCCAGTTTTTTTCTCGTTCCCATGCTCCGCGTCAATGCCATTAAGTTAAGGAAAAATTGTAGGGTGCATAAGCGAAGCGTCATGCACCAAGAAGCGTGAGAGTTCCAAAAATCGGTGTATGACGCTGCGCTTATACACCCTACGAAAATCAGGTTAAGATAACTTCAGAGCTTAACTTAATGGCATTGATGCTCCGCGTGGGAATGCAGGTTGTGTCGCTCTAGCGACACGGGACGCAGAGCTTAACTAGATTGCTTTACATATATTTAAATGTATGTAACAATGAATAAGT
>DYNN01000060.1 GCA_020721045.1 Thiomargarita sp. | reverse complement strand
TATCCCAACGTTGTAATGTGTTCGTTGTTTTAGCGATAAGTTTTGCAAATTCATTCGGTCTGTATGTATTCATATTACCTATTATTACATACATTTAAATATATGTAAAGCAATCTAGTTATGCTCTAATTGCGGGCTCAACCATTCAGCAGGAAATTCTACTGCCAACTGTGATAAATGGGGAGAATAATTGCGATCCAAATTGAGATAATACCAATCTGCAAAAAAGCCAACTAACACTTTGTACATATTCAAAATTTGTAATCGCAATTGGTATAAACATTCTTCTGCATCTTCACCTTGTGCTTCTAAACGCTTTCTTTCTTCACGCCAATTCCAAGGAATTGAAGCAATTTCAACAGGTTCTACATCAATCCAACCCCAAATACCGACATGAAAATAGACTTCTCTGTCTGTAATATCACAATAGATCACAACACTGGGCAAAGGAGATAATACATTTTTCAATTGCTTAACATCGATATCAAAGATATCTCGATTAAAGTAATCACCATAAAATTCAACTGGATATAAAGAACTTTCCGCATATTGTTCTCTCACGAATTGTTTCAAATGATTACGTAATTCTTGAGGCAAATTATCTTGAAACGACGCAGGGCAACTGCGACTGATATTGGGCGGCGCAACTAAAACCAATAATGGATATTGTTGACGACCTTTGAGTAATAATTCTTCTGTATCACGGCGATTTAAACGGGAAGGCCAATTTTTTTCTATGGCATCCCATTGTGTTTGAATTTCTTGTAATTTGACATCAATTTCTTTCTCTTTCAATTCGCGCAATAAATCACGGTATAAAGTACTTTCACGCGCTCGAAAGGCTTGCTCTTCACGAGCTAATTGTTGATTTAAACGCAATTCACGATTTTTCAACTCAACTAATTGAGATTGTAAAGCTAATGCTCTTTGCCGATCTTCATGTTCTGCAATGGCAATGGCTTTTTCCATTTCCACGCGAGTCATTTCGATGTCGTTGCGTTCACGATAAACCGCAGCTAATTGCTTCTGTCCTTCTGCTTGTAAAGCGAGCAATTTCTGATTACCCCGTGCGACTTCGACCAAGCTTTTGGAATCACTGGTTAATCTTTTTGGAGGGTCTTTTTGTAATTTTTGGTTAAACCAACGGGCTGCAACAAATGAAGCAGTACGACTCACTGTTTGTACTGCAAAGTTAGCAACCATTGGCATAAGATGAAATACCATAATTCATTATCTCCTAATCATCATCACTATCACAATAACCATCACCATCATGATCCGTACAATGGTCATCATCATGGTGATCATCGTGTTCATAATGATCATCATCGTGATGTTCACTATATCCATCATGATTTTCTGTAGAATCACCATCACTACCATAACTTCCATCTGTATTTCTACGACGACGACGTAATTCATCAGTTAAATTATTTAAAGAATTTTCTAAACTCATCAACGTCTCCTTTTTAGGTCATACTCAATACGTAGGATGTAGTGAACTACTACATTTCCGCAGAACTATAGCGAATACTTAACAATAGTTACCAACAAATTCAGACTCAGTTTTTCAACTTGATCAGGTCGTAGTCGACAAAGTTCATAGAAATAAATCTATGCGCATTTAAAAATACCAAACCACGACCTCTTGGTTTTCAGGCTTTGTGGTTGGCATTTTGAAAAAATAGAGATTAAAAATCGGCAAAGGGTTACCGACTACAAAGCTACTAAAATTTGCCCGCTAAGCCTTTATCGATTAAATCTAATAATTCAGTATCTTGATAGGGTTTGGTAACGTATGCACTGACACCTGCGGCTTTTGCTTGTTCACGGTGTTTTTCTGTAGTACGTGAGGTGATCATGAAAATCGGTAGTTTATCAGTGGCTTTATTGGCTCTGACATGAGCGGTAAATTCTAAACCGTTCATTCTTGGCATTTCCATGTCAACTAAAATAACGTTGGGGCGTGTTTGACTCATCACTTCAATCGCTTCCAATCCATCTTTGGCGAGTAAACATTCAAAGCCGGCTTCCTCAACTAAGAGTGAAAGTGATTTTCTTACGCTCAATGAATCGTCAATAATTAGGATATGTGGGATTTTGCCAGCTGCTGCTTTATTAACAATCCCTTCTGCCTCATCGCCATCATAAGATGATAACATCGATTGAGTAGGTGAGCGTAGTAATTCTGGTAAATCTAACAGGGGTACTAAAGAACCGTCACCTAAAATAGAAGCGCCTGACACACCACGCACTTTCTTCACGTATTGTCCCATAGATTTCATAACCAAATCATGCGTATCAATCAGTTCGTCAACCACTACACAAATCACGTCAGCATCTTCTCGTACCAATACCAATGGTCGTTGATCTTCTAAAGATATTTCATTAACATCGCCAGAAACGTTTAATAAACTAGATAATAGTTTTACCGGATAGATGTGTTTACCTAGTTTCAAAGAAATCTCGTTGCCAACACGTTGTAATTCGCCAGAACCATGTGCCAGTACTTGTTCCAATGAATTTGTAGGAATACCGTAACGAAATACGCCTACTCGAACAATCAACACATGCATGGTTACCAAGGTCATGGGTAATTTGATCACCATATTCGTGCCTTTACCCGTCTCAGATAAAATATCTAATGTCCCTTTCATTTGGCGAATATTAGTGTGTACCACGTCCATACCCACACCGCGTCCAGACATTTGTGTGACCCCAGATTTAGTCGAAAAACCTGACATCAAAATCATCCGCGCTAATTCTGGTTCAGTAATTTCTTGACCTTCAGTCAGTAAACCCCGTTGAATCGCGGTATAACGAATATTCGTAAAATTTAAGCCTTGCCCATCATCCCGACAACTGACAACAATATTATTACCTTCACGATAAAAATGTAATACAATTTCGCCGGTCTCAGGTTTTCCAAGCATAACCCGTTCTTCAGGCGTTTCCAATCCATGATCAACCGAATTACGAATAACGTGTTGCAATGGATCGGCTAAATTAGCCAACACGTCACTATCCATCAAAATATCTGTGCCTTCAACCACCAATTCCGCTTGTTTACCAGTGGCACGACAAGTTTGGCGCACATTACGCTGTAGTTTAGATACCATCGTACTTACAGGTACCATCCGCGTTGTCATAATCGTTGCCTGAAATTCTTTACTTAAACGCCCTTGTTCGATAACCATCCCTTCTAACTCTAGCAAATCAGCGCGCATCGATGTACCCAATTCGCGATTATCGGCAATAGATTCAATAAAACTATGTGCTACACTGTGCAATTCGTTATATTCTTCAAATTCTAATGCGTCAAATTCGATGCTGTCTTCACCTTCTCCCGTCATTCTGCCAGAATCACGTCGTTCAACACCAGTAACACCGCGAATATCAACTAAATTTTCCAATTCAAAAGTTTTCTTCTGCAAAATTAAATTTTGTTCAGTCAACACCCGAGTACTGGCAAGCACATGTTTTAACCGTTCCTGAATTTGTCCTAAGGAAATGGAAAGCTCACCGACTAAACGCATAAGATCATCAACAGTTTTGGTAGGAACGCGCAACACTTGTTCGGGTGCACCCGCAACAACAGCACCGCCTTCTTTTTTAGGTTTAGCTTCTTCTGTACTTTCACTACTACTAGACGCTTTGCTACTTTTGCTACTACTGGCTGCTGGACTGGGCGGTGCGTCTAAGTTTCCTTTATCAATTCGATTTGCCCAATCTAAAATGGATTGTAAAATATGCTGTGCATTATCGGGTGCATCTCCTTGACCCATTAAAGAATCAACCATCATCTCAATACAATCAGCGGCTTCCACCATCACATCAGTTAATTCTTTAGGTGGCTTAACTTGCTTCTTAGCCAAATATTCCAAAATATCTTCTAGGTGATGCCCCATATTGGCAATGCCCTTAATACCAATAATATTAGAAGACCCTTTTAGAGTATGTGCAATCCGCTGAGCGCGTTCAATATCTTGAATTTGTGGTTCAGCAATAATAGATTGAATTAACTGAGAAAAATCAGAAGCATGTTGTGGAGTTTCCTGCAAATACGCTTCAAACAAATCAGGATTGACATCATCAGGCAAAGTCAAAATCACATCGGCAGGAGATGCTATCGATTGTCGCGCATAAGCCGCCGATTCTTCAAGACTTTCTTCAACTGCCGCACTTTGAGTCAATAAACTGAGTAATTCATGTGCCTTATCATCGGGTAACGGCGTAGCCCAACCTGATTCACGGAAATGATTCAACATTGGAATCACGCCCGCCATCGGTGCGTTTAAATAAGTTAAGACTAAATCGGGCCAAGCCTCTAATACCTTCTTCGCTTTGGAACGAACTGCTAAATCTTGTGTGGCTAACGACTTAACGTTGTCAACAATAAAAGTTGTTACTGCTTGTAACCCTTCTAAACCTAGCATTTCAGCGGCTGCAGTTAATCGCATAACAATGTCGCCATAAACTTCAGCAGCTTCAGAAAAAGCAGGGTCTTGATTAGTCAGTGTGGTAAATTTTTCTAATTCAACAATTAACTCTTCTTTAGATGATTCTAACTCACTGGTTAAAATCTCCAACACTTCAGCACTACCTAAGGAAACGACCTGCTCCCCTTCTTCCATTTCTAATTCTGCTAAAGGTTCAACGGGTTCAGAATCGGTTTCATCATCAATATCTTCACTAGCAGCAGCAATTTGTGCTTCAAATGCAGCGACTTGCGATGGCTCTTGAGAAGATTGCGTTAATAAAGGTAATAAGTGACCAATACGCTCGTCTTCTAAAGGCATGGGCCAATGAGGATGTTGTAATAATTCAACTAAGCTGGTTGATTCTGTTAAAGGAGATTGCAAATAAGCCAACACAGCACTGGGCCACTGAACAAAACATACTTGTGCCGCCTGTTTATCAGCTGAATCCAGAGTGGCAAGTGCCATGAAATTATCGTTCACAAACGTACAAACTTCTTGCAAACCCACTAAACCCGCCATTTCTGCGGTATCCCAAATAGCTTGCACTGCATTCGTATAATCTTCAATTGCCTCTAACAAGGCGGGGTTATCATTTTCCATAGATACGCATACCTTAAGTGCTTCTGACAATCCGTCTATGACATCAGTGATTTGATTACGCACCACTTCTAACACATCAGGATCAGCCAAGTAAACGGGTGGTTCTTCTGTTTTTACACTGGCTGGGCTATTTAACAAGCGTTGTTGTAATGTGGTCGCAAACTCATCGGTTAATGGTTCAAACCATTGAGTTTGTTGCAAATGCTTGATTAATTCAACAGCCCCTGTAGCCGGATTATTGAGATAGGCTAAAACAAATTGTGTCCAGCCATCAAATACATCATGCGCTGTTTGACGCGTTGGTTGATCGCCCGCACTTAGTAGCATGACATTATCATTGATAAAGGTACAAACATCTTGTAAACCGACCAAATTTGCCATTTCAGCGGCATCCCAAATGGCTTGTACATTTTCGGTATAAGTTTCAACAGCAGTTAACAAAGTTTCGCTGCCATCTTCTGCTTGTACTAATTCAATCAAAGTTGCAGATAATTCACCAGCTATGTCAGTAATTTGACCAATAATAAGTGCTAATACATCCGGATCAGCCAATACAATTGTTTGTTCTACAGAGTCAGAATCAGCGACGGTATTTGTTGGAATTGTATCATTTTTTAGTACCTCTGTTGTAGCAGGGGTTAGCAAACGCTGTTTTAGAACATCGGCTTGTTGTGCATCTAATGGAGCGACCCAACGCTTATCTTGCAATTGATTAATCAGAGCAACAGCACCTACTTTGGGCGTTTGTAAATAGGTCAAAACAGACAAATGCCACGTTTTAAATACCTGATAGGCATTAATACGTGTTTTTTGATCACTGGCACTTAAAATAGTGATATTGTCATTAATGAAAGTACAAATATCTTGCACCCCAACTAAACCCACCATCTCAGCGGCATCCCAAATAGCTTGTACGTTATCGGTGTAAGTTTCAACCGCAGTTAATAAGGCTTCACTGCCCTCTTCTGCTTCAACGAGTGTTTGTAAGGCATTGGTTAATTCTTCACTAATATCAGTAATTTGCCCTATTAATAAATCTAAACTTTCTGGTGCCACCAAGATAATTTCTGGCTCAATATTGGGTGTGGTCGGTAATACGTCTTCTTCTGGTAGTGATTCTTCTACTGTTTCCGATTTTGTTGCTAGCAATTGTTGTTTCAATGCTGCTGCTTGTTCATGGGACAAAGGATGTAGCCAATGTGCTGCTTGTAAATGTGTCACCAATTGATCTGCACCAAAATCAGGCGCATGCAAATACGCTAAAACAAAATCTATCCAAGTTTCAAAGACATCACGCACTGAATGACGAACTTGCTGATTTTCTCCACCTAACACCATGACATTATCATTAACAAAAGAACAAACTTCTTGTAAGCCGGCTAAATTTGCCATTTCAGCGGTATCCCAAATGGTTTGCACATTCTCAGTGTAACTTTCTATGCGACTGAGTGCTTCGCTGTCATCCTCAATTGAAATTAATTCAGCGAAAATGCGAGCCAGTTCTCCTTTTGTTTCAGTGATTTGTCCGATTAATAGTTCTAATACTTCAGGTGATGCAAATCTCCCCCCAGCCCCCTCTTTTACAAACGAGGGGGAGCTTTTTTCTTCTGACACAACTGTTTCAACAGATTCTAGGAGTTGTTCTTCATCAAATTCATCTGGTGCATTTAATGATTGCTGTAACAAATCTTCTTCAATACTTTCAGCTGTTTGCTCGCTACCCAAAACGCCTAAAGTCAAACAATGCAATAATACATCGGCGCGTTCTTGACTAAGTGGTAAAAACCAAGCCGGTGCTGACAAGTGCGCAACTAATTCTCTAGCACCCGGTAAAGGCGCGTGCAAATAGTAAAGAACAAGATGGGGCCATTTTTCAATGTGGGTATAAGCATTGCGTCGAATTGCATGAGCATGCGCGCTTAATTCCAGCAAATTTTCATTAACAAATTCACAAATTTCTTTTAACCCAACAAGTCCCGCCATTTCTGCTTCATTAGCAATCGCACTCACATTATCAGTGTATTGTTCCACCGCTTCTAATAAATCAGAACTGTTATCTGTCGCTGTGGTAAATCGACTGAGTGCTTTTGATAAATCGTTGATAGCATCCGAAATTTCAGCATCTAGCATGTCTAATACTTCAGGTTCTGCCAATTGAATAGTCGCGGGAATAGCTTCTCCATTTAATGTTTCAGCGGCAATTGCAATTTCAGAATCAGAATCGATAATTGCCTCAGAATTAAAGAATAAATTTTCCGCTATATCATTTACGTCATCATCAGCCAATACTTCTGAAAAATCTTTATCCAGTTGCGCTGCCATCTCTTCAGATTCAACACTATCGCCAACATCATCAGATTCTTGATAACCAAAGGCTTCATCAAATGCAGCCATCATCTGAATTGTAAAATCATGTTCTTCTTCAGAATTGTCGCTAGATTCATCAGATTCATCGACGGTGGGTAACTCTGTGGAAATTTCGATTGGCTCGTCAACTTCCTTTTCTTTTTCTGAAAATGAGTGAGGTAATTGAGGAGTTGATTTTGATTCTAATAGTTGAGGAAGTGATTGATTATCAATATAACTAGCCTCTTGCAAAGCTATTTCAGCTTCTTGGCGCAAAACAACGAGCAGTTCTTCTGCTTGCACGTCAATCAAAGGGTTTGCCCATTTATTAGATTTTGTGAGTTCCACTAACTTTACTGAACCCGTATTCGCGTGATGTAAATATTCTAAAATAAGTTGTGGGTATAGTGAAAATAAATCATGTAGTGCAAAACGTTCTGACTGTGACTGTGTACTCAGTTCAAAAATATTGTCGTTAATGAAAGTGCAAACTTGTTGTAATCCAGTTAAACCACATTTTTCCGACATTTCCCATAATGATTGTACTGCATTAGTATATTCTTCAATACCTTCTAAAAAAGGTTCGGTATCATTTTCTTCAGTAATAAATTTATTCAGTGCTGTTGACAAAACATCACTTAATTCAACTACTTTATTAGATAAATTTTCTAAATCTTCAGAATAACGTTCTTCAGTTTCATCGGTGCTGACTTCAATAATTGCTATTTCATCAATCGTATTTTCAGTTAATTCAGAAGGATAGTTCAGCAGCTGTTTTTCTAATGCCAAAACAGATTCTTCTAGTGAAATATCGTCTAAATTATCTGGTAATTCATCTTCTCTTTCATCATGTTCATCATCAAAAAATTCATCCCTCAATTCAACACTAGGCACATCGATTTCTGATGATAGATTATCAATTTGCTCATGGTAAACATCATCAAAAGCAGCTTCATCAAGGATCATCAAACACTCTGGGTCAGCAATGTCAGCAAAATGAGGGGCAATAGAAGCTTCTACATCACTATTTTTATCTAAAATTACAATTGGATGGATAGCAACATTTTCCAAAGCGGGTATTTCATCAACCGAATCAAAAGCTTCATCATCTAAATCTTCTGAAAAAAAATCACTCTCATCATCGGCAAATAAATTTTCTTTATTTAGCGGCAACTCATCATCAGCTAATTCGTTTTCAATAATTATTTCATCATCAAGTTCTGACAAAGTAGCAAATACCGTCTTTTCATCTGATTCTTCATCAGATGCCGGTGGCAATGCGCCATTTGTTGCCAAAACGTTAAACGCCGCCGACTCATCCAAAAAATCCAATTCATTTGATTCATCTACTTCTGGCACTTCAAATAATGCGTCTTCCAATTCAATTTCATCTATCTCATCACTCACTACATCAATTGGCAATTCAACATCATAATTTGCTGGAAGTTGTTCATCTTTTGCCAAAATATCAAATAAAGTCTCACTGTCTAACACCTCAGTTTCTGTTTGAATCATAGTAGAAGACAACGCAGTTGAGTCAGCAACATATTGTTGTAAAAGATTTAATAACACTTGTGCCTGTTCATCAGACAGCGGTATTTGCCAATCAGCATGTTGCAAAGCCGCGATCAACTGTTGACAAGGATTACACATATCAGGCGCATACAAATAATTAGATACCAAGCGAGGCAAACGTTCAATTTCACCACATAAACTTTCATTAGGAACGTCATTCAAAATTGACATATTCTCTTGTGTCAAGTCGCAAACTCTTTGCAATCCAAGCAAATTCGCTTTACCCGCATATTCTCCTACACTATGCACGTAACTCACTACTTGTTCAATGGCGTTAGGCAAAGCATCATAAGAAACGGTGTCGGTTAAACAAGTCGCCAATGCTTCATATAGAATGTAAGCATCATCAGTGACTTTAGCTTGTAACTCTTCTAATAATTCGGATTTGAATAAGGCAGACATTTTGATACCTATACTTAAATCCCCCATGCCCCCTTTAAAAAAGGGGGGGAAACACTTAACTTATTTGCTTCCCCCTTTACCAAAGGGGGGAAACACTTAACTTAATTGCTTCCCCCTTTACCAAAGGGGGATTGAGGGGGATTTTTTATATTTAAGATTATATGGTGGGTAATTTAAATACACGCACAGATTCAATCAATTGTTTAGAATAATCCACCAAACGGTTAGTTTGAATTGTTTGTTCCTCCAACTGTTTAGCAGTTTCTTGTGTACTATGTTGAATAGTTTGCGCCCGTTCACGTAACTCATTACTAATTTGCGCTTGTTGTCTGGAAGCCATTGCAATCTGCTCAACCACTTGCACCAAGTTAGCCGTTGTATTTTGGGTTTCTTTCATCTGTTCACCCGCCCGCTCCGCAAGACGCGATCCTTCAACCACCTGTTGAATCGTTCTATCCATCGTTGCAATGGTATCATTGGTTTCCACCTGAATATTTTTCACCAAAGCAGAAATCTGTGAAGTTGCATTACGTGAACTTTCAGCAAGTCGTTGCACTTCATCTGCAACCACAGAAAACCCCCGACCCGCTTCACCTGCTGCGGCTGCTTGCATACTCGCGTTTAATGCAAGTACGTGAGTACGTTCAGCAATATTGTTAATAATATCAACGATAGAACTAATTTCTTGCGAACGTTCACCCAATCGCTTAATCCGTTTTTCAGTTTCATGAATGGTTTCACGAATTTCACCCATCCCTTCCACCGTACTCGTTACAGTTGCCAATGCGGTTTGAGTTGATCGGGTTGCTTGAGCTGCAATTTCATTACAAGATTGTGCCACCTCAGCAATCTTATTCATCGCTTCAGCCGCAGCCGACAATTCAGTCATGGTGGTATCCACAACATCCCGTTCAACTTCTGCCACACGAGATACGTTATCACCTTGAACCTTAACGTGACGCGATGCCGCTTCTACTTCTTCTGTAATGCGACGTACATCAAGCAACACTTTACTGGTTTCTGTTGCCATTTGGTTGATAGCATCAGCTAACGGACCGGTCACATCCTCTGTTACAGGCACTTGAACGGTCAAATCTCTTTGTGATAATTGGAAAGAGGCTTTTAACAATTCAATAATGGAGTTATTTAACATTTCATTTTCACGTTCTGCCTTTGCCAATGCGGAAAGACGGTCATCTAACAAACCGTTGAAAGCATTTGCCAAAGTACCCAATTCATCTTGGGTTTGAATATCTGCACGCGCGGTAAAATCACCTTCTGCCACTCGAGTCATCGTTGATTCCAAGTGACTAATCGGCGCTGCAATCCGTCCAAAAATGAAAAACCCAGTTCCACCCCCAAATACCAAAATGATCAATGCGATTGGGAAAGTACCTTGAGTGATGGCTGTCGTTAATTGGTCCAAACGTTCCAAAGATTCCTCTTCCTGCACCGTAGAGAAAATTGCCCAAGAAAGACCAGGTACGTTAATCGGTGCGTAGGCTGCCAAAACGAATTCGTCACGATAATCTGGAAATAAGTCAAAACCGGTTACGCCTGAAAAAGCAGAACGGGTTCCAGGATTATCCACTTCTTGCAAACCCACACTAGTGTCTTTTAAATCAATACTTTCAATAATTTCATTAGGCGTACCTACGTCTTTAATCGCTTGAATATAGATTTCTTTATCTTCAACCAATAAGCGCGTATCATTTCGCACCATTCCATCAGAAGCAACAATGTAAGTTTCGCCCGTTTTACCAGATTCATCCAATGACCATGAACGATTATAAGTTAAAATATTGTTAATAAAATCAATCGGTAAGCGAAAAACAAGTATCCCCAATTTAGTATTTTGGTCGAAAACAGGCGTTGCGATAAAGGCAATCGGCGAATCATAGTTGGGAAAGTAAGGCGCAAAATCAACAATGGTAACATCATGATTAGAAGAACTTTGATTACTTTGTTCAAATACTTGCGCCAAACCCGATTTAGAAAAAGGACCATCACGTAAAGAAGTAGCAAAATCAATGTCTTTGAGTACTGAATAAACGACATAACCTGTATCAGAATCAATAAAATAAACGTCTTCAAAGCCAAAGCGTGTCTGATAATTTTTGATCGCCGTATGTACACGATGATGCATTTGAGTAAAACCAGAAGCATCACCTGCATCAAAATATTCTTCCTTTGTACCCAATGGGTTAGGATTATGAGTAATGTAATAATACTGTAGTGCAATCGTATTATCCCCTAATTCTTCCACCATATTATCCATGGTCATTTCGGGAATTTGTTCAGTATTTAAATTGCTATATTCTTCAATAAAATCACTGGTATAATACTCTTTTAAGTTATCTCGAAAATCATCAATAGGTAATTCTTGTATTTCAGGCGGACCATCTTCGGTACTTGCACCCGCTTCTAGCATAAATTTAGGAAAAGTTTCCTTAAATCCACGCATTGCCTGAATAGTCGTTTCTTGTTCAGCATAAGTTCGAATTTGATTAGATACGAGTTCAAAATATCCCTCAACTTGAGCTTTTTTAGTATCTCGAATTGAAGTAATATGGGTTTGAGCAACTTCTGTTAATGCTTGCTGACCTTCTGTTGCTGCGGTTCTACTAGTAAAAAAAGCAGTAATAGCAACAGGTATCACTGCTAAAAATGCCGAGCCCAGAAACATTTTCTGCCTGAGTTTCATATAATTCTCCGGTTATTCAATAAGCACACAAATATCGACTAGTTAAGTAGCGATTCGCGTTGTGAGTGAGAGAAAAAATCCAGTGTGATCAAAGTTGAACCATATTTCCCCATTTTTTTCAAAGCCAGAAGTTGCAAAGGGTCGCAACACATCAGGCAAAAGAGGTAAACTTTCTAATTTATCGCTTTCAGTAAAGGTAATATGTATCGGTAGATTTTCTAAAACTAACGCACCCGCCGCATTGCCTTGTCCCATGATTAACAATATGGTTTTTTTCCGTTTAGAAACATCTCGTTCAATCCCCAGCAAAGTACATAAATCAAATACTGGGATAAGATTGCCACGCAAATTAATCAAACCCACTAACCACGATGCAGTATTAGGAATAGGACAGATTGAAGACATTTCAGTCAACTCACTAATGACATTTTCTCCAATCAATAGTCCTATGTTACCAATATAAAACCCTAAACGTCGTATTAGTTTTTCCTGATCTAAGACTTGAGTCGCCTCACCTGCTGCACGATTAAACTGGCGATTCAAAGCTTCACTAGGAATTAACCAAGGCGTTGATTTTCCATTTAAATTGGTTTCGCTCATAATATTTAACGTTTATAAATAAAGTCTTGTAAGGGACTGGCGTTAAAGTGTAGGATGGCAGGCACCCGTCCGGGATAAGACACCCATTCATTAAACATTTCTTCACTGGCTAAATTATGTCGTTCAACAAAATAACGGATATGACGCATGATCTTTTTCATGGAACGACCCGCACGAATAGCCGACAATCCACCAAGCGCCGTCTCCTCAAATTTTATCGTCGCAATTTGTTCTTCGTAATCAGCGGGTGTCATACCTAACAAACGTGCCATAGCATCCACAGTACCCGTCCTACGATTGCCTTGAAATCTATCCATGACAGCAAACCACGCTCTTAATAAAGCTTGAGCAAATTCAGGATTTTCTTGCAATTTAGCCCGATTCACGATTAACATGTCAAAAATTTCACCCGAGATTTCACGGCTATCAAATAATACTTTAGCACCGGGTTCTTTTAACAACTTTGAAAGGTTGGGATTGCTAGTTACAATGCCATAAAGCGTATCTGAATTGAAAGCAGAGACCATATCGACTTCAGCTTTATTAACAATCGTGACTGAATCAAAATCTAGCTGATTTTTAATTAAATAACGGTCAAGCAAATATTGTCTAAAAGAGTCTTTCAATACACCAATTTTTTTACCTTGAATGTTGGGATCGGCACCGCTATGCAATAAAATCGCATCATTTCCGTCACTAACGCTTGCAATTAAAATCACATCTGCTTTAATATCTCGTCTTACTAGTTGTGCAATCGCATCAATATTGGTAATCATGATTGCATCTGCTTCTCCAGTAATAAATTTATTAATAGTACCTAAATAATCATCTTCAATGAACTGAATATCAATACCATACTTGCTCTTATATCGTTCAAAAATACCTTCTTCATTAGCCAAATACCAAGGCATCCACGCAATGTTAGGTGCGACAGCCAAAGTGAAAGGCACAGCATTTATATTTTCTGAAGTGGTAGTCGCCGTATCATCATGACTACCCATGAGCTTGGAAAAATAATCACATGCTGTCAAAGAAGAAACGATAACAAGGATGATAAATACACGTGAAAATCCAAAGAACTTATGGTAAAACGGCATTCTATTCCCCTATGCAGTGACTAACAAAAATAAAGTTTTAAATAGCAAAAATATAAATCGTCAAATTATATTACATGCCGACGTTTGCGCATGTCTAGTCAATTCTTTTCATCAACAATAATTTTGAGCAAAGATTAATTAAAAGTTATCCTGTATGAGGTGTTATTTTTATGAATTAGGATAGTAAAAAATTTAGCAAATAACAAGTTACATGGATAACTTCATGCACAATCTTAAGTATTATGCATTATTTTTGGTAAGTGAGGCAATAGGGAACTAAGGCAAATGTAACGAAAGTGAAATTATTTTATCTTAATTTGCCCCAATTTTAACTAAAACACGTCCTTGTAGTCGCCCTTGTAAAATCGCATCAATATATTCAGGTAGTGTAGTTAAATCACATTCGATGGCGATATTTTCTAATGAAGGAATAGACCATTGTTGTGCAAGTAATGACCATATTTGCAAACGAGTTGACATTGGACAATCGGCTGAAGCAATACCTAATAAGTTAATACCACGTAAGATAAAAGGAAAAATATCCATATTGAGTTGATGAGAAGCGACTAAACCACAACAAGAAATATGACCACCAAATTTAGTTGATTTTAATGCATTGACTAAAATATCTCCTCCCACATTATCTAATACGCCAGCCCACCTTGCTTTCAATAAAGCTTTTTCTTTACCAGCCTCTTCACGACCAATGATGTCGGTTGCACCCAAGTGTCGTAAAAATTCATGCGAAGAGGCTTTACCGGTTGAAGCAACAACGTGATAACCTAATTTTGCCAACAAAGCGACTGCAATACAACCAACACCACCCGTTGCGCCGGTAACAAGCACTTCACCTTGCTCTGGGGTTAAACCGGAATGTTGTAATTTAAATACAGATAATGCAGCAGTAAAGCCCGCTGTGCCATAAATCATGCTGGTTCTCAGCGTAAGACCCAAAGGCAAACTAACAACCCAACTGGCGGGCACACGAATGTATTCAGCAAATCCACCATCAGTATTCATCCCTAAATCATAACTGGTGACCAACACCGCATCACCTGGTTGGAAATCGCTATGTTGACTTTCAACCACCGTACCCGCTGCATCAATCCCGGGCGTATGCGGATAACGACGTGTCACTCCTTTATTACCGATCGTTGACAAGGCATCCTTATAATTCAACGAAGAATAAGCAACTTTAATAAGAACTTCACCAGACGGCAAATCGGCAATCTTTCTTTCAACAATCTGATGCTGAAATTTACCTTCTGTTTCAGTAACCCAAAAAGCTTTAAATGTAGTATTTTCCATAAATCAACCCTTTACTCACTTATTTTGTTCCATTATTTTTTCCTTTGCCTGTGCCATAACCGCTTTAATAATAGATTCTTTGTGTTCGCCCTTTCTTTGCTGATGACGCAAAGCCCGTTCTGCTTTATCACGTTCTAAACGAAATGACCGGAATTCATGGCGTTTACGGGCTAATTCTGCTTTTTGCTGTTCTTTTCCATGGGCACGAATTTCTGCTTTTGCATAACGATAATAACTCACTAGCGGAATATGACTTGGACAAACATAAGCACAACAACCACAATCAATACAATCAAATAAATTATAATCTTGTGCTTTATCAAAATCTTTAGCAACTGTATACCAATACAATTGCTGTGGTAACAAATTAACGGGACAAACCTCCGCACAAGCACCACAACGAATACAAGGCATGGCTTCTGTGGGAAAGACACATTCCTCTGCTGACGCTGCAATCAAGCAATTTGTTGTTTTAATCACTGGCATGTCATCATTGGGCAACGTAAAACCCATCATTGCTCCTCCCATAATTAATCGCTCAGTCGTTGGCTTAACTCCACAATATTCCAGCAAATCATGTATCGGTGTACCTAATAAGACTTCGAGATTTTTAGGATTTTTTACTCCTTGACCGGTGACAGTTAATACCCTTGATAATAAAGGCTGTCCATGAGTTACTGCACGATAAATGGCACGCGACGTTTCAATATTATGTACGATAATTCCAATACTCGCAGGCAAATTGTTTTTAGAAATTTCTTTATTAGTCAATATTTTAATCAATTGACGCTCGCCACCCGTTGGATACAAAGTGGGCACTTGGACAATTTCTATATGCGCTTGAGTCGCTGCTAAGAGTGCTTGATAAGCTTCGGGTTTATTATCCTCAACTGCGATAATGCAACGTTGTGCACCGCCCAATATATGCATTAAAATTTGCGCACCGGCAATAATATCTTGCGGATATTCACGCATCAATCGATCATCACAAGTGATATAAGGCTCACATTCTGCTCCATTAATAATCAGAGTATCAATGCCTTGCGAGCGTAATTTCATATGCGCTGGAAATCCCGCCCCACCCAATCCCACAATGCCTGCTCTAGCAATATGTGCCCGGACTTCAGTTGGCTGTTTTTCAGCGTAATCCAACATCGGCGATCGTTCAATCCACTGATCTTGTCCATCAGTTTCAATCACAATACAAGTGGCAGTTAAGCCCGAAGGATGTGGCACAGAACGCGATTCTATCGCAATTACAGTCCCTGATGTTGAAGCATGAACCGGCGCACTCATTAACAAACTGCAATCTTGTGCGCGACAATGAGCGACAAATTGCCCTTTGAGCACCTTTTCGCCCACTGTGACAATCGGTTCCGACGGTTCTCCAATATGTTGTAATAAAGGAAGTATTAATCGAGGTGGAATCGGTGCAGGCGTAATAGCCACTTCACTAGATAATTCCTTGTGTCCCGCAACATGTACACCACCATGAAATTGCCGTAAATCTATCATTATTTACACCACCACATTGACTAATTTTTGTGGCACAATCACTACCTTTTTAATCGGTTTACCCTCAATAAATTTTTGCACTTGTGGATCGTTTAGTACAATATTTTCAATCGTTTGCTTATCAGCATTTACCGAAATAGCGATGCGTGCCCGTAATTTACCATTGACTTGTACCGTGATTTCAATTTCATCTCGTATCAAAGCAGTTTGATCTAATTTTGCCCAACCGGCTTCTAACGTCAATCCTTGATGTCCCAAGGCTTCCCACAATATTTGTGTAATATGTGGCACAATGGGGGACAACATCAAAACCACCGCCTCTAATCCTTCTTGCATTACCGCACGTGTTTGTGGTGTATCAGTTGCCTTGTTGAAAGCATTTAATAATTCCATTACCGCCGCAATTGCTGTATTAAATGTATAACGTCGTCCAATATCATCGCTGACTTTAACAATCGTTTCATGTACTTGGCGTCGCAAAGCTTTTTCTGATTCACTCAAACTAGCAATAGTTAATACGGGTACAGCAGTTTGTGCGTGCGTATACACCTGTTTCCATAATCGTTTTAAAAAGCGATACGCCCCTTCAACTGCAGTATCTGACCACTCTAATGCTTGTTCAGGCGGTGCGGCAAACATAATAAATAAGCGTACAGTATCTGCACCATATTGTTGAATTAAAGCTTGCGGATCAACCGTATTGCCTTTTGATTTAGACATTTTAGCCCCATCTTTTAACACCATACCTTGCGTTAATAAACGGATAAAGGGCTCATTTTTTTGCACCAAGCCTTCATCACGCATCAAACGATGAAAAAATCGCGCATACAACAAATGCAAAATCGCATGTTCAATCCCACCAATATATTGATCGACCGGTAACCAATAATCGACTCGTTGATCTAACATCCCATGATTCGCGTCTGGACAAGCATAACGGGCATAATACCAAGAGGATTCCATAAAAGTATCAAAAGTATCCGTTTCGCGTTTCACCGCTTTGCCACATTGTGGACATGTTACATTATAAAAATGAGGGTCTTTTTTAATCGGAGAACCAGACCCTTCCATCACTACATCTTCAGGTAATACAACTGGTAAATCACTTTCTAAAACAGGTACAGTGCCACAATCTGAGCAATCAATCATTGGAATTGGACAACCCCAATACCGTTGACGCGAAATACCCCAATCACGTAAACGAAAATGTGTACGTCGTTGTCCTTGTTGATTTAATTCTAAATGTTCAGCAATGGCAACAAATGCTTTTTCTGAAGTTAAACAATCAAATTCTCCTGAATTAATCAAAATTCCTTTTTCAGTATAAGCTGCGGATAATTCTACTGATTTTTCAGCTTCAATTGGAATAATCACTTGTTTAATCGGTAAACCGTATTTTTGCGCAAATTCAAAATCCCGTTGATCATGCGCAGGTACAGACATAACGGCACCTGAGCCATAACTCATCAAAACAAAATTAGCCACCCAAATCGGTATTGAATCCCCAGTAATCGGATGTTTTGCAACTAAACCGGTATCTACGCCTAATTTTTCCATCGTTTCGACAGTCGCTTCAGCGGTGCCCACATGGCTACACATTTCGATAAATTGGGCTAAAGTTGGATTGTCTAACGCGGCTTGTTTTGCCACCGGATGTTCTGGCGCAATTGCCATATAAGTGACGCCCATCAAAGTGTCAGGGCGTGTAGTGAAAACAGTTAAATTTTGTTCGCCTAAAGTAAAATGAATTTCAACCCCTTCTGAACGTCCAATCCAATTGCGTTGCATGATTTTAACGGGTTCGGGCCAATCAGCTAATTGATCCAAATCCGTCAATAATTCATCAGCATAAGCAGTAATTTTTAAAAACCATTGCGCAATTTCTCGTTTTTCAACCACAGCACCCGATCGCCAGCCTTTGCCATCAATCACTTGCTCATTTGCCAAAACAGTTTGATCCACGGGGTCCCAATTGACAGGCGCAGTTTTCTTATAAACCAATCCTTTTTTATACAACTGAATAAACAGCCATTGCTCCCAACGATAATAATCCGCATTACAAGTAGCAATTTCTCGATCCCAATCGTAACCAAATCCTAATTGTTTTAATTGATTACGCATATAAGAAATATTTTCTCGCGTCCACTTAGCCGGCGGTACATTATTTTGAATTGCCGCATTTTCTGCTGGTAAACCAAAAGCATCCCAACCCATGGGTTGTAGCACATTTTTGCCCTGCATCCGTTGATAACGAGAGATAACATCACCGATAGTGTAATTGCGGACATGCCCCATATGGAAACGACCACTGGGATAAGGAAACATGGATAAGCAGTAAAACTTCTCTTTACTACGATCTTCAGTCACTTTAAACGCTTGAATTTCTTCCCAACGTTGTTGCACTTCAGGCTCAATAATTTTAGGATTGTATTGTTCAGATATCATAAATATTTTGTCAAAAAAAACGTAGAGTTTATTATTTATGATGTTGCATGTAAACAGTATAGTCTACTAAACCGTTGCTTAAAGGTTTAAATGCGTTTCCCTAGATTGAATAAAATAAATTTGCAAATAAAATTCAAACCATGTACAATTCACAGCTTAAATTGATGCGGGGTGGAGCAGTCTGGCAGCTCGTCGGGCTCATAACCCGAAGGTCGTAGGTTCAAATCCTGCCCCCGCTACCAATTCTCAATTTACTCCCTTCCCTGAATTATTCCTGTTTCTTGTCTAAATAATAATCCTCATAATTTTTCTACTGTACTGTTCAAGTTCAATTGCTTTGATTTATTTGCATAAATAGCGGTAAAAGTTTATAACTATTGATTTTAAGGGCGAATTCAAAGAGTTTGCTGTGGTTATTTTAGTACCTACTTTTATCAAGAAAAAGCAGCAAATTACTTTGTCACTTACGCAAAACTAGTGCATAATATTACCCTTTATTTTGAGTTTTGTAAAAACTAGGATTCTATGTCGAAAGAAGATAATATTGAAATGGACGGAATTGTCACCGAAACACTACCAAATACTATGTTTCGAGTACAATTAGAAAATGGGCATACTGTCACCGCCCATATTTCCGGCAGAATGCGTAAAAACTACATTCGCATCTTAACTGGCGATAAAGTTACCGTACAATTAACACCTTATGATTTGAGCAAAGGTCGGATTACTTATCGTGCACGCTAACGAAGTTTAAAGATATTGGTGGCGAATGTCGGCAAGCAATCCGACGCTAGCAACTTCAATTAAATCTAACACCAATTCAAATCCTTGTGCACCACCAGAATAGGGATCAGGGACTTCTTGCCTGTTAGTTTGTGGCGCGAAATCAAGAAATAATCGTATTTTATGTCGTTGATCAGACGGACAAAGAGCTTAACTAGATTGCTTTACATATATTTAAATGTATGTAATAATAGGTAA
>DYNN01000141.1 GCA_020721045.1 Thiomargarita sp. | reverse complement strand
ACAGAAAGCGAATTATCAAATACATACATTTAAATATGTTTTTTGAAGCAGACTGTAGTTTCGCGTAGTTATCTTTGTCCATTGCTAGAATATAATCAAATTCATAACAATCTTCACGAGTGACTTGTCGCGCACGTAAATGGCTAATATTAATACCCCGTTTGAGTGCGGCTGCTTGTGCCCGCGAATCAGGTTGGCTATGACTATGAAAACCAAGCGTTCCAGCCGAATCTACTGTAATTTTATCTGTTAAATTTTCCTGTGTAATCAAGTGAGTAAATACCCCTTCAGCAGTTGGGGAACGACAAATATTGCCTAAACAAACAAATAATACTTTAACCATTTTATTATCAACCGAGTAATTGTTGAATTTTTTCTAAATCTTCTGGCGTATCCACACCAATACCAGGAGATATTGAAGCTTTTGCAACATAAATTTTGCCACCATTCACCAAAATTCTCAATTGTTCCAATGCTTCTGCTTGTTCCAAAGTCGCGATTGGTAATTGAGTGCAATGTAGTAAATAAGCAGCACGATAAGCATAAATTCCAATATGACGCATATGTAATTTTGATGTAAATGATGGCGTTACAAATTCATCACGTAACCAAGGAATAGGCGCACGACTAAAATATAAAGCAAAGCCTTGCGCATCATAAACTACTTTGACAATATTGGGATTAAAAATATCCTCTTTAGTAACAATAGGTTCACATAGCGTCGCTACATCTGCGTCGGGATTTTGTATCAATGCCTCAGCGGTTTGACGAATCAATGTCGCAGGCAACAACGGTTCATCTCCTTGCACATTAACAACCACCGTATCAGAATTTGCTTGCAACTGTTGTATAGTTTCAGCCACGCGATCCGTACCAGAACGATGATTTTGTGAAGTCATACAAACAGTTGCACCAAAATTTTGTGCAGTTTGGTAAATACGCTCATCATCTGTGGCAATAATCACTTTATCTGCACCACTTTCGAGCGCATGTTGATAAACATACCACAGCATAGGATATTTTCCTATTAAACACAAAGGCTTACCCGGTAAACGTGTCGAAGCATAACGTGCAGGAATGATAACCCAAAAATTCATTGCTATAATTTCGTCGTTGAATAGATACAAAAGTGTACAGCGATAAACTTGCCAATCGCCTCCTATAAATTTTATACTAAAAAGAATCGATATATTACATGACGAAAGAATTTATTTTTCCAGTACGCGTTTATTACGAAGATACTGATGCTGCGGGCGTTGTTTATTACGCAAATTACTTGAAATTTATGGAAAGAACCCGCACTGAATGGTTGCGACAACTGGGATTTGAACAAACTGACTTACGCCAAAAACACCAGATTATTTTTGTCGTCAAACATGTTAATATTGACTATCGCAGACCGGCTAAATTTAATGACATGTTACAAATCACTACACAAGTTCTTAAATTAGGCAAAGCCAGCATCACCGTTTTGCAAAAAGTAAAACGAACAGATAATGACTTATGTACAGCCATCATCAAGCTGGGATGCGTTCATATTGACAATTTTCGTCCTCACCCACTGCCATTTGTTATTTTAGAAGCATTACAAATATGATGAACGATTTACCTATTATACAATTGATTTTACATGCAAGTTTGTTAGTACAAATGGTCATGTTACTGTTATTTTGTATTTCACTCTACTCATGGACTTTAATCATTACCAAAAGCCGAGCTTTGAAACGCGCTAAAAAAGACATCAGTCTATTTGAGGAAAATTTTTGGAAAGGCAAGGATTTAAGCGCATTATATAATCGGATTACCAGTAGTAACAAAAAACCAACCGGTTTAGAATCCATTTTTCTCATGGGTTATGTTGAATTCAATCGCTTGCGCAAATATCCTACTATTACACCTAGTGATGTGATTGAAGGCACAGAACGCGCTATGCAAGTCGCGTTTCACCGTGAAATGGACAAATTAGATAGCGGCTTACCCGTATTAGCCACCATCGGCTCTGTCAGTCCTTATATTGGATTATTTGGTACTGTGTGGGGTATTATGAATTCCTTTCACGCCCTTGCTAGCGTACAACAAGTGACCTTAGCCATGGTTGCTCCCGGTATTTCAGAAGCCCTGATTGCAACTGCCATGGGACTATTCGCCGCAATTCCCGCAGTGATGGCATATAACAGTCACGTTGATGAAGTAGAACGCTTAGGCACCCACTACGATATTTTCCTTGATGAATTTACAGGTTTTTTACAACGTCAAATTCACAGCAGCGGTAATTAGGAAATATCATGTCATATCAACCACATCGTCGCAAACGTCGTCGTATTTCAGAAATGAACGTTGTTCCCTATATTGACGTCATGTTAGTGTTACTCATTATCTTCATGATCACATCACCCTTACTTACAGAAGGAATTAACGTAGAACTGCCCAAAGTCTCGCTGAGTCAATCGGTTTCACCTGCAGGTACTGTTATTTTAGTGACTGTAGATCGTGATGGAAATTTATTTTTGCAAGATGACAAACAACCTTTACTAGAAACAGAACTCGTTCAAAAAGTGAGAACTGCCATTGGTAGCAATGCAAATTATCAAGTATTTGTTGCCGGTGCACAAGATACTGCCTACAGTAATGTGGTAAAAATCATTGCGTTATTACAAGAACAAGCTGATGTTACAGCGATTAACCTAATTACCCAACAATAGTTGTATGTCAGACAAAACCGCTTCGTTTATTTACTCCCTATTACTACACTTGATTTTACTGCTATTACTCCTCATGGGCAGTGTTGGTGTGCCTTTGTCACTTGCAGAAATACAAGAATTGGATGCTGACAAAATCATTCAAAAAATCACCCAACCCATTGATCAACAACAGACAGATAATGCGATAAAACTACAACATCATCCATTACCATTTAAGAAAAATCAACTGTTATCTTTGGCAGATTTATACAAAATAGAAAAAGCACTGCTCGTTCAACAACAAGAACGTGAAGAAGAAGCACGCAAAGCGGCTGAACAAGAAGCTGAGCAACAGGCAGAAGCGCAACGTTTAGCAGAAGAAGAATTAAAACGTATTGTTGAAGAAAAAGAGCGCGAACAAGAAGCACAAAAAATTGCCGAAGAGCAGCAACGTCAACTAGAAGCAGAAAAATTGGCGCTTGAAGAAGAAAAACGATTGACTGTTGAAAAGGAACAACAAGCAAAAAAATTAGCTGAAGAACAAAAGCGCAAAGAAGAAGTAGAAGAGAAAAAATTACTTGAAGAACAACAACGTATAGCAGAAAAATTAGCCGAAGAACAAAAGCGCAAAAAAGAAGCAGAAGAGAAAAAATTAGCCGAAGAGCAAAAGCGTAAAGAGGAAGAAGAAAAGCAAAAATTACTTGAAGAACAGCAACGTATAGCAGAGCAAAGAGCCGCTGAAAAAGCAGCAGAAGACAAGGAGAAAAAACGCAAAAAGGAAGAAAAAGAACGTAAACAAGAAAAAGAGAAAAAATTAGCAGAAGAAAAAAAACAGAAAGCAGAAGAAGCTAAAAAACAAGCCGCTGAAGAAAAACGTAAAGCAGCTGAACAACAAGCACGTGCGGCAAAAGAAGCAGCTGATGCTCAAGCCGCCGCCGCAGCAACCGCAGCCGCTGCTGCTGCACAACAAGCTGCTTTACAAAGTGCATTAAGTTCAACTATTTCGGCGATAAAACGTAAGATTGAAAGTCGTTGGTCCCAACCACCCGGCAACAATCAGGATTTATCTTGTGTTATACGATTGCGTTTAATGCCTGATGGCGCTGTTATTTCTAGTAGTATAGTGATAGAAAAAAGTAGTGGAAAATCGGCTTTTGACAATTCAGCAATCAATGCTATTAATGCCGCATCACCTTTGGCAATTCCGCGCGATCAGTTTAGTGAATTCAAAGATATTCGCCTGACTTTTAGACCATCGGGAATAGAATTAAGATAGTGAATTTACTAGAGAAAAAACTCTATGGACTAGCGTGATGACAAAAATAGCAAAACCATTTTTAAAGTGGGCTGGCGGTAAAAAGCAACTTTTGGAACAATTAAAGAATTATTATCCTGTTGAACTTCAAAATGGCACAATCAAAAATTATGTTGAACCTTTTTTGGGTGGAGGCGCAGTATTTTTTGAGGTTTTACAGAAATTTAACGTCAACAATGCTTACTTGTCAGACATCAACAAAGATTTAATTTTAACTTATCAGGTCATTCAACAAAAACCAGAAAATTTGCTGGAATATCTTGCACAATACCAAAAACGTTATGATCAAACCGAGCAAGAAAAGCGTAATAATTTATTTTTAACCCTACGCCGTCAGTTTAATGCTCAAAAGTCTGAGATAAATTATCAAACATTATCTGATCGTGCGGTGTTGCAAGCAGCACTATTTATTTCACTGAACAAAATATGTTTTAATGGATTATTTCGTTTGAATTCTAAAGGATTATTTAACGTACCTTATGGAAAGTACAAAACGGCAATGATTTTAGATGAAATGAATATTTTAGCTGTTTGTCATCTCTTACAAAAGACGGAAATAACGGCTGTTGACTATACAAATTGTTGGGATAGCGTTAATGAAGAGAGTTTTGTTTATTTTGACCCGCCTTATAGACCAATTAGTCAAACGGCAAATTTTACAACTTACATGGGTTTTGAATTTAAAGACAGTGACCAGTTAAAATTAGCCCAATTTTTTCGAGAGTTAGATCAAAGAAAGGGAGCAAAATTAATGCTTTCAAATTCAGACCCTACATCTAATAATCCTCATGATGATTTTTTTGAAAAAGCTTATTTGGGTTACAATTTTTTTAGAGTATCGGCAAATAGGTCTATCAATAGTGATAGCAAAAAACGCGGTAAAATTAATGAATACTTAATCACTAACTATTCTCAATTTTAGATTTATAATACTATTCACTACTTCTGCTATTGTTAATTTCTCTTCCCACTCTGGAAATTCTAAAATCCTATAAATTCTGATTCAGATAATATTCGGTAAGGTGTATAAACGCAGTGTCACGCACCAAGAATTTCGCTTATACACCATATAATTGCTGATAATAAACAAACATAACTGGTTTTTGAAATGTGCTGAGTTTAATTTAGCGGATATTTCGCGGCGAAATGTTCTAATAATAAGCGGTGGATAAATTGAAAACTTCCGCCAACTTTTCTTAATAAGATCAACCTTAAAATATAATGCTGAATAACTGCTTGAGCACCAAACACTAAGAAATCAGCTAAAATACCGAGAAATAAGCCAATTAATAAAGATAATAAACCCGTTTTCCATGCGGAGAGTCAATAGCATTAAGTTAAGGAAATTTTGCTTCCCCCTTTGCCAAAGGGGGATTGA
>DYNN01000140.1 GCA_020721045.1 Thiomargarita sp. | reverse complement strand
TTTTTTATATTTCAATTACTTAAATCCCCCCTGCCCCCTTTAAAAAAGGGGGGGGGAAACGCTTAACTTAATGGCATTGCGGCGCAAGGCTAGGTTGAAACCAGCAGTACAGCGGTTGCGGTGGAAAATCCGTGATTTGGTGGACGAATTGCATTTCAAATCTGCTCGGTATTTAACGTCAGCAGCGGCACTAGGTAAATCGGTGTTGCGAGTGAATGAAGCCTATACTTCAAAAACTGCAAGTTGGACTGGTGAAATGAAAAACATCGGTGATGCAAAAACTATCACGAGCAATGGTGTGACTGTTGATCGTGACATAAACGGCGCTCGCGGGATTTTTCTGCGGGCTTTGGAAGATAACCCCTCACTCAGAAATGGGTGTGTATGTGTTGCTTAACGGTAACGTTTGGTAGCATAAATTTATCGGTAAAATACGACTTAATGTCAAAATTAATTGTGCTACTTTCCATCTCAACAAGGAGTCTAAAATGCTTGATTATTTAATTGCCCCTTCCATTTTATCTGCTGATTTTGCACGGTTAGGTGAAGAAGTGACTCATGTATTAGCCTCAGGCGCTGATATTGTCCACTTTGATGTCATGGATAATCACTATGTACCCAATTTAACCATCGGTCCCTTAGTGTGTGAAGCACTGCGCAAACATGGTGTCACTGCACCCATTGATGTCCATTTGATGGTAAAACCTGTTGATCGTATTATCCCCGATTTTGCCAAAGCCGGCGCAACTTATATTACTTTCCATCCTGAAGGATCAGAACATATCGATCGTTCCTTGCAATTGATTCGTGATTGTGGTTGTAAATCAGGCTTAGTCTTTAACCCCGCAACACCGTTAGATTATCTAAAATACGTGATGGACAAAGTTGATATGATTTTATTAATGTCAGTCAACCCAGGTTTTGGGGGACAATCTTTCATCCCTGCCACTTTAGATAAACTGCGTGAAGCGCGCAAAATGATTAATGAAAGCGGGCGCGAAATTCGTTTGGAAATTGATGGCGGCGTTAAAGTAGATAATATCAGTGAAATTGCCAAAGCCGGTGCAGATACCTTTGTTGCAGGATCAGCGATTTTTAATACGGCTAATTATAAAACAACTATTGATGCAATGCGTGCAGAATTGGCAAAGGCAAAAGCGTAATGATTGCGCCAAAATTAGTCTTAATTGACTTAGATGGCACATTAATCGACAGTGTACCAGATTTGGCATATGCTGTTGATGCCATGATGACCGCACTGGAATTACCTCAACGTGGTGAACAAGCCGTGCGCAAATGGGTAGGCAATGGGATAGAAAGATTGGTAAAAAGAGCATTGACTGACGACTTATACGCAGAACCTGACAACGCGCTTTATGAAAGAGCTTTACCCTTATTTAACAAAGCTTACAAGCAATGCAACGGTCTTCATAGTCGATTATATCCTCATGTACGTGAGGGTTTGGATTGGTTAAAAGCGCATAATTACACTGTAGCTTGTGTTACTAATAAAGCTGAGCAATTTACGCTACCTCTATTGAAAATATTAGGCATTCATGACGATTTTGCGTTAATAATCAGTGGTGATAGCTTACCCCAAAAAAAACCTGATCCTATGCCCTTATTGCACGCGGCAGCGCATTTCAATATTTCACCAAAAGATGCACTCATGATTGGTGATTCGATTAACGATGTACAAGCAGCGCGGGCAGCAGATTTTCATGTGATTTGCGTACCTTATGGCTATAATCACGGTGAAGATATTCACTTAGCCAATCCTGACGTAGTTATTGACTCTTTTGCTGAATTAGCTCAAGTTTTAGCTGAACGTGGAATGCATTGATCAAAGCAGTCATTAATTGTGAAATGATGCGGTTTACTGCCGCATCCTACGAAAACAATTGATTATTTTAGATAATTTTGCATTAAATTTACTAGCGAGTTTGGGAAATATAATGAGTCTGTTAATGGATGCACTGAAAAAAGCAGATGAAGCAAAGTTAATTACCAGCGAAGAACCCACCTCTCCAACTAATTGGGAAGATCAACTTTTACCCGAATTTAAACAAAAATTAGCGACAATTGAGCAAAATACGGAAAATTTTATTCTCGATGAAGTTGTGAATAACGAAAATTCGTCACCAGTAGATTGGGATGCACAGTTTTTACCAGATTTTACCGTTGATAAAGAATTGCCAATTAAAGAAGAACAACCTGAAATTATTCCAGAAATCACTCCTGTACCAGAAGAACCACCAGTTATCACTACTAAACCAGTAACCCAATCGGCGGATACGATAACTGCACCTCAATTTACGGTAAAACCTGTATATAGTGATTCTGTCAATCTTAATTTTGTTGCAGAACAAGTAAATACTGAAACATCAACTGAATCAGAAACCGTTTATCCAGAAGATGCGCAAGCGATTTTAGCCGCACACAGTTATAAAACCTCAACTCGCACATACGGTTTATTAGTACTATTGGGCATGATATTGGTTGGTTTTGGTGTTGGGTATTATTATTTAGATCAGTTAGTGACCGATTCATCTGCTGTTGTCGCTATTCAACGGCGTCCTTTGCTGACTCCTCCGCCTGAACAAATCACTACTCAAAATGCAACTCAAATTAATCAAATCGAAACAGCAAAAATCAACCAAACAATTGAAAATAAAGAACCTGCTGCAGAAGAATTAATGGTTTCTATTGCCCCAGTTGTCAAAGCAAAAGCACAACCTCTTGAGAAAAAAACAGAAAAATCGCCTGTAGTAAAACCAAAGAAATTGCCCACACCCCCGAAAAAAACGCCACCGGTTAAAAAAGTAGTCGCTGAAGAATATGCGCGCATTCAAAACACACCTGGCATTCATACGTTACAAAAAAATGTGTCCTCTCCTCGATTAAACCAAAATGTGATGCAAGCTTACACCGCTTTTCAATCTGGCGATGACACGAGCGCAAAAAAAATTTATCAAGCCGTATTACAACAAGATCAGAATAATCGTGATGCTTTATTGGGATTAGCCGCGATTGCAATTCGACAAGATCAACCACAACAAGCTGAACAATATTACAAGCGAATTTTAAAGCAATATCCACAAGATACTAACGCACAATTAGGTTTAATCAGTGTTTTAGGTAATAAAGCACCAGAATATACTGAAAGTCAACTGAAACAATTTATTGATAAAAATCCTAAATTTGCCTATGGTTACTTCAATTTGGGTAACTATTATGCGAGTTTGAATCAATGGGAAAAAGCTCAGCAGGCTTATTTTGAAGCTTATCAATATGATGAACAGCAAATTAATTACGCTTATAATTTAGCCATCAGTTTAGATCAATTAAATCAATATGTTGCGGCTTCACTGTATTATCAACGTGCACTCCAACTCAGTGCCCGTACACCGCATCATGAACTGGATATTCACGCTATCCAACAACGTTTACAAACACTTACTCAATCAACAACAAGTAGTGCTTTAACTGCATTATCTGCCAAATCTCTCGCACAAGACTGATCGCATGAATACAGCGCAACAACCTAAACGTCGTATTGGAGAGATTCTGCTAGAACGGCATATTATTAGTCACGATCAACTTAAAATTGCCCTCACCGAACAAAAAAAGAATTCGTTATTATTAGGTAAAATACTGATTAATTTAGGTTTTGTTTCAGAAGCGGTCATGCGGGATGTATTAAGTCAATCGCTAGGACAAACCAGCATTAATTTAGCTAAATTAGTCGTTGATCATGAAGCGATTAATTTAGTGCCCAAAAATCTTGCTCAACGTCATGTTATTCTTCCTATCAGTTTTGACAAAGAAAACAATAAATTGCAAATTGCAATGGCAGATGTGTTTAACATTATTGCTGTCGATCAATTATTGGCTGCAATTGGTGGACATATTAAAATTGAGCCTATATTGGCAGGAGAATTAGAGATCGTCAATGCCATTGATAATGTTTATGGTTTTGACTTATCTTTGGATGGTATTTTACATGAAATTGAAACCGGTGAAATTGACTACCAAAGTTTATCCACTAATCGCGGAGAATACAGTCAACCCTTGGTACGTCTGGTTGATGCGTTGTTATCTGATGCGGTGAAACGAGAAGCATCCGATATTCACTTTGAACCAGAAAAGGGATTTTTACGTATTCGCTATCGTATTGATGGAGTTTTGCAGCAAATTCGCAGTTTACATAAAAATTACTGGTCAGCCATCGCTGTGCGGTTAAAAGTGATGTCTGAGTTGAATATTGCTGAAACTCGCATTCCACAAGATGGACGCATGTCTTTAACTTTAGCTGGACGATTAATTGATTTTCGAGTTTCAGTACAACCGACAATTCACGGTGAAAACATTGTCTTACGGATTTTAGATCGACAAAAAGGAATTTCTCATCTCACACAATTGGGATTATCTGAAAAAAACCTCAAATTATTAAAATTGATGATTGCACGCCCTGAAGGTATGATTTTGATTACGGGTCCAACAGGTAGTGGTAAAACAACAACTTTGTATTCTATTCTAAATCATCTCAATACCGAAGCTGTTAATATCATGACCTTAGAAGACCCGGTAGAATATGTTTTGGGTCAAGTGCGGCAAACGGCAATTAATGAAGCGGTCAAATTAGATTTTGCCAATGGCATTCGTTCGATGATGCGACAAGACCCTGATATTATTTTGGTGGGCGAAGTGCGCGATGAAGATACGGCGGAAATGGCTTATCGTTCGGCGATGACGGGGCATCAAGTGTATTCAACCTTGCATACGAATTCTGCAATTGGTGCAATTCCGCGTTTGTTAGATATTGGCATTTTACCAGATATTATTGCAGAAAATACCATAGGAATCATTGGACAACGATTGATTCGTAAATTGTGTTCTACTTGTAAACAAAATTACCAAGGGGTTGAATTACATAAACAATTATTAGCAGTACCCGCACATCAAATATTACAATTATATGGTGCAGATGGTTGTGAACAGTGTGGGCAGCGCGGTTACAAAGGACGATTGGCATTAATGGAAATTTTGCGCATTGATGAAGATTTACAAGATTTAATTGCACATCGTTCAACAACTTACGATATAAGACAGCATGCATTGAGAACGGGTTTTATCACTATTGCAGACGACGGAATTCGGCGCGTATTGGAAGGCATCAGTAGCTTGGAAGAAGTGTCCCGCGTTGTCGATCTCACGGGACGTTTTTGACATCCTACGCTAAAGGACCAATGCCATTAAGTTAAGCGTTTCCTCCCCTTTTTTAAAGGGGGTAGGAGGAATTTAAGTAATTGAAATATAAAAAATCCCCCTCAATCCCCCTTTGGTAAAGGGGGAAGCAAAATTTCCTTAACTTAATGCTATTGACGCTAAAGGACCAAT
>DYNN01000139.1 GCA_020721045.1 Thiomargarita sp. | reverse complement strand
CAACAGAAAGCGAATTATCAAATACATACATTTAAATATGTTTTTTGAAGCAGAACAAAGCATTTTATTCTACCTATTTTCTGATTCCTTTTACTTACTAAAACCTACCATGAGCAGGTTCTAGCAACTGCGACAGAGCCCCTTATTTGCGCTTTGCCGCCGCGCGGGCGGGCTGTCGGGTGAATCTACCAACGCACGTAACAAAACATTACGCGCCCCCACTTCATCACGATTGATCCATTGTCCATTTTGCACTGGTAAAGACTCACTATAAAACAAACCGTTACCTGATACTCTTGGATAAATGCCATCCAATTGGGGTCCAATTAACGCACAATCTGATGAAATTAATCATCCAATTAAACATAAAACGTGAAACACGCAACCAATAATGAAAGGTTTCACGTTGTGGTTTCGTTGGATAAAGCTTCACTGATCTGCTTTTTATAATTTTTAAGTTCATGAATTCTATAGGAAAATACATGGATGATATTGAGCAAGTCTTTGGTAAGTTCCTCAGTGGGAGAGAGAGAATTCTCACTGAGAACCACGAGTTGTCCACCGTTGGATTCAATAATGAAGCGGATAAGTTCGTAGCCAAATCTTGCCAATCGGTCTCGGTGGGCAACCACAACTTTGAGCTTATCTCCCCGCATTGCTCGTTCCAAAATGGCTTCAAGTCCTTTTCGTTTGAAGTTGAGTCCACTGCCAATGTCTTTGATAATCGTGGCTTGTGGATATTTTTCTTGCATGAAGGCAACTTGTCTAGCAAGGTCGTCCCGTTGTTTGTGGCTCGACACTCGGCAATAGCAGATGATTGATTGGCTTTGTTGCAATCCAAGGTAAGCATCGACATTGTAGCGTCTTTGTCCTGATATTCTAATTGTTTCAATCCGTCCATCATCTGCCATTTTCCTTAGTGTGTTATGGCTTACGCCTAGAATTTCACACGCTTCTTTACCTTTTATATATTTCATAATCTAACGTGAGATTTATCTCTTTTAGTTTTTTATATTATGGTAGGTTATGGTAGATAATTATTTACTATCTGTCAACTCATATGTCAAAATTTTTTTAAAGGCTGTTTACGGCAAAATTTCAAAATAAGTGAGTAAAGTACGTTGCAATGGATTATCATTATTATCGCTTACCATGAAAAAATAACGTCCTTGATGTTGGGTCAAGCCTTCAAAATTATCCAATAACCAACCTTTAGTATTGTCTAATACCACAATTTGTTCTAATTGACTGTCAAATCCTTCAGCACAATCGCAAGTTGATAACCATACTTTGCGTAAACTAATAATTAAAGCTTGAAACGGTGAAACATAAGCACGTTCTAACACCAAAATCGAACCATCGGTTAAAGCTTCTAAACTGACAACACCACTTTTGGGCGCAGGATAAGCAGGAAAATGCCATGATTTACCGTCCATTGCATAGATTACATGTTTATGAACGCCGTCTACACGATAACTATTATCATCTGCTTTTAATGGAAATTCTGGTGCAGTCAAAATACCTAAGGTGGGATGTATCGTGACAGATTCTAACATGCGATTGGTGTGAATATAGCGGTGGCGATCTTGTAATATTTCAGGCAATTCTATGTTTTTTAACCATTTTCCCTGTGCAGTGAAATTAATAATTCGTGGAATGCCCTCAAATGACACCAATAATTCACTGTCACCCTTGATGTTATTATGTCCATTGATCAGTGCTAACCCTTCAGAATCTCGCTGTTTAATGGGTTTATCGCTTGAATTTTTTAACAAATAAGCCTGTATTAATGCGACGCTGGTTAAGGTCTGTTCGACAATATTTACTTTAAAATGAAATAGATGTCCACGATCAGAAATAATATATAAGCGTTGCTCATCTTCATCCCAAGCGATGTCAGATAAACCAAAAATAGATGATTCGTCGATTTTGCTAGGCAGTTCTAAAGTACCTTGCAAGCGCATTCGCATGTATTTTCCGCCTGTTGCGTATTCATCTGAGAGATCAACTTTACGTGAAGAAGAACTGGCGCAGGCAACAGTCAATCCTAGCACAGTAAAGGAAATAATTTTAGAAAGTGAGTATATCATTTAATAAGTTGATTTAATTCAAAAATAGGCATTAAGATCGCCAATACAATCACCAAAACCAGCCCGCCCATGAGTAAAATTAGCAAAGGTTCAAATAAGCCAAGTAATACACTAATCATTGTTTCTAGCTCACGTTCTTGATTAATCGCTGCACGTTCGAGCATTTTTTCCAATTGACCGCTGGCTTCTCCACTGGCAATGAGATAAACCGTCATAGGCGGAAATTGGTGTGAATGTTCTAATGCGGCGTGTAATGTACTGCCTTCTCGCACTTTATTAGTTGCATTTTCAATCACTTGCTGCAATTGTTTATTGGAAATCACCCGATTTGTAATCCGTAATGCTTCTAACATAGGTACGCCACTTTCCGTTAAAATACTTAAAGTACGCGTAAAACGTGCGACGTTGGCACCGCGTTCTAAACGGGCAATCAGTGGTAAACGCAATAATAAATGATGCCAAAGTAATACCGCTTTATCTAAAGTCAAAAGGTAGCGAGTCGTAATAATTAACCCAAATAAAATTACCAATAATACAATACTCCATTGACGCAAAAACGCACTAATACCAATTAATAAACGTGTTAATAGGGGCAATTCTTGTTGAATATTCGTGAAAACTTGTACAACTTGTGGCACAACATAAGTCAATAAACCAATAATTACTAACAAAGCCACGCCGGTTAATAAGGCAGGATAAAATAAAGCTAACAGTGTTTTTTGTCGCATATATTGTCGATTTTCTGTATATTCTGCCAATCGTTCCAAGACTAAATCTAAATGTCCCGATTGCTCACCAGCAGCAACAGTTGCGCAGTATAATTCTGGAAATACACTGGGAAAATCACGCAAACCTTCTGCTAAAGAATGTCCTTCTAAAACGCGCGCGCGTATGGCTAGTAATAAACTTTTTAACCGCGCTTTTTCCGTTTGTTCTGACACTGCGCGTAAAGCTTCTTCTACTGCCAAACTTGACTTAATTAAAGTTGCCAATTGGCGAGTTAAAAGGGCTAAATCGGTTGCACTAATATAAGTATAGTGAGATTTTTTGTGAAGTGTTGGACGATGGGTAACCGGTGTCACCGATAAAGGGATAAGTTGCTGTTCACGTAATTGTTGTCGGATTTGTCGCGCAGTATCGCCTTCCATAAGACCTTTACAGGTTTTTCCGGTTTGATCTAATGCAATGTATTCGTATGCGGGCATTGGAATAGTGGATAGTGTGGATTAAAACAAAGTTATTATACTAGAGACCTTTGCACGAGTCAGTTGTAATTTTGCCAAAATTTTAGTAAAAACAATCGATTACGATATTTTTGCTTAATTTTGCTAACTGATTGTAATATAACAGATTGTGCATACTCGTGCAAAGGTCTCTTTTAAATGAATAGAATCTAACATCATTCTGAAAATTCTAAAATCCTGTAAATTCTGATTCAGACCGCATCATCGCAGGAGGCAAAACGCAGCATCATGCACCAAAGATGTTGAAATGACAAAGGTGTATGATGCTTTGCTTATACTACCTGTACTTGTTCAATCTGAGCGATTTGAGGATGAATCGGTAAACAATCTTGAGATTTTGCCTCCAGAATAGTAATCTGTCCGATGCCACTTTTGGTCATCCCAACATTGACATGCCAACCGTATGAAATATCTCTGAGGATGGGTTGGTTATTGAAACGAATAAATAAAATATCTTCAATTTCATCATAGGCTATTTCCATATTATTCTCCAAGTTGCCAATTGATCATGACTGTTTTGATAATAATCGCATTATCTATAATGACGGCTGCACAAATAAGATTATCAGTTCTTTGGGGATAGGCTTTGAAAAACCAACCATGCTGTTGATCTTTAAGTTTCATTTCCCCGTGCTCGATTAAATCTAATAACATCACTTCCGTTAAATTTCGTTCTAACATTCAGGCTCTGGCATGGCGGGTGAGTTGAATAGGTTTGTTAAAACGTTGACTCCACAAAGTTATTTCTGACATTGTTACTTCGTTTGTTGTAAATAGGGAAGGTCAGTAAGTAGTGTTATTTTATGTCAAATACAATCAAAATAACGCCTGAACCAAGATTCTTAGGATTTTTGGATGACCATAATTTTGGTTCAATCGAGGAAATCTTATAAATCAAGCAAATCCCGGTTCAGACAGCATCATCGCAGGAGGAAAAATGCAGCATCATGCACCAAAAATGTCGAAATGACAAAGGTGTATGATGCTTTGCTTGTACATCCTACGAGCTATATCACTTTTGCTTTACACCGTCCACGTATGTCTCCGTATAGGTAGTGCCATCTGATTTGTAACAAGTCCAAACCCCAACTTGCTTATTACTTACATAATCTCCATGACACCCTCTTGCAGTGCCGTCGGCATTCCATTCACTATGAGGTCCCTGAGCAATATCATCAAGGAAGGTGGTCTTCTGAAATTCTCCACCATGACCCACTTCAATCCAGAGTCCATCTTTCTTACCCTTGGTATATTTTCCGCTCCAACGATACGGCTTACTTTTGTAGTCATAGCAATACCACATGCCATCTGGTTGATTGTTGACATAATTCCCATGACATCCTCTAGCTGTACCGTCTGGATTCCATTCACCATGAGGTCCTTGTGCGATTTCATCAACAAAAGTATCTGTTTTGAACCTACCCTCAGTCCAGTCATTCACATCAAAATAATTTACATCAAACCAGACTCCATTCTTCTTGCCATTCGTGTATTTACCACTTCGTCCCGATGGTTTCCCTTTGCTATTATAACAATACCACATGCCATCTGGCTGATTATTGACATAATTCCCATGACATCCTCTAGCGGTACCGTCTGGATTCCATTCACCATGCTGTCCTTGTGTGATGTCGTCAACAAAAGTATCGGTACTGAATTTACCCTCAGTCCAGTCATTTACATCAAAATAATTTATATGAAACCAGACTCCATTCTTCTTGCCATTAATATAGCTTCCATGTTGCCATGTGGGCTTACAATCTGCTTTCCATGAACCTGCATAGCCATTTAGAATCCCTTTAGAGTAGGTAGCTACAGAAAAACTACCATCTTCCTTTGCGTATATCCACTCTCCATTTTTCTCTTTTCTTTCTGTATTGTTTTCCTTAATAGTGACATAGCCACCATGTTCTCCAGCGGCACCCTTGTAGCAACGATCCTTAGCTCCGAGTGTCATTGTCTGAGTGTTATCAGGAATATTGTGCTGCATGGTTTTGGTGTTATCTGGAATACCGTGAGCAGACTTAGATAAATTATTCTTCCCAACACTCACCTCCGCTTGAGCAAACTGTCGTCCCAATGGCGCGGGAATTCGACTTGCTCCAGAGAAAAATACCGTATAAGTT
>DYNN01000138.1 GCA_020721045.1 Thiomargarita sp. | reverse complement strand
CACTACCTTATGGCGATAACCAAGCCCGTGTTATGTTGACAACAGTCAAAGGGCATGGGATAAAACTCGTGCGTTGGTAGATTCACCCGACAGCCCGCCCGCGCGGCGGTAAAGCGCAAACAAAGGGCTCTGTCGCAGTTGCTAAAACTTGCTCATGGTAGGTTTTGGTAAGTAAAAAGAATCGGCAATAGTTATAATTGCTTGAGTAGTTGTGATTCTAAGTTGGGAAAGAATGCTTTCGATTTCATTTTTTAATTCAGGTTTGATCCGTACATTTATAAATGTAATGCAGTTTAGCAAACCTTCTCTCAAAAATACAAGAAACTTACTTCACCACCGTTTCAGGCGCGCTAGCCGTTTAGGTTATTGAAATTTTACCGAAAGTGATTGTTTCTGTGTTGATGTCGGTGTTTCCATGCGGTGCAATACGCTAACGCTATTGCACCCTATGAATTGCACCTTACGCGTTAATTAGTCAGTTTATTGGATAGTTACTGGCGTGGCTGTTTCATCAACAATTGGTGGTAAAGGTGCGGTATTATTAATCTCAGGTAAAGATAAAATTAAACCGTTGCTCTGTTCACCACCATTAATCAACATTTGTGGATACTGTCCATTCCATTTATCAATACTGCGATAATTAATTAATTCTGGCGTGATCGAAACTGCAATGAGTTGATTGGCTTTTGCTGTTGCATCAGCTTCGGTAGAAATTTGATATGCGCGCGCATCGGCTTCAATCCGTTTTTTGTCCGCATCAGCTTTGGCTTGCGTGGTGACTTCAATGAGGCGAGTATTGGCTTCGATTGTTTTAATTTCTTGATTTTTCTTAGCTTGTTGTTCAATCATCGTTAAACGTTGTTCTTCTTGTTTTGCCAATTGCACTTCTTCAATTTTCTTCAAAACGACGGGCGGTAAATTAATATTACGTAAGCCGAGATTATTTAGGACAAAAGGCAGTTGTTCAAATTCTTTAGTCACTTGTAATCGTAATTCATTACCAATTTCTGACCGTTTAACCGCAATATCTTCTGCTTGATATTTGCCAATAACGTCACGCACAATATTACGTACTACAGGATTAATCAGTTTTTCAAAGTAGTTACGACCGTATCGTTCCAAAATAAAGCCGGCTTTTTCCATTTTTGGCGTATACTGCACTGACATTTCAATACCGATAGGTAAACTCTTGCTGTCTAACACTTCAATTTGGCGGCGGTTCATCACGCCATCATCTTCTTGCGCACTTTCTCTACCTAAGTAGTTTGCTGTTTGCATTTTTATATCAAAGATGTTGACATTTTGTATGAAGGGAAATTTGAAGTGCAATCCTGGTTGTTTAATGTCTTCACTGAATTTACCAAATGTAACTAACACGCCCACTGTACCGCTCTGAATAGTGTACATTGCACTAATCACCGAGGAACCTGCAAGGTATAAGACTGTCACCAAAATACCAACAATAATAAGTAATTTTTGATTTTGCATCGCGAATTTTTACTCCAATTTTGTAGAAAAATGATACCTATATTCATGATAAAACTAATTATCTGATTTTGCAACTAAAAAATTTAATCTTTTGGATAATTTAAGTTATTGCTAATGGAAATAATATTTTGTTTCTACTGATAATTTTGTTAATATATAATAGTATCATCGATAATGAATCAATAGTTAGGAATTTTTAATGAGCAACTCTCCTTATATTATTATTGTTAATGCACAAAATTTTAAAACTGAGGTATTAGAAAAGTCTAAAGAATTACCGGTATTAGTTGATTTTTGGGCTGAATGGTGTTCGCCTTGTAAAATGTTGATGCCGGTGTTGGAAAAATTGGTTGAAAGTTATCAGGGTGGTTTTATCTTAGCAAAAGTCAATACTGAACAGGAAAAACAATTAGCTGCTCAATACGGTATCCGCAGTATTCCCGCTTTAAAATTATTTCGATATGGTCAAATTGTAGAGGATGTTGTTGGTGTGCAACAGGAAAATATGTTACGCGAACTCATTGATCGACATCGTGATCATCCGGCTGACCAATTACGTTTAGAAGCGATACAAGCGCATACTTTGGGAAACAGTGAACAAGCAATTGCCTTGCTACGAGAAGGTTGTATCCAAGAACCTAATTACTATCCAGTGCGATTAGAATTAATTAAATTATTGATCGATACAGATCAAGTGGTTGAAGCACAAGATTTATTGCAAAATTTACCCGTTGCTATGCAATCCGAAGTTGAAGTGAAAAGTTTATCTGCTTATCTTTCGTTTGCTGTGATTGCGCATGAAGCCCCAGAATTAGAAGTTTTAGAACAGCAATTGATTGATAATCCAAGTAATGACACAGCACGATATCAAGCGAGTGCGCATTATGTGCTTATGAGAAATTATGAATCAGCAATGCAACATTTGTTGGAATTAACGCGCCGCAATCGCCAATTTAAAGAGGATGCGGGGCGTAAAGGATTATTAACCATTTTTACATTATTGGAAAATCGAGGTGCTTTAGTCAATCAATATCGCGCTAAAATGTCATCTTTATTGTACTAGCAATTGATTTCATCTACGCTTAAATAGTTACTTGATATTGTGTACAATAGGATATTTATGACCTAGACTAGAAATAGACAATATAAAGACTATGCGGTTTAAAGACTTCATGAATTCTTCTGGCAATATTTGGGATAAATTAACTCATTATCCTAAATGATGCTGTCCACTTGACTAGACAAAATTGATGGATAATCTACATGTCTACTACTAAAAAGCTTGATGCTGAATTACAGAAAATTATTGATGCTTGTCACCACGATCCTTTTGCTATTCTTGGTAAACATCGGTTAGACGCAAAAACTGAAATTGTACGAGCGTTACTCCCTGATATTACTGAATTAAAAATTCAACCCAATAATTTATCAATGCAACGAATTCCCAAAACACCCTTATTTGAGTGGCGTGGTGCAATAGGGACAGTTGCAGAACATTATCAATTGGAATGGAAAGATAATCAAGGTAATAGCGGCATACTTTATGACCCCTATTGCTTTTCTACTCAATTAGGCGACGATGATTTACATTGGTTTGGTGAAGGTAAACACTGGCATGCTTATCGTTTTTTAGGCGCGCATTTACACAAAGTTGATCATATCGAAGGCGTACTTTTCGCTGTTTGGGCACCCAATGCAGAACGCATCAGTGTCGTTGGTGATTTTAATCGCTGGGATGGGCGTTGTCATCAAATGCGTGTACGGGGCGGCGGTGGAATTTGGGAAATTTTTATCCCCGGTTTAAGCGCAAATACTTTGTACAAATTTGAAATTCGTAATCGTCAATCGGGTAGCATTTTCTTAAAATCAGACCCCTATGGTCAAGGTTTTGAATTACGCCCGAATACTTCAACTTATGTTCCTGATTTACCTAAACATACTTGGCAAGATCAAGACTGGATGCTGAATCGTAAACAACAAGATTGGCTACATACTGCAATGAGTGTGTACGAAGTCCATTTGGGTTCTTGGCAACGCGATGAACAGGGCAACTTCTTAAATTATCGTGAATTAGCGCACCGTTTGGTGGATTATGTGAAGCGATTAGGTTTTTCGCATATCGAATTATTACCCGTTGCCGAACATCCTTTAGATGCCTCATGGGGTTATCAAATCACGGGTTATTTCGCGCCAACCAGTCGTTTTGGTTCGCCTGATGATTTTCGCTATTTTGTCGATTATTGTCATCAAAATCATATTGGTATTATTCTCGATTGGGTGCCTGGTCATTTTCCTAAAGATGCGCATGGATTAGCGTGGTTTGATGGTACCGCATTGTACGAATATGCCGATCCACGTCAAGGCGAACACCGTGATTGGGGTACCTTGATTTTTAATTATGGACGCTACGAAGTTAAGAATTTTTTAATTTCTAATGCATTGTATTGGTTAGAAGAATTTCACATTGACGGTTTGCGCGTTGATGCAGTGGCTTCGATTTTATATTTAGACTATTCACGTCAACATGGCGAATGGGTGCCCAATGTTTATGGCGGTAATGAAAATTTAGAAGCAATTGCCTTTTTGCGAGAATTAAACAGCGTTGCACATGGACAATATCCGGGTACTTTAATGATTGCTGAAGAATCAACTAGTTGGCCCCAAGTCACGCGCCCAACTTGGGTAGGTGGTCTAGGTTTCAGCATGAAATGGAATATGGGTTGGATGCATGACACGCTAGAATACATTTCAAAAGAACCGGTTTATCGCTTTTATCATCACCAAAATTTAACTTTCGGTATGTTATACGCATTTACCGAAAATTTCATTTTGCCATTTTCACACGATGAAGTAGTGCACGGCAAACGTTCCATGTTAGACAAAATGCCCGGCGACACTTGGCAGCGATTTGCTAATCTCCGACTACTCTACACTTATATGTGGACTTATCCGGGTAAAAAATTACTGTTCATGGGCGATGAATTTGGGCATGGTACAGAATGGAACGAAGACGAAAGTTTACAATGGGAATTGTTAAAACTAGACGTACACCAAGGCATACAAACGCTAATTGGTGATTTAAATCACTTGTATCGTCAATCACCTGCATTAGCACAATATGAATTTGAACCACGTGGATTTTCATGGATTGACTGTCATGATGCCGCGCAATCAGTCATCAGCTATACCCGACAAGGCGATAATGAAATACTCATCGTTATCCTAAATTTTACCCCAGTACCACGTTACAACTATCGCATTGGTGTTAGTAAAGAAGGCATTTGTCGAGAAGTTTTCAACTCTGACTCCTGTTACTATGGCGGCAGTAACGTTGGCAATTTAGAATTAACCACAGAAAAAGTCGCTTGGATGGGATATGAACATTCCTTATCAATCACATTACCCCCATTAGCGGGCATTATTTTGAAACAACAAGTGTAATTATATCATTATCAAGGAGATATAAAATGGATAGACGGACATTTATGCGTGTTGGTGCAATCGGTGGTTCAATTGGCTTAATTGCACCACAACTGGTTTTAGCTGAACCCATGCAATTAATTGGTGCAGGTGGATTATTTTATACCAAAGAAAATCCAGGACATTGGAGTGGCAAAGAAGCTGGGCATATGCCGCAAGTCATGAAACATGTCGTTGATGAACATAACACCATGTTGCACGTTATGACTGAACACAAAATGCTTTCCTACAAACACTACATTGTAAAACACGTTTTATTAGACGATAAGTTACAGTTCCTAAACGAAAAAGTATTTAATCCAGATGAAGATGAACCGATGTCAGAATTCACCCTGACTGACTATAGCGGCACAGTTTACGTTCTCAGCGTTTGTAATTTACACGATACGTGGTTGACTACAATAGAAATCTAACTCAAATGCGTAGGGTTAATTTATAGTAAACCGTTTACTACCAAAACATCGTATAAGCTATCAAAAAATAGTGACTGATAACCGAAAG
>DYNN01000059.1:4482-20416 GCA_020721045.1 Thiomargarita sp. | reverse complement strand
ATTCATTGTTACATACATTTAAATATATGTAAAGCAATCTAGTTAAGCTCTTTTCAAGTACAGCTACAGCTATTCTTTTTTTTATCTAATAACAACTTTTCATCACTAAGCGCATAAATCAAGATATTGGTATCTATGAAAATTTGTTTACCGAGCATTTGCTTCTTCTCGATCAAACTGATAATCTCGCAAATCTAACCGTTTAGAAGCAAAAAATGTTTGAATCTCTTTTGCTGAAATAGGAGAATCTTCTGTCTTTTCAATCGGTTCAGCCAACAAAATAACTCGCAGGGATTTATTATACCATTCTCCATATTCACGTGGTATTTTAATCACTCCGTCTTGCGTAACTGTTTCAAATTCCAACGTATTCATGTCATATTCCTCATCGTGAAAGACTCCAAAACTTTAAAGAGTCATTGGAATCTTTGAATTATAGCAGGTTACAGCGCGAATAAATCCATAAATCATTCACTGGAATGTTTTCTAAAGGGTTGAAATTCTTTAGATTCAAGTAGTGCTTTAAGATAATGGCTGATGCGTAACATGATGAAATTCCAGAATAAGATTCTTACGGTTTATGAGTATGCTGCCTTCTCAAATTAAACGTAATCCAGATTTTTTCAAAATACGGCTACTGTAAAGTATTTGATATTGATGACAATGTGTACCGAGTAATACGGCAATTTGCTCCATTTTATGCTCAACTTCACTACGACTTTTACCATGCACCATAGCAAATAAATTAAATGACCATTCCGGTAAGTGGCGCGGACGTTGATAACAATGACTGACAAAATCCAATGCACCAATTTGTGTTCCCAATTCATCGACGTGTTCTGACTCCACATCCCACACGGTCATACCATTGGCTTGATAACCCAACGCATAGTGATTAGGTACCACGCCAATACGGCGAATAATGCCACTGTCTAGCATGGTTTGTAGCCGTTGTATGACTTCTTCTGCACAAATACCCAATTGCTCTGCCAATGTATGATAAGGTTGCGTGGTCAAAGGTAAACCCGCTTGAGTGGCTTGGATAAGCGCACGATCAATTTTGTCTAACATTCAAGCTTCCCACTGTAAACCAATGAAATATTCCCGTTTTTTGGGCATGTTGTAAACTTTTAATCCTGTTTGTTGTTCAATTTCAGCAATAACTTCAGTGATACGTTGTTGCGTTTCTGTGGCTAATACAAACCACATATTGAATTCGTGCTCACGCTGGTAATTATGTGCCACTTCAGGAAATGCATTGACGATAGTAGTGATTTCATCAAAACGATCAAATGAAACTTTAAGCGCGGCTAATGTCAATCCACCCCCCAATTTTTCTGCATGGTACATGGGTCCAAAACGAGTCAATATTTTTTGTTCAAGTAGGTTTTGTAAACGTTCGATCACCTCTGTCTCATTCAATCCTAAACGTTCAGCAACCACTTGATAGGGTCGTTCACACAGAGGAAATCCGCCTTGCAAATAATTAATGAGCGCGCGGTCGTTATCGTCCATCGATTTAAGCCTCCGTTCTTTTTTGGTATACGTAGTGCGCACCACACTGTTTAAAACATTGTTGACTAAACAAAATTTCATGAGGAAATCGACCACAAGTTTCATTCAGTGTTTCTACATTGGTAATAACCTGTTCGCGGTCTAATCCATGGATCATAGTGAATAAATTATATGACCATTGTGGCAAATGACGTGGTCGTTGATAACACAAAGTAACGTATTTGAATTGTGTAAAATGTTTACCTACATCAATCAGTTGCTGATCAGGAATATCCCATACTACCATACCATTTGCTTTGTAACCTAAACGACGATGATGGATAACAATGCCAAATCGTTTGATAATACCAGTGCATTGTAAGTTCTCAATTCGCGCGACCAGTTCTACTTCACTCAGGCACAATTGCGTTGCCAACGATGCATACGGTCGACCCACCAATTCTAAGCCATCTTGAATATATTCAATAAGTTGCCAATCTATTTCATCAGGTTGATACATGGTTTGCTCAACTATGGTTCAGTTCAAATCCTAGATCAATATGAAATTCGTGTAACATAGGTAGTGACATCACCGATATACCTGTCTTGTTCTCGATCATTGAAATCACAGCACGTAAATGAGCATCGTCAGTGGCTGTCAAGACAAACCAAAGATTGTATTGATGTTCGCGTGCATAATTATGATTGACTTCTGGTAAACTATTAATAAAAGCTGCCGTCGCTGATAAATCCTGCTTTGCAACCGACATCGCAGCCAATGTGCTGGTGCCAATACGGTGTGGTTTAAATACGGGACCAATACGACTGATAACTTTTTTATCTCGCAAATCAGCCAATGCGGCAATGACTTGCGCTTCATCTACACCCAATTGTTCTGCCATCGCTGCATAAGGTGTAGGTGATAGTGGTAGATTGTGTTGGAAATTTTCTAGTAAACGTTGTTGCAAAGTGTTCAAAGATGAGGCTAACAAGGGTGTTCTCCTAATATCTATAATCCGCTTTGATGCGCTCTGGCAGTAAAGAAAATGCCACTGGGTTTAAGTGCTGGCAATTCTGCACGTAGTTGTCCGTCTTCAGTACCATAAATTTGTATTTTGTCTTCATCGCGCACTGATAACCAGACTGCTTCACCACGTGGCGTAAATTCCATATGTAGCACACCTTTACCGGGTTTTTTTGTAGCAATGACTGTCAAGTTGAGCGTGTCGATAATTTGTATTGTGTCATTGTTGGGCATGGCAAAATTGACCCACACTTGATGTCCGTCAGGGCGCGCAATGACAAAGACGGGTTGCCCATGAACCGGAATTTTTTTGACTAGATTCCACGTGTGACGATCGGCAACTAATACTTCATTATGTCCCACCGCTGGAAATAGTGCGTAATCATCTGTCAACGCCCAACCTTCTAAATGAGGCATTTTATAAACGGGTTTTTTGGGATCATCTTTGCCATATTCTGGTAAAATCTGTTGTACACCTTTGTCCAGTTGCCATAAATCTAGCAGCGCAAGTCCCTCTTCACCAAATAATCCAGCAATGTAAAAACGACCATTGTTTGACACCATTGCATCGTAAGGTTGCAAACCAATATCAGTGAATTTGCGAATCACTGGTTGTTTAGGATTATGCGCATCAAGTAACCAAATTTGATTGCCTTCAAACAAACTGTAGATAAAATGTTGATTAGGCAAGTCAACTAAGCCAACGGTTTTGGATTGTTTATTGTCTGCATATTGAGCGGGAACATCGGCTAATAACTCTAAGTTAGCTGAATCAAACAATTTTACTCCGCCCGGTTCGTAATTAGAAACTGCAACGATCTTTCCGTCTTGAGAAATAGCACCGCCAATGCTATTACCTGCTTGAATAACTCGTTTCACCAGTGTACCAGCAAGGATATCGATTTTACTCAAACCACCATCTCGCCCAAAAACATAAGCATAACGTTCATCACGCGAGAATACGGCTGAAGCGTGTGATAAATCGCCCAATCCTTCAACGCGGTAAAGTTGGCTATTGTGGGTAGTTTCAATGATTAAAATGCTGCCATTAGCGCGTTCAATAACAATACCCATATCGCCTGTGCCACGTGGTTCTACAGCAAATAGTGATAAACTAAGCATTGTGGTGGCAATCAGTGAAAGAAATTTAATCATGTTATTTTTCATCATGTTTGGGATTTTTCAGATAAACTGCCAACCATTCGGCTTCGCTTTCAGTCAACATAAATGACCACGGTGGCATTGGTGTACCCGATCGACCAAATAAAATGGTTGCAGTGAGAAATTCTACGGGTTTATTTTGCAAAATGTCTGGCAACAAGGCAGGACCCAAGCCCCCTTTTAAAGTCATGCCATGACAGGAACCACAATCTTGATGCAATAAATAAATTAATTCTTCCTGCCGTTGTGTAGTGATTTCACTCGCTTGCGTCACTACTGGCAGGAGTGCTAACAATAAATATTTCATGTTCACAAACCAAGGGGGAAGATTGCGCCTCCCCCAAAATAGAGTATTTACTTGATTTCTAAGCAAAAACTATTAATAAATATCGTGCATTGTATTGTATACGTTGAATTTACCCGTTGGTGTAATTAAGCGATCGTCTTTGATAACTTTTTTGACTTTACGAGTTTTGTCATCTAACACGACAACGGCTGATTTTTGTTCTTTACCATTCCATACGGAGAACCACACTTCGTCACCTGCTTTGTTGTACTCAGGTTGCACTACACGTTTTGGTCCTTCACCTACATCAGCCCATTCAGCGATAGGTAACACTTCAAAGCCTTTGTCTAAGTTATTGATATCAAATACTGCAATACTTTGGCTATGTTTTTCATCAGGACTGAGTGCTGTGTCAACGTACAAATTTTGAGAGTTAGGGTGAGTTTTAACAAATAATGAACCACCGCCTTGACCGCTGAGTTTACGCACGACTTTCCAAGCATTATCGGGATGACCTTCTGGATCAGTACCAATGACGGTAATAAATTGATCACCCAAATCACTGGTTGCCCACACGGGTCCAAACTCTGGATCAATGAAATTTGCACCTCGTCCTGGATGAGGAATATTGCCTACTTCAATCAGCGCAGCCAGTTTGTCTTCTTTAGAGTCTACAACGGCAACTTTATTAGATTTATTGGCAGCAGTGAGGAAATAACGTTTAGTGCTATCCCAACCGCCATCATGTAGGAAAGGCGCGGCATCAATGGAGGTAATTTTGAGGTCTTGCAAATTCTCGTAATTTACCATCAAAATCTTACCTGTTTCTTTGACATTAACGATAAATTCAGGATGTTGGTGTGAAGCGACAATTGCTGCAACACGGGGTTCTGGATGATATTCTTGAGTATCTACTGTCATACCACGCGTTGAGACGATTTTAAGAGGTTCTAGCGTATCGCTTTCCATAACCACAAATTGCGGGGGCCAATAAGAACCTGCGATGGCATATTTATCTTCCCAACCTTTGTATTTAGAAGTTTCTACTGAACGTGCTTCTAAACCGATTTTGATTTCAGCAACGTTGTCGGGTTTTTCCATCCATAAATCGACAAGGTTGAGTTTAGCATCACGACCTACGACAAATAAATAGCGTCCAGAGGCAGAATAGCGAGAAATATGAACGGCATAACCTGTTTTGATAATATTGATAATTTCCTTAGTATCACCATCAATCAAAGCAATCTGACCTGCATCACGTAAAGTGACAGAAAACATATTTTCCAGATTGTACTTATTCATCTGTTTGGTGGGACGTTTTTCTGGTGGAATCAATACTTTCCAGCTTGCCTTCATTTCTTTCATGCCATATTCTGGCGGTACTGGAGGCTCGTGTTGAAGGTAACGCGCCATCAAGTCAATTTCTTCTTCTGTTAATTCGCCAGAAGTTCCCCAGTTTGGCATACCCGCTGCTGAGCCAAAATTGATGAGGACTTTGAGATATTCAGTGCCGCGTTCTAGGGTAATGTCTGTAGTCAGTGGCTTGCCGGTCGCGCCTTTACGCAGCACACCATGACACCCTGCACAACGCTCAAAGAAAATTTGCTTAGCTTTGGTGAACTCTGCATCACTGATAGGAGGGGCTTTCTTGCTATCCGTCCTTTGTACTTCGGCGGGATTAATTGCGCTAGGCGCGGCTTGGTGTTGCGCTTCACTCTTGTCGATATGCTGCTTGTCTTCAGCAAATACAGCACTGATAGTCAGAGAAAGTGCAGTGAACGCGACAATCTGCGGTAATTTTGTTATCATTCCCATTCTGATACTCCTTTTGAAGAAATAATGTGGAACTACTTAGGTGAAAAATAATGTAGCCATGTTATTCTCTACTTTAGGAGTATCAACTTACCTTGATGTAAATCAATTAGCAGTTTCTAAAGTTACATAATTGCAAAACAAACCAAAGATATAACCCCGCATATGACATTTTAGTTTTATTTAATACGGTATTCTGCCGAACGCGCATGTGCAATTAAACCTTCACCGTGTGCTAAAGTTGATGCAATTTGTCCTAAGTTATGTGCACCTTCTGCTGAACATTGAATTAAAGACGATCTTTTTTGAAAATCGTACACGCCTAAAGGGGATGAAAAGCGTGCGGTGCGAGAAGTCGGTAATACGTGATTGGGTCCTGCACAATAATCACCCAAGGCTTCTGCAGTGTAGCGTCCCATGAAAATCGCACCTGCATGACGAATGTGAGATACCCATTTTTCTGGATTTTCTATTGATAATTCCAAATGTTCTGGTGCCACAAAATTAGCCACACTCATAGCTTCAGCTAAATCTTTAACATGTATCAATGCACCTCTAGTAGTCAACGCAGTTCGGATCATATCAGCACGCGGCATATCTGTTAGCAAACGCGTCATACTTGTTTGTACTGCCTGTATAAAATCTACATCTGGCGTAATTAAAATAGATTGTGCTTGCTCATCATGTTCAGCTTGGGAAAATAAATCCATAGCAATCCAATCGGGATTAGTTTTGCCATCACAAATGATTAAAATTTCAGAAGGACCCGCAATCATATCAATGCCCACAGTGCCAAATACCATGCTTTTAGCGGTTGCTACATAAATATTTCCAGGTCCGACGATTTTATCAACTTTGGGAATACTGTCTGACCCATAAGCCAAAGCTGCAATGGCTTGTGCACCGCCAATGGTGTACACTTTGGTAACGCCAGCAATAGCCGCAGCAGCGAGTACCATGTCATTTAAAATGTCATCGGGTGCAGGTACAACCATGATAATATCGTTTACACCCGCTACTTTAGCTGGAATTGCGTTCATTAATACCGAAGAAGGATAAGCCGCTTTACCCCCCGGGACATAGATACCTACACGGTCTAATGGGGTAATTTGTTGTCCTAAAATAGTGCCATCTTCTTCAGTATATTGCCAAGAACTTTGTTTTTGGTGTTGATGATAGGCTTCTACACGTGCTGCGGCTTTTTCTAAGGCTTGACGTTGTTTTTCCGGAATTGAATCCAATGCTTGCTGCCAACGTGCGGGTGCAATATTTAAAGTTTCCATCGTTTCTACTTGACGACGATCAAAGCGACGAGTGTAGTCTAATATTGCTGCATCTCCCCGCTGCTGTACTTGTTGTAAAATTTCTTTCACGGTTTGATTGATTGTGTCATCAGAAACGCTTTGCCAAGCTAATAGTTGTTCTAATTGATTCCAAAAATTTGGATTTTCTGTGGTAAGTTGTTTAATTTTTTGCATAATAATTTTAATCTTAATTTTAGGTAAAATAACGATGAGATTATGGTCATTACATCCAAATTATTCAGACAACAAAGGGTTAGTTGCACTATAGAAATGCTTATATAGAATTTTTGGGACTGACTGTGATCGGCAACAGGATTTAAGTACAATTAGAAAAACGTTGTCGAAACTCTTTGATCAATTGCTGCGCTTCATTGATATCCACTCCAAAACTTGCCACACTAACTTTACCATCTTTAAGTCTACCAGGATTAAAGGGAATAATTCCATATCCCTTTGTCTGATCAAAGAGCAGTTCTTCGCTAATCGTACGTAATTTAGCAAAGTTAATAGGTGAAGTCAGTATATTTTCTGTGATATAGGCTGTAGGTATGGGATAAGTGTGTTCTCGCTGATGTGCTTGGAGAACGTCAAGGAGAGCTTTTGCGTAAAGACCACCATTATAACGAGCATTGATTTCGGATAAAAAAAACCGCCGCTCTTCAGTTGAGGAATCAGTATATTCACCAAAATCAAACCCAACCCAACCGTGAAGTCCCTTGTTACGTAAATGGTGTGAAAACATTTCAACCATTTCAATGATCTCTAAGTATTGTTTTGTCGTGGAGGGAAAGATACTACCAGCAAACACGAGTTTTTCATTAAGACGCTGATCAGTGAAATTTACAAGGGATATTTCATCATCGTCAGGGTTAATCCAAACAGTGGCATTTGGGGCACAAGCAAGATTAAGGAATGCTTCTACTTGGTAGATTACGTTGTCACGACGTTTAGCGATTATTTGTAAAACATCATCAATAGCTGATTCATTAGGAATGATGAAAATAGCAGAGCCTGAATCACCAACTGCTCCCTTTATCACTACACCACCAGTGATAACTAACTGACGGCGAATTGCATCAGCAAGACTGTACATGTTAGGTAAAGTACTGTCTGTTTCCAAAACATCATTTACTATTTCACCTGGTGTAACAGGTACACCGATATCAAGTGCCATACGTCGGACAGTATCTTTACGATTGACTACGTTAGCAATTTCTAGTGGTGCTCCTGTCAGTGTGACTGGCTGTCCCAGAATATGGCTAAGATATGAAACCAATTTCACCTCACGGTCACAGATTGCAAAGGTATCCAGACAAATGTGCGCATTGTTATCTATAAGGCTTGCAATATGTTCCAATGCTGAAGTGTCTGTAAACAATCGCTCAGGGAGTGGCATATCTTCTGGACCTGTTGCCACCACAATTCGATGTGGTTCCACTTTAAAGCCAAGAGTTCGATAGTAATCAAGGATATCACTATCGACAGGTGATGGAACTACCACAATATCTTGGGGGCGAGCAAGAATAAGAGCACGGTGAGATTCTTCATCAGTCAGGTTGATCCCCGGAGTTGAAGTAGAAGTAACCGCATGGACAAAAATACGTGTTCCATGAAAATGTGATAAAACATCTGGTACGGTGCGGGGTGTAATCATTTTATGATCAATTAATTATTATTTAATATTAAAACGGTATTAGGAAACGCATGTTTTAGTCGATTTCCTACTAGTTAGTAATAAACCTTTTACACATCACTCTCTTTAGATGATGAGAGTTGTCTATTGAACTTTAACAAAGGATATAAAGCATTTCCTAAAGCAGCAGTGAGACCTACTGTATAAGTAACTAATGCTATTGGCATTCCAAAATGAAATAAGAATACACCAGTGATTAATATGGAACCTGGCGCAAAAGCGAATAATAAAGACCGATTTTGGTTAGCGTGAAATTTATTAGAAATATCAAATAGATGTTCAATTGTTTGTAAGGAGTGATTAACTAATACAATACTAGCACTGTCTGTTGCAATAGTTGTTGCTCCACGCATTGAAATAGATACATCGGCTTGATGCAAAGCTATCGCGTCATTAATTCCATCTCCTACAAAACATACTTTATGTCCTTGTTGTTGTAATTCTTTAATAATCTTAGCTTTACCTTCTGGCAGCACTTCAGCAAAAAAATTATCGATATTTAAACGTTTAGCTAGATGACGGGTAGGTTCAGTATGATCACCAGATAAAATACATAATTTTAAGCCTCGTTTATGTAATTGACTGATTAAAGTTGTTACTTCTGGACGTAATTGTGCTTGTAATTCTATCGCACCAATCACTTGCCGTTTTAATGCAACTATAACTAAAGAACTGCCTTCTTGTTGACAATATTGCTGTTGTTCAAGTATTTGAGTTGGTACAGAAATATGTTCTTGTGCCATAAAGCGAGCACTACCCACATGTACTACTTCATCTTGACAAATAACCCTGATACCAAACCCAATTTCGTAATTGGCTTCATCAGGTGGTAAATAATCTAAAGTTCGTTGTGTTGCTGCATGTAAGATTGCTTTGGCTATTGGATGGCTTTGACGATATTCAGCGATAGCAGCGTAAGTCAACACTTGTGATTCAGTCCAATGACTATAAGTATAAACACGAACCACTTCCGGTTGTTCTAAGGTCAATGTGCCTGTTTTGTCAAATACGACCGTATCAACTGTATGTAAAGTCTCTAATGAACGTCCATCTTTAACCAAGATTCCATTATGCGAAGCAATACTAAGATAACTCAACATATTTAAAGGTCCAGACAAAAACATGATTGAGCCAAGACCGCTATTGAAAATTGTGACTGCACTTGCACTGCCGAGTGTCAACCAAGCTAAGCTAGCCATAGATAACAGAGGAAATACAGTTTTATCTGCTATGTGTTCACTACGAGCAACCCAAGATGAATGATAGTTAGTTGCACTACTTAAGATTTTACCTACTTGCATTGCAACTGTGCTAGAACCGGTTTTTTCTACACAGACCTGTAATCTTCCAGTTAATAATAAAGTTGAAGCAAATACCTTATCATGTTCTGTTTTTTCTATGGGTTGGGATTCTCCTGTTAAAATATGTTGATCAATTAATGCAGTTCCTTGTACGATGTAACCGTCAACAGGTACTGTTTGTCCAGCGTTTAACACGATAATATCGCCCACTTGTAGTTGTGAGAAAGGCAACTCTACTTCAACACCATTAACCAATATCCAAACTGAACTGGGCGGTTGTAGTTCAAAAATATCTACCAAAGATTTTCTTGCATATTCTTCAGTACGCGCTGCTAATTTAAAAGCAAAAAATACCACGGTAAGAATTAAACTACCTATAACATAAAAACCGGCAAGGTAATTTAATAAGACACTTGCAGAACCTATTAGACGATAAGCAATCCGCTTTTCACGAATGAATATTTTTAAATAACGAAATAAAATCGGCGTCACAATATACAATGTCATGACACCACTACCTATTAATAAAGGAGAATAAAATATACTACCCGAAATAGCTAATCCTGTATTAACGACAGCCAAACCTAATCGACGATTAATATCTTTTTCTTCTTTGGAATATTTTCCAGAAAATTCTATAACTTGTTGATTACGCTTTTGAGTAGTGAAAAGAGGATCAAAATGTTTTTGTATAAGTTTTTGATAATAGTTGTCAATTTTTGTTAGAGAATGAGTAACTTTACTTCTAATCTTAGAATTTTCTGCTACTGTTAAAGCACCATATACAGCACCACCTGTTAAGCACATTTTTATTATCACAATAGGAACAAAAAGCATTAATTTTTCTCGTAATATTTAGTAAATTAATCTTATTATACAGTAGCATTTGCTAAAATATAATCTTAATTTTAGGTAAAATAACAATGAGATTATGGTCATTACATCCAAATTATTTAGACAGCAAAGGGTTAGTTGCGCTGTGGCGTGAAGGGCTGTTAGCGCAAAAAGTTTTGCTTGGGCAAACTAAAGGTTATAAAAATCATCCGCAATTACAAAGATTTAAAGATAGCCAACATCCGTTAATCAATATTGCTTACTATTTATCTATCGTACAACAAGAAGCAACGCAACGTAATTATCGATTTGATCCAACGAAAATTCTTTGTACTGAAAATCATATTAAACCTATATCAGTCACTGATCAGCAAATAAATTACGAATGGCAACATTTACAGCAAAAATTAGCAATACGCGATATAGAAAAATACAATATGCTTCAATCAGTTATTACTCCAAAGCAACATCCGCTATTTGTCGTTGTTGCCGGAGAAATAGCACCGTGGGAAAAAATCGTTTAATGTAATTTATTCAATTAGATAAAGAACTGTCTAACACCTAATTGCGTTTCTAACCAACCTGCTTTTTGATAAAAATGAATTGCGGCTGTGTTTTGGTTGTCGACTAGTAATTGCGCTCGCGTTGCACCTTGTTGTTTTGCCCAGTTAATCGTATGATTTAATAATGCTTTTCCAATACCTTGCCCACGAAAATCTTTAGCAACAATCACGTCTTCAATCCATGCAGAATAACTGCCCTGTGAAGTAGAAATTACTAACTGCACGCAACAAAAACCGATAATTTTTCCCTCATGACGCACAACAAAAATACGTGCTCGCTGAGATTCCGCTAATAGTTGTTGTAAACCGGCTAATTGCTTAGTTGGATCAGCGGTAAAATCTTTTTCAATACTAAAAAGTTCTTGCAGCAAAGCGGTGAGTGTTTCTAAATCATCAGGTTGCGCAGAATCAATATAAAAATTAACCATAATAATTCCAAATTAAATTTTTTACTCAGATCATGTTATTATCTTATCTATTCTTTAATCAAGCAAATACTGCTAACTGATAAACATTGTTATCAACGCATCATTACACTTAATTTTTACACATCATTATCATGACTAGATTTATTTTTATTACAGGCGGTGTTGTTTCATCATTGGGTAAAGGTATTGCTGCGGCTTCGCTTGCTGCCATTTTAGAAGCACGCGGCTTAAAAGTCACTTTACTGAAACTTGACCCTTACATTAACGTTGATGCGGGAACAATGAGTCCTTTTCAACATGGTGAAGTTTATGTGACCGATGATGGCGCAGAAACAGATTTAGATTTAGGACATTATGAACGTTTTGTGCGCACGACCATGGGACGACACAATAATTTTACTACTGGACGTATTTATGAAAATGTTATACGTAAAGAAAGACACGGAGACTACCTAGGTGCAACGGTACAAGTCATTCCACATATTACAGATGAAATTAAACGATGTATTGTTACTGGTGCGGGTGATGCGGATGTTGCCATGATTGAAATCGGTGGCACAGTAGGAGACATAGAATCTTTGCCTTTTTTAGAAGCGATTCGACAATTGGGGGGAGAATTAGGTCATAGAAATGCTTTATTTATTCATCTAACATTAGTGCCTTATATTGCCTCAGCAGGTGAAATGAAGACTAAACCAACTCAACATTCAGTCAAAGAATTGCGTTCGATTGGTATACAGCCGGATATTTTACTGTGTCGTTCTAGTCGTCCGTTACCAGAGGGTGAAAGGCGAAAAATTGCTTTGTTTACCAATGTAGAAGAAAAAGCCGTAATTTCTGTAGTAGATGCTGATTCTATTTACCGTATTCCTTGGTTATTACATCGTGAAGCTTTAGACAATATTGTTTGTGATAAATTACAATTGCATACGCCGCCAGCCGATTTGAGTGAGTGGGAAAATATGCTTAAGGCAATGGATAATCCAGAAGCTACGGTAAAAATTGGTATGGTGGGTAAATATGTCAATTTAACCGATGCTTATAAATCGTTAACCGAAGCTTTGCGCCATGCAGGAATTCATACAAAAACGCAAGTTGAAATTAGTTATATTGATTCAGAAGAGGTTGAATTGCAAGGCACTGAATGTTTAAAAGAAATGCACGCGATTCTAGTGCCCGGTGGATTTGGCGAACGGGGCATTGAAGGTAAAATTAAAACAGCTCAATTCGCTCGTGAAAATAACATTCCTTACTTGGGTATTTGTTTAGGTATGCAAGTGGCAGTGGTTGAATTTGCCCGTCATATGGCTGGTTTAGCTGAAGCACATAGTACTGAATTTAATCATGATACACCGCATCCGGTAATTGCATTGATCAGCGAATGGACAACACCAGAGGGTAAAATAGAACGGCGCACTCAATATTCTGCTAAAGGTGGAACAATGCGCTTAGGCGGACAAATGTGTCATTTATTACCCGGCACTTTGACGCATCAGTTATACGCGAAAGAAACAATTAAAGAACGTCATCGTCATCGCTATGAATTTAATAACTTTTATAGTCGCACTCTGGAACAAGCGGGCTTGACTTTTGCGGGCTTATCGACTGATGGTAAATTGGTTGAAGTCATTGAAAATCAAAATCATCCTTGGTTTGTAGGTTGTCAATTTCATCCAGAATTTACTTCGACACCACGTGATGGGCATCCGTTATTTATTGGCTTCATTAATGCCGCAAGAAACTATACTAAGCAATATGCGTAAGAAGTTGTGAAACAAGTTTAAAAAATAGGAGTAATATTACTATGATTTCAGTAAAAACAGCACCTCCGTTACCAAATCAGAATGTGCCACAATTGCCTGATTTTTCAACTTTAACTGATGCAGAATATAGTCGTGTTGGTCATGATTTGATCATTCAGTTGGCAGAAGAAACGATTGTTATTCATGACTATTTTATTAAACCGATTCCTTTGATCACAGCGGACGGTGTTGCTTTATCAGTGGCAGATATTGTTTCTTTTGTGAATCAAGCAAAACCCATATTAGTTGCAGCCAATGATTTAGAAGATGTTCTTCCGCAAACAACAGGTGATGCGATTGGTCGTGTTACCACTTTAGTCAATGGACCAGTCAGTGCTGAATCGCCAAATGGTCAAGTACGTACTTTGCAAGAAGGTGATCCGATTTATCTGCATGATTTGCTTTATACCGCGCCACAAACTTACGTCAAAATCACGCTATTAGATGGTTCTATTTGTCAATTGGGTCCTTTGTCTAAAGTGGAAATTAATAAGTATTCCTATAATCCTGAACAACCAGATAAAGGAGGGCATTTAGAAGGCAATATTTTAGTCGGTATCTTTCGTTTTATTAGTGGCGATATTAGTGGTGAGGGTGGCGAACAACATTCGGTTTTTAATACCCCTTCTGCAACCATTGGTGTGCGTGGTAGTGAAATTGATGTGCGTATTGATGATAATGGTGCAACGACACTCTTACATTCTTCTGGATTTATCGAAGTTAAATCACTACATGGTACAAATACACCGATTTCAGTATATGAACCCGGCACGATTGTGTATATACCGATTGATTCATTGCAACCCAGTGCCGATTATGCTTCTCCACAATCGATTGAACAATTTCGTTATCAATTACAACCCCTTGATTCAATAGAAAATGATCAATCTGAATTACCGAATGAATTAGGTGTGCCTTCAGAAAAGCAAGATTTTTTCCGTCCTGAAGAAAAGGGTGAACGTATGGAAGAAAAAGAACACCAAATTGAGCGCATGGAAGGCAGAGAACATCAAGACAAACCTGAATTCATACGAGAAGGACGCAGTGATATTGACGATATTTTTTTAGGTGATAAATTGGGTATCGCACCGCCGAGCATGGCAGAAAGAATGGAAGAAGGCAGAGAAAGTAAAGTGGAAGATCGGGAGGGTAAAGGTGAAAAGCTAGACAATCCTATGGAACAACATGAAGGTAAATTGGAATTAAGACCCGATGATCTTAGAGTAGAATTTGTAAAAATAAATGATCCAAATGCACCAAAACCACCGCCTATCGAACGTATTGAAGAACAACAAGAGCACTTTGAAGATTTACCGCCACCACCTCCTAAAGATTCCGTGCCAGAACGCGTTGTGATCAATGGCGAGAATGCAATCAAAATTGACACCGATTTGCCTATTGATCAGATGACTGAAATTAGTCAGCCTGAAAATGGTCAAATAATTATTAATCCAGATGGTAGTGTTACTTATATCCCAGAACACGGTTTTTTTGGAGTAGATGCTTTCAAATTTAAAATGCCCAATGGTGAGTGGTATGAAGTGATAGTTAATACAGAATTAGCGACAGATAATCCTGCTGCAGTCGAAATTGTGCGTATCGACGAAATAATTCTTGATGAGGATACACAAATACCACCCGATCAACCAATAGAAGGTGAAGAACCGCCGTTTATTGACGATAATACTCAATTTCTGCCTGATCGACCAATAGAAAGTGAAAAACCACCGCTTATTGACAATAGTACTCAAATTTTACCCGATCAACCAATAGAAAGCGAAAAACCACCGCTTGTTGACAATAATACTCAATTTCTACCCGATCAACCAATAGAAAGCGAAAAACCACCGCTTGTTGACAATAGTACTCAATTACCACCTGATCAACCGATAGAAGGTACAAATCCACCACTGATTGATGAAGGTAGTCAATTACCACCCGATCAACCAATAGAAGGTACAAATCCACCGATTATTGACAATGGTAGTCAATTACCACCCGATCAACCAATAGAAGGTACAAATCCACCACTGATTGATGAAGGTAGTCAATTACCACCCGATCAACCAATAGAAGGTACAAATCCACCGATTATTGACAATGGTAGTCAATTACCGCCCGATCAACCAATAGAAGGTGAAAAGCCACCGCTTGTTGACAATGGCACTCAATTACCACCCGATCAACCAATAGAAGGTGAAAAGCCACCGCTTGTTGACAATGGCACTCAAT
>DYNN01000059.1:0-4382 GCA_020721045.1 Thiomargarita sp. | reverse complement strand
TACCACCCGATCAACCAATGGAAGGTACAAAACCACCACTTATTGATGACGGTAGTCAATTACCACCCGATCAGCCAATAGAAGGTGAAAAGCCACCGATTATTGACAATAGTACTCAATTACCGCCCGATCAGCCAATAGAAAGCATAAATCCACCGGTTGTTAATGACGGTAATCAATTACCACCCGATCAACCAATAGAAAGCACAAATCCACCGGTTGTTAATGATGGTAGTCAATTACCACCCGATCAACCAATAGAAAGTACAAATCCACCACTTGTTGATGAAGGTAGTCAATTACCGCCCGATCAGCCAGTAGAAAGCACAAATCCACCGGTTGTTAATGATGGTAGTCAATTACCGCCCGATCAGCCAGTAGAAAGCACAAATCCACCGGTTGTTAATGATGGTAGTCAATTACCACCCGATCAACCAATAGAAAGCACAAATCCACCGGTTGTTAATGATGGTAGTCAATTACCACCCGATCAGCCAATAGAAAATACAAATCCACCACTTGTTGATGAAGGTAGTCAGTTACCACCCGATCAGCCAATAACGACACAACCGCCACCCGAAACTATCGGCGCTGTTTCTGCTGTGAGTTATAATGAGGTTCAATCGTTTATAAAAGCATTATTGACTAATGAGTTACCGCTAAATTTTGAAAATGTGGCAACATTACAGCAAGAAAGTAGTGGACATCAAGCAGCAAACTTACAGATAGGTGATGTACTGGATTTGGCAACAGAAAATTTGTTAGTTTCTGATGAGGATAATACTTCGACTCAAATGAATAAGGTTTCGTACTCTCATTATGCAAGTGACAATACGAGTTTACTGCTCGAACATGATACTCAGTTAGTTTATTAATATGACATCTCCCCTTTATCCGCGAGGGGAGATGCTTACTTTTTGTTACAGTCTAAGCGGCATAATCACGCCTTTTACCGAATCAATCGCACGCGGCACAATAAGACAACTGCTGTTAGAATCAATGAAATGCAGTTCAACTTCTTGAGTAGTAATAATACTTAAAGCATCAAGCAAGTATTTGACATTAAAACCAATTTCTAACTCTTCACCCTCATATTCTACTTCACAATCAATTTCTGCTTCTTCTTGATCTCGATTGTTTGAAGAAACTTGCATACGACCAGAACTGACGGATAATCTGACACCTTTAACTTTTTCGTTTGATAAAATCGCACTTTGATTAAAAGCGGCTTTCAAAATTGCCACGTTGACGACAACAATTTTATCTGCATTTTTAGGCACAACATTTTGATAATCTGGATATTTTCCGTCAATCAATTTACTGGTAACAGTCAGAGAATCTGAAATGACAAATTTGATGTGATTATCATCTATAAACACCGTCAACTCATTATCACCGCCGTCGAGCATTTGCATCAATTCTTTAATGGCTTTATTAGGAATAATCACTTGACGCGGTTCCATCGGCAATTCAAATTCCTCTTCAGCCAATGCTAAACGATGACCATCAGTTGCTACAATCACTAATTTATTATCTGAACGCAAATCTAAACAAATGCCATTTAAGTAATAACGCACGTCATTTTGTGCCATGGCATAACTGGTTTGATCGATAAGTTCTTTAAAAGTTCGTTGTGGCAAGCTAAAAGTACAAGTTTCATCTATCGCTGGACGTAACGGAAAATCTTCGGCTGGCAAACAAGATAAAGTAAAGCGACTTTTTCCCGCTTTAATTGTGGCTTTATCAGCGTCCGCATTAATTTGTATCGTAGTTTTATCATCTAAACTCCGCACAATATCAAAGAATTTGCGTGCGGGTAAAGTGGTTTCACCCTCATTATCATTGCTTAAACTGGCTTCTAAGGGAATACTACACAACACTTCCACTTCTGCATCCGTAGCGACAAGATGCAATAAGTTATCCCTAACTTGCACTAATACATTTGCCAAAATTGGTAAGGTTTGACGCTGTTCAACAACACTTACAGCTGTTTTTAAAGGATTTAATAAATCTTTACGTGAAATATCAAAGTACAAAGAATGGCTCCCAATCGAATTGCAAAATGGTCATATTATTCCTTATTATTCTAAATAAGTATAGCCCATCAAACCCGCATCCAATTCGCGTAAATACAGTTGTCGATCTGCCGGCGTTAAATGAGCGGCTTGTAAGCGACGACGGTATAAATTGCGCAAAGTATCAGTGTTTAAATGGACATAACGCAACATATTTTGCACAGTATCTCCTTCTAAAACATCAACTAAATCGTAACTACCATCGGCTAACAAATTGACATTGACCGAAAATGTATCACCAAACAAATTATGCATATCACCTAAAATTTCTTGATACGCACCCACCAAAAAAATTCCTAATAAATAAGGTTCATTTGACTTAAGTGTATGTACGGGTAAACTGGTTTCCACCCCTTCACCATCGACATAATTATGAAATTGACCATCAGAATCACAAGTTAAATCTTGCAAAGCAGCGCGTCGGTCAGGACGTTCAGTTAAGCGGTGTAAAGGCACAATAGGAAAAAGTTGATCGATTGCCCATGCATCAGGCACCGATTGAAATAGCGAAAAATTGCAAAAATATTTATCCGCTAATTTTTCATTTAATTCGTCCAACACTTCACGTTCCGCTTTAACACTGGCAGTTAACAATTGACGAATTTGATAACAAGTCGCATAATAAATTTGTTCTGCATGAGCGCGTTGTTGCAACGTTAAAATACCCTGCGTAAATAAAATTTGTGCTTTGTTCAACCATTCCACTACATCATGATAAATTTCCAATGCAGCCCGACGAGTTAGCGCATTGTAACTTTGCCATAAATCTTGAATCACAGTCGGATCAGTCTCTTGCGCAGGTTGTGGTGTAATTTCTCCTAAACTATATTCCACATCAATCACATTAGTAATTAACACCGCATGATGTGCTGTCATTGCGCGCCCTGATTCAGTGAAAATATTAGGATGTGGCAAATTATGATGTTGACAAATTTCACTAAATTCGTGCACTACACTATTGGCATAATCTTGAATTGTATAGTTAATTGAACAAATACTGCGTGATTGCGTACCATCATAATCAATACCTAAACCACCACCAATATCAATAGTATTAATTAGCACACCCAAATTACGCAATTCAGCATAATAACGTGCCGCTTCACGCAATGCGGTTTGAATATCGCGAATGTTGGCAACTTGTGAACCAATATGAAAATGCATTAATTGCAAAGAGTCTATCAAACCCGCTGCTTGAATTCGCGCGACAACTGCCAACGCTTGACTGGCAGAAAGCCCAAATTTCGCTTTTTCGCCACCCGTATTTTGCCATTTTCCTTTACCAATTGATGCCAAACGAATGCGCAAACCCAAATAAGGCGTAATACCCATGATTTGAGCTTCTTCAATAATTAAATCCAATTCAGACGCTTTTTCAATCACCAAGTAAGGACGCAAACCCATTTGTTGCCCAATAAATGCTAACCGAATGTATTCTCTATCTTTATAACCATTACACACCACAATTCCTTTATCTAAAGGTGCTAATCCCAAAACTGCCATTAATTCTGGTTTACTGCCCGCTTCCAAACCGACACGTCCTTGTCCTGCGCTTAGAATTTCAGCAATAACATGATGTTGTTGATTAACTTTAATCGGATAAACTGCCGTGTAATTTGCTGTGTAATTTTCATATTGCATAGCCTGAGCAAAAGCTTGGCAAAGACTATCAACACGATGATGTAAAATATTAGAAAAACGCACCAAAACTGGCAAAGATAAACCGTGCGCAGTAAAATTTTGCGCTAATTGGTATAAATTAATTTCAGTTTGACCGGGAATCGGCGTAACCACCACTTCTCCCTGTGCATTAATGTTAAAATAATCACTACTCCAATACTCAATATTATAAAGTGCGCGTGATTTTGCAACAGACCAAGTATTCTTTGACATAATGTTGTACCGTAAAAATAATGTGATATTGTAGAAAATAATTATATTATTATATTAGAATATAGTTAAAATATTTAGCGCGTTGTAAGATGGTGTGCTAAACTGAATAATAGAGTATGTCGATACAGTAATTTTTTCACTACTTCATTTAGTAATAGATAATTTTTTTTTCAACATGTTACAAGGAATTAACAATGAATACCAATAGATTAAAACCCTTATTCGCTTCTTTAATGACAGCCTTAGTGCTTAATCATACACTCGTTTTTGCTGGCAATGGACCGGGCATGGGTAATACGCAACAAATAGGCGTTTGTCCTCCAATAACTTCAAACGCTCAAGTGACTGCAGAAGACATTGCCTGCTTCAAAAAACATATTTAAATGTATGTATTTGATAATTCGCTTTCTGTTG
>DYNN01000058.1:14758-20462 GCA_020721045.1 Thiomargarita sp. | reverse complement strand
TTCAATTACTTAAATCCCCCTGCCCCCTTTAAAAAAGGGGGAAACGCTTAACTTAGTGGCATTGGGGGACAGCCTCTTGTTACCGATTAAACCCAACTCATTAAATATGCTCTACTTTATCATTTCCACTCTAATTTTAGCGTCACTACTTTTTGTCCCAGTGAGTAACTTGATTTGGATATTGAGTGTACGCCGCTTACAACGCAAATTACACCGTGAACTCAATCAATTAGAATTAGCTGCACAAAAAAAACGCGCCTATTTTATTGCGATATTATTAGTCATTCCGTTTGCTTTATTATTTAATTCGCAATTGATTGGTTTATCCAAATGACACAACATTATAATTTTTTTAAATGGATAGCGATTTTTTTAACAATTACTTGGATTAGCTGGATTTTTTATGATGATTGGTTACATAGTGATAATATAGCCGGTAATGATGCTTATTTTGCGGGGAACACTTTCTTTGAAGACGGTCATTATCAGCGGGCATTGCAAGAATATAATCAAGCATTGCAAGAAAATCCCGCTCATCTCCCCGCGCTACGTGGCAAAGCAAATAGTTTTATTCAATTAACACGTTATCAAGATGCTTTGTCTATTCTAAATCAATTAATTAGCCAAGAACCTGATTTTGCTGGTAACTATGCCAATCGTGGTATTCTCTATGATCGCATGGGAAATTATTCAGCAGCACTACATGATTATGAAACTGCATTAACGATGGATAACAGTTTAGCAAAAGGACCTGATTGGTTTACTCGATTTTTTCGTTTACAACCAGAAAAACCGTCCACGATTGTAGCGCGTGCGCTTTATCTACGCGAGCAATTGGCAAAACCTAAAGACGCGCAATTATTGACAATACCAGATTTAGATCAACAACAACTGCCTTATAAGAAATAACTTTTCAATCAATTTTAAATTGACAGCGTAAACACAACATCTGTTAAAATAACAAGTTGTTTATCGGAAAATCGATTTTCTGGCTACTAAATTTGAGAAGAAGGTAGAAGTAAAACGAAAGATGATAGGATTCAAAGCAGAAAATAAAACGAACGTTGCTCTCCTAAAGAAAACAACGTTCGCTAGTAACTCTGTAAATAGTTCACAATAACAACTACAGTATAACACTCATGTCAACAAATTTCACTAGTGCACCGGTAAAAATTTTTACCCCTGATTTATTATCATTACATATCCAATTAAATCAAATAGTTACACAGAATACAACGCAGGAGGAGTGGCTATTAAAATTGTTACAGTTACTTATTGGTTTAACCAATGCTGCGGGTGCCATTTATACCACATCGCAAGAAGGTCAATTAACTGTCAACGCCCGTATTTTATCGAAACAAGCACTCAGTTGGCATCCACAGTTAGAAGACTTATTAATAATAGAAATTAAACAAGCCTGTGAAAAAAATCGCTTACAAATAAATACGTTAGCTGGAAATTCAAAAGTGTGTATTATGGCTACGCCGGTGCATAAAAATCATCATTGTGAAGGCATGGCATTAATTTTGTTGTTGGGCAATAACGCGCGCGAAACCTTTGCGACTATCCTACAATTAATTGCCGGTTATGCCCATATTGAAGACAAAAATTCACAGAATTGGATTTTACAATTGGTCACGCACTTATTAAATTTACCGACATTAAATCAAGTATATGAAACGACAACTCATTTTTTACAGAAATCCTTTGGTTGCCAGTGGGTATTGTTGGGTTTAGTTAAAGGGCAGTATTGTCGTTTACAAACAATTTCTCAATTAACTGAAATCCAACGCCAAGCCGAAGTCATTCATGCTTTTGAAGAATTATTGAATCATACTTTAATTGCAAAAATTCCTTTAGATTCAAATGATAATAAAATAATTCAACAATTTCCTATTATTACTAAAATTATTCATCTGACTAATGGTAAAAGTTTATTAGCCGTTCCTTTATTTCCTGCACTGGAAGCGCAACCTAATGCTATTTTGTTGTTTTTGTGGACAAAAGAACGTTCTGCACCTGTAGTCGCACAGCAATTTGCTTTACCACTGGGCGTTGCACTGGCTACGACGCAACGGCTAACTGTAGGACGTTTTCATAGTGCTTGGCTACGTTTTTGGCAACAGAAAATATGGAAAAAGCTGTTTTTATTAGCATTACCTCTGATTTTAATTGCTATTTTGCTGTTTCCAATTCCATATAAAATAACCGGTCACGTTATCATTCAACCAACGGTACATCGTTTTGTGACTGCACCTTTTGATGGTATTTTAAAGCAAACTCTGCATGAACCCGGTGATGTTATCGATACAGGTACGGTGTTGGCTTATTTGGATGAACGTGAAATTGAGTGGAATTTGACTGGTTTGACGGCTGATAAAAAAAGGGCGCAAAAACAAAAGGATGTCAGTACTGTTGCACGAGATACCGCGGCGGCTCAAATTGCGCAATTGGAAATGGAACGGATTGATTCGCAGATTGAATTGTTGCAATATCGTATGGCTAATTTAGCGATTAAAAGTCCTATTGACGGTATAGTGATCAGCGGTGATTTGAAACGTGTTGAGGGTAGTCCGGTTAATAAGGGACAAAGTTTATATGAAATTGCGCCATTGGATAGTATGTTGGTTGAATTTGCTTTACCTTCAGAAGAAATTGTTTATATTCAATCAGATATGCCATTAGAAATTTTCTTAGATGCTTATCCATTTCAACAATGGGATTTGCCGATTACGACGATACATCCACGTGCGATTGTGCGAGATAATGATTCGGTTTTTATTGTTGAAGCACGCTTAGCCAATCCTGACGGTAAATTGCGTCCGGGGATGAAAGGTAAGGGGCATCTTATCGCACAAAATTATCCTTTAGGTTGGGTAGTGTTTCACAAGGTATGGGAAAATGTTGTGAAATGGTGGCGATAATTATAATGGCTTGATATTGCGTAAAAATTGACTGTTTTGATTCATAACTTGTTGGGTTTGAGTGAGGAGAAAATTGAGGAAAGTACGTGCAACGAGCGATAATTTTTTTTCTGTTAAATGAACAATATACCAGTGACGAATCAAAGGAAAATTTTCCACATCCAATAAGCGAATAACACCACTGGCTAATTCTAAAGTCAGTGTGTGTTGTGATAAAACGGATAAACCCAATTGTGCAATCACGCCTTGTTTAATTGCTTCACTACTTCCTAATTCCATACCCGTTTTTAATTCAACATGATGTGAGGCAAAACAGCGTTCCATGGCTAAACGTGTGCCTGAACCGATTTCTCTGACTAAAAAAGTTTCTTCTGCTAAAGCTGCCAAGGGAATACGCTTTTTTCCCACCAATTGATGTTGTGGATGGGCGATGATCATGAGCGGATTTTCTAAGAATTGATGTGCTTGTACATTCAGTTGTTCAGGCACTTGTCCCATGACGACTAAATCATCTTCATTATTTGCCAAACGCTCTAAAATATGAATACGATTGGTCACATTTAAACGAATATTCACTTCTGGATACAAACGTAAAAATTCGCTGAATAAATGCGGGGTAAAATAGGTTGCCGTTGTAACAACTGATAATTTTAACTGTCCCTTAATTGCACCTTGTAATTCGCTTAAAGACATTTCTAATGCTTCAAGGCGGGCAAAAATGTCATGGCAAGTTGCGTATAATTCACGTCCTGCATCAGTTAAGTAAATTTTCTTACCAATCTGCTCAAACAATGGCATACCTACATTGCTTTCTAACTGTTTAATTTGAATAGAAACAGCGGGTTGCGTTAAACTTAAATCCGCTGCAGCGCGCGTAAAACTGAGATGTTCTGCAACGGCTTTGAACAAAGTCAATTGCCGTAATGTCATATGCATCGTGTTATTCATTTGAAAAGTATATTCCATGCAAAAATCTGTGTAAATACCCACTTGCGTGGGTACAGCATCATGTTAAACGTCTGCTTTAGTGATAATAAATTCACCATATGTGTCGCCCACTTCAATGCCTTTAGTTTGTTGACATTGATAGGTACCTAATGCTTCGGGATAATGAGTGCGTGGATAAGCCAAATCCATAAAAGCAGCGCACAGACCGCAGAGTGTATAAGCACAGGGGCGTTTCACTTGACCTAGTTTTGCCATCTCACTTTCATAATAGTCTGTTGCTCGCACGACTAATTTAGTAAATGGTTCTAATTCAATTATTTCCAGCTTTCCCCAACCCCATGCGGTTAGTATGGCAAAAGCACCTCTGATTACATCTTCGGGATGTCTTTCTATCATAGGCGCGACAATTTCATTCCATTCTTTAGAAACAATCAGATGGTAACCTGTCACATATGCCTGTTCCTGTGTGGCTTTAATAATTGATTTTTCAATAGTTTCAATAGAATCATCTGTTGCATTATTGATCAATTTCCAAACAAAAGTATTCCAAAAATCTGTGGGTAATTGTTGTACTAATATACCAAAAGTAGTGCTTAAACCTTCGTCGTTACTCAGAGATATTTGAGAGACAGCAGCGACGATTTTTTCTTGATCAATTGCCATGTGTTACATCCTTTACTTTGATTTCAAACATAGATTTTTCATTGCCCATTACAATTGATTCAATTTCAGTAACTTCATAATTACCTATTGATTTATCAGTAAATAGTGCCGCACATGCTGCAATAAAACCAACAGCGATAAAGTTTATTGGTTTATAATGGTGACCTTTCGCTTTCTTCCAACCACTATCAACATGGGAATGGATCATTTCTGCGGCTGACAGTTGCGAGTCGGTGAGAATTAATTGCAATTTACCCATACCGACGGTTTGCCAATATTGTTCGGCAATGCTCAATTTATCGGCTAAAGTATTGATCTTTTGTTGAGAATAATAAGCACTTAGTATCTGATAAAAGCTAGATTCTGCTGCCTCTTTCAAATGTTGCTCACCCTCAACCGCCATCGCCAATTGATTCATCGAATTAGTAAAATGATAACAATGACGTACCACATTTGTACCATTGATGCTATGGCGACAACGTTGAGCATCAAAATGGTAATTAGGTTTGAAAGTATTTTGAGACATATAATCCTTTATATTAAAAGTTAAATCTATATTGAAGTATTCATAGCAATTGGATTACACGAAATTGCTAGAACTTGGGAATAAGTATATCCGATCCAGATTTTATCACCAAATACTAGAGTATATTTTAAATAATAAATGTAATTTTAGTAAACTAAATAAATTCATCAATATATATAATTTGCTGATTTATAAAATCATTTTTCTTTATTTTTTAAATATATTGCATTTTTATGACACGCCTACCCTGCTATTGTATCCGCTTGTCAGTCTTTTATTGTTTACAGACGAGTACGCGCTATACTCAAAAACATACATAATGAAACAATGTGTTTTTGCCATAAATTTAAATTAAGGATTTTACAATGAATAAAACAGTATTATCTCTGGTAATTAATACAATTTTACTGAGTGGAGGTGCTTTGGTTTACGCTGATCAAGCAACTCCGTTGGGTAATGGTGGACAACCACAACCATCTCCTGTTTGTGAACAGCCACCTATGGATGGTGGGCAACCGGTGCCTACTTGCGAACATCCTCCAATGGATGGTGAAAAGCCGCCTGTTATGGACGATGAAAAGCCGCCTGTTATGGACGGTGAAAAGCCGCCTGTTATGGACGGTGAAAAGCCGCCTGTTATGGA
>DYNN01000058.1:0-14658 GCA_020721045.1 Thiomargarita sp. | reverse complement strand
TTATGGACGGTGAAAAGCCGCCTGTTATGGACGGTGAAAAGCCGCCTGTTATGGATGGTGAAAAGCCGCCTGTTATGGACGGTGAAAAGCCGCCTGTTATGGACGGTGAAAAGCCACCTGTTATGGATGGTGAAAAGCCACCTGTTATGGACGGTGAAAAGCCACCTGTTATGGACGGTGAAAAGCCGCCTGTTATGGACGGTGAAAAGCCGCCCGTTATGGATGGTGAAGAACTGCCTATCATGGATGGTGAACAGCCACCTGTTACGAATGGTGAAAAACCGTCTAAACCACCAAAACCAAACAAATTGCTGCAAGATGTTGGTGTTGATCCTGAACAAATTCAACATTTTGATAAAGATAAAGTCAAAGAATTAAAACCTGAGCAAATTCAACACTTCAATAAGGACAATGTGCGAGATTTGCCGGTTGATGCTGTCAGTGAATTCACAAAAGATCAATTTAAAACTGTTAGCAAAGAAGCTGCAAAAGGCTTTAAGCCAGAACAGATCAAAAATATCCCCGCGAATGCATTCAAGGGCTTGTCAAGAGAAAATCTTGGTGGTTTAGAACCCGAAGCTATACAAGCGATTACATCTGATCAATTAGAGCAAATCGATCCTAACGAAGTGCAAGCACTGCCTGATAGAGAACAAGCGAGATTACTTGCTAATTTAGACCCTAACGTAGACGAAACAAAGGTTGAAGGCTTTTTACCACCGGGTTGGACGATTGGTAAAGGTAAAGGTTTAGGAAGACCTGTGGGCGCACCTGTTGAATTACCTCCTTTGCTACCCAAAGAAGTTTTAAAATTGAAGTTGCCTAAAATCTCAAACTTGCGACAAGGTTTTGGTTTAGGTGGCAGCATTGGTGAAGGTGAAACTGATGCAATAACTGGTATTAATGAAATGTTGAGTGATACAGGTTTCACAGTCGAACAGCAAGAAGAAGGTGTGTTACGAGTGACTGATGAAGGAGATGCAGAATTAGCATTTTTGCCTGACAGTGAAAATATGGAACAAGGCGATCCTGATGCTGCACCCGGTATTACTATGGATGAAGAAGGAAAATTTGTGTTAGTTTTGAAAGGTGGCTATAAAATTCCTGTTAGACCCGCCTGTAAAGACCCAGTTGGATTAGCAGAGATTTTACCTGATACTGGTGAAGTAGAAATTGACGAGAACGCACAAGTTCGTATGCAATTAGATGATAACAATGTAGTTTCTGGTGTATTTGACTTTAATGTCTTTGATGCACCCGCCGATTTGGCACCCGGTGTTCACATGATGGGAGAAGGCAAAGACAGAGAAATGATGGTCGTTTACAAAAATGGTAAAGCACAAAAAGCAAAACCAGCCGTTAAATCACCCAAGAAATTCAAAGAGCTTGCTTTACAATTCTTTGGTGTACAAAGTGTTGTTATCAATATGGATGGTACAATTCAGGTGATTTATGAAGGAATGCCTTTACACTTAAGACCAGCCTTAGAAGTAACACCACCACAAGCAGACGCTACAGACACTGCCTTTGAACCCAGCATTGATATTACTGAAGAAGGCACATTGAGATTTGTTGATGAGCAAGGTGATACCCAAGAATTATCGGTAGAATTAGATGCCGCAGATGGTAGTTAGTGTTTGATTAGATTGTAAAATAAAAGCCCTCAAGAAAGTTTGAAATCTTGGGGGCTTTTTTTATTTCGATTATTTTTCACTTGAACTGCTAACTTTATTGCGTGGGTGATGTGAGATTATTCTCATCTAAAGCATCATAAATAAAAGCAGATAGATCAATGCGTTTGATAATACCCGCTTGAATGGAAATATCCATAATCGTTTTTAAATCTTTCAATTTAGGACGTAAATCAGCAAAAGAAATACGATCGATTGGGTTTAATAAGCCCATTTCTACGGTTTCTTCAGAATGCGGAAAGTAAATTTTTGCCGTCATTTGAGCCACACGTTGCGCCCTATTTTCTAATTTATCTTGCTCAATAAATTGTCCCGCATTGATTAAACTATTAAGCCATTCTTGTAATGCAAGTGGGTATTGTAGCACTTCATGGTTAACAACAACAATACATTCAACATGATGAGGCAAAATATCCTTAGTTAATTTCAGAATTTTACCAATACCTTCTTTTTGCGCCTTTGCACCAAAGGGTTCAGCGACAATAAAAGCATCAATTTTATTTAATTGCATCGCTTTCATCATATTAGGCGGCGCAATCACTTTGGGAATTACATCTTTTAAAGATAAACCTGATTCCAATAAATATTGATTTAACAAAGCTGTATGTGTCGCTTTTTTATCAGGAATAGCAATTGTGCGCCCTCTTAAATCAATGGCAGAATCAATCACCAAATCCTTTCTAACAGTGATAGCCGATCCATCGCGATGCGCTAATAAAACAACATGAATATCAACACCTTGTTCAAATAAATCCATTGCTAAAGGAGATAAAATAAATGCTGCATTAATTGCCCCTGCTTTTAACGCGCCTGCCATTTCATTCCATTTTTTAAACAATTTAGGTTGTACATCGACATATTCAAATTTATCATTATCTTGTGCATGAGAAACTAACAAAGTTAAGTGATCTAAAATGGGCAAATAACCCACTTTCAATTGCAACTTTTCCTCATGCTGATAACAACCAGTTAATAAAATTATTAATAAACAACTGAATAAATTAAAAACTATTTTTTTCATTAAAATATATCGTTAGTTATCAGAGCTTAACTAGATTGCTTTACATATATTTAAATGTATGTAATAATAAATGGGTAAATTGAAAACGTATCTCGCCGTAGAGGTTCTACGGTCGTTTACGTTAATGCGGCATATACCTCACAAATGGATTCGCGTAACGGGACTCTCTCTGGGAAACGATGCGGGGATAAATTTTACTGTGAAAACGGGGAGGTGTTGCAAGCTGACCTAAACGCAGCACGAAACGTTTTAGCAAGATTATACGATCAAGAGATAGATCGATGGACACCTTATAAACAGGTTAAAGCCATATTGCTAAAACGAACCAGTGCCATTCGGTTGAAACTGCTCAACCAGGATTCTAGTTGCAAGCCTTTTGGTTTATCAACAGAAAGCGAATTATCAAATACATACATTTAAATATGTTTTTTGAAGCAGTTAGTAGTATACTAAAATAATCAATTATTTAACCTTACTATTCAACTATGTTTTATGTGGCAGAAAATTATTGCAATTATAGGCTACTTTCCCAGCATCCACTTTCATTTTATTAGCCATTTAGAAAAAATTATTTCGGTTATTGGTGGGTTTATTGGCATGTTACTGGTTATTCTCATTAGCCAATATTTCACTAAGACAACAGATGCCTTCATTATTGCCTCTATTGGCGCTTCTGCCATTTTAGTATTCACCGTACCGCATGGCGCACTCTCTCAACCTTGGGCAGTCTTAGGTGGACACTGCGTTTCTGCTTTTGTAGGCGTTGCCTGCTACCAACATATTCCGCAATTTTTTTTAGCAGCATCTGCGGCTGTAGCAATCGCAACATTAGCAATGTACTATCTGCGCTGCATTCATCCACCCGGTGGTGCTACAGCCTTAGCTGCTGTCATTGGCGGACAAAGTATCCATGCCTTGGGTTACCTATATGTTATTACTCCAATTTTACTTAACGTTATTGTGCTATTATTGAGTGCTACTGTTTTTAACTACTTTTTCGCTTGGCGACGCTATCCAGCAGGTTTTATGTCAAAGCCGGTCGAATTGATTGATACAACACAACTATCGAATAAAGAAACATTATCATCAGAAAGTTTAAAATATGCACTAGAAAAGATGGATTCTTTCATTGATGTGACCGAAGAAGATTTGAAAAGAATATTCGCCCTCGCCATAGAACATGAAACTACCCAATTATTTTCCGCTGCACAATTAAAAGTAAGGCATTATTATACCAATCACCAAACATTGCCAATTGTACGGCAAATAGTCACTTTCGATCACAATTTTGTTATTTATAAAATAATCATCAATCACAAAACCTATCCAATGACTAAATGCTCAAAATCAGCTTTTTTACAATGGGCAAAATATGAAGTTATTCGCACCCAAAAAGGCTGGAAAATTATTTAATATCAACTAGATGAATTATTTTTAACTAAGTCCACGTAGGATCAATGCCATTAAGTTAAGCGTTTCCCCCTTTTTTAAAGGGGGCAGTGGGGATTTAAGTAATTGAAATATAAAAAATCCCCCTCAATCCCCCTTTGGTAAAGGGGGAAGCAAAATTTCCTTAACTTAATGCTATTGCCACGTAGGATGTGTTGAACATCGTGAAGCGCATCCTACACGAACTTATCAATATCTAAGCAGATCGACGCAGTAAATAGCCCAATATCGGTGGTGTGAGTAGTGTAGTCAGGATAACCATAATAATAATTATAGAAAAAACTTCATTAGAAACAACGCCTAACTGTCTACCCATCATAGCAAAAATTAATCCCACTTCACCGCGTGGTGCCATACCCCAGCCGACAATCCATTTATTGACATTGCCCGCCACTAAACCGGAAACTAATTTACCTATAAAAGCGACGGCTGTAATTGCTAGAGCAACGCCTAAGACTGTTGGGTTGAGTAATGTCGTCAAATCAACCTGAATTCCGGTCATGATGAAAAATATCGGCACTAAAAAGTAACCCAAAGGTGCCACTAATTCCTCTAATTGGCGATTACTGTGAGATTGTAAAATAGATTGAATTTTTTCTTTCGTTGAATTATCAGAAGATTTTTCCATCACAACATAAATTTCGTCATTAATTTGCGGTTCAGTAAAATTAGTAAAATGCACACTTTCTAAGACTAAACCCGCTGCAAATGCGCCTACAATTGGGGCTAAACCAACTAAATGGGCAAAATAAGCAAAAATCAAACAAAAGCTGATGATTATAGTAAATTTCATCCCAATACCCGTATGAATATGAGATAGCATATAGCTGATATGTTTAGCTAAAAACCTACCCACAAAAATTGCACCTACTAGAAAAAAAAGTGCTTTTGTACTAATTACACCGACATTGTACACATCAACACTACCTGTTTGTACAATCGCAGTAACCACCGCTAAAATGATCAAGCCAATCACGTCATCAATGACCGCAGCACCTAGCACAATTTGCGCTTCCGGCGTTTGTAACTTGTTTAAATCTTTAAAAACTCGTCCTGTAATACCCACTGAAGTCGCGGTTAAAGTTGCACCTAAAAATAAATAAGCGTGATCTGATAAGCCGGGTAATACAAGTGGTCCAACAATATAAGTACCTAAAATAAAAGGCACAATCACGCCCACACAAGCAACCCAAAATGCGCGCCAACCTACACGCATCATTTCTTCAATTTTGGATTCTAAACCAATTTGAAATAACAAAATCACAACGCCTAATTCTGCTAGAAATTTGATCATTTCGTCGTGTTTAATCGGTTCTGCCCAATTAAACCCAATTAATACTAAATTACCGAGTAAAACCCCAATAATCAACTCGCCTAACACCGCTGGTTGTTTTAATTTTTCAATCAAACTGGATAATTTAGCCAACAGCAGTAACACTGCGATCCATAAGAAATATTTGTTGGTATCACTACCGCCGCTGGCATAAACCAAAGGCGTAAAAGAACACAATGCAATGAATAACCACGACCAAGTGAGTATTTTGTGAAAATAAGAAGATTGTTTCAACATGATAAGCCTTGAAATGAAATAAAAATGGTATTGTTTAGTAATATCGAAAAATTTCCGAATGTTTTACTAAACAATTAGAATGGTTGTAAGGATATTATGCACAAAGCATACGTAGTTGTCACGAATATTACTGACAACTATTTAATTATTAAGATAATTTTTTCTTTAGCAATTCGTTTACTTGTGCAGGATTGGCTTTACCTTTGGATAATTTCATCACTTGTCCGACGAAAAAGCCGAATAATTTATCTTTATCACTACGATAATCAGCTAATTGAGTGGGATTATTGGCAATGACATCGTCAATAATTTTTTCAATCAAACTGGTATCGGTAACTTGTTTAAGTCCTTGTTTTTCAATAATTTCATCAGCATTACCCGCGCCGTCCCACATTAATTCAAATACTTGCTTAGCAATTTTGCCAGAAATCGTGTTATCGGTAATGCGTCGTAAAATACCGGCTAAATGTGCTGCACTAATAGGGGCTTGCGTAATTTCCAAATTGTATTTGTTGAGTGAAGCAGATAAATCGCCCATGACCCAATTAGCACATAATTTGGCATCACTACTTGATGTTTGCACAGTTTCTTCAAAGTAATCAGCAAGTTCCCGACTGGCAGTGAGTACGCTGGCATCATAAGCAGACAATCCATAATCGTTGATGAAACGCTGTTTTTTATCGTTGGGTAATTCGGGTAAATGTGATTTAACTTCTTGTAAAAAATCAGGTTCTATGATTAAAGGCAATAAATCGGGATCAGGAAAATAGCGATAATCATTGGCTTCTTCTTTACTGCGCATGGAACGGGTTTCATTTTTATCAGCATCGTACAAACGCGTTTCTTGTAAAACAGTGCCTCCACTTTCTAAGATACTGATTTGTCTATCTACTTCGTAATTAATTGCGCGTTCTACAAAACGAAAGGAATTCAAATTTTTCAATTCAGCCCGTGTACCTAAAGTTTCTTGTCCTTTTGGACGTACAGAAACGTTGGCATCGCAACGAAATGAGCCTTCTTGCATATTGCCATCACAAATTCCCAAGTAACGCACTAGGGAGTGTAATTTTTTCATATAGGCGATGGCTTCTTTAGCTGAACGCATATCAGGTTCTGAGACAATTTCTAACAAAGGTGTGCCGGCTCGGTTTAAATCAATACCGGTTAAGCCTTGAAAGTCCTCATGTAGTGATTTGCCTGCATCTTCTTCCAAATGAGCGCGCGTAATGCCGATTACTTTTTCATAATCTTCCAATTCAATCAATAAGTTACCTCTTTCAACGACGGGTAATTCGTATTGACTGATTTGATAACCTTTGGGTAAATCTGGATAAAAGTAGTTTTTGCGTGCAAATACCGAGCGTAAAGCCACGTTGGCATTGATAGATAAACCAAATTTACATGCCATATAAACCGCTTCTTCATTTAAAACTGGTAGTACGCCGGGCAATCCCAAATCGACTGAACAGGCTTGCGTATTGGGCGGTGCACCATAGGCAGTGGCTGAACCAGAAAATAATTTGCTTTTTGTCGCTAGCTGGGCGTGCACTTCTAAACCAATTACGGTTTCCCACGTCATGTTGTAACCTCTTAATTTAATTTAAGTTAATTTATATCGTTTTGATAAATCAATTTGGATAATTTTTCTTAACTTTTGAATATTGACTTTAGTCTAAGGCGATACGTAATGTGTGTAAAAAATCGCCTAATTCTGTCAATAAATGTTCTGTTGCAATTGTTTCAATCCGTTGAACTAATGCGCTGCCCACAATCACTGCATCACTGATTTTAGCGACTTGTGCCACAGTTGCCGCGTCCTTGATACCAAAGCCTACGCCAATCGGTAAATCGGTATATTGTCGAATTTCCAACATTTTTTTTGAAACAGCATTGATATCTAAGTTTGCACTACCTGTAACGCCTTTTAATGAAACATAATATAGATATCCACTGGCTAAATGACAAATTTGTTGGATACGTTCAGTTGTACTGGTTGGTGCTAGGAGGAAAATCGGATCAAGTTTATGTTTTTTAAGTATATTTACTAAATCAACTGCTTCTTCTGGTGGTAAATCAACAATGAGTACGCCATCAACACCGGCTGTTTGAGCTGATTGTGCAAAAGCTTCATAACCCATTATTTCAATTGGATTTAAATAGCCCATTAATACAATCGGTGTAGTTTGATCATCACGACGAAAATCCGTGACTATCGCTAATACATCACGTAAACTCACACCATTTAATAGGGCACGTTCGCTAGCACGTTGAATCACTGGACCATCTGCCATTGGATCAGAAAAGGGAATACCCAATTCTATAATATCAGCCCCCGCTGTGACCAAAGTGTGCATAATTGATACAGTTAATTCTAAACTGGGATCGCCAGCCGTAATAAAAGGAATCAATGCTGCGCGTTTTGACGTGCGCAACTGAGAAAAGCAAGAAATCAGACGATTGTTCATAATTTGTTCATAAACTTTGCGTAAAATAGAGTGTCGACATGTTGTGCTATTCTAACCTAATTTTCACCATTACTTAAATGTTTGCTATATCGAACATTTTTAGCTATCTTATCTCATTAATTATTCAAGCCTTAAGTGATATTTTTCATGACAGAACCAACCGAAACCACTAAAAATACTTCTTCCAAAAAATCAAAAGTCGCTAGTGAAGCAAAAACCGTTGAGCCGATTGTAGAAATGCAAGCTGTTGATTTAAATCGTGCTGATTTATATATCAATCGAGAATTAAGTTTGTTAGCCTTTCATCGTCGTGTACTTGAGCAGGCAAAAGATGAAACGATGCCTTTGTTGGAGCGATTACGTTTTTTATGTATTGCCAGCACGAATTTAGATGAATTTTTTGAGGTGCGCGTCGCTTTATTTAAACAACAAGTGCAAGTCGGGTCGGTACAAGCCGGACCTGATAATTTATCGCCCACAGAAGTCCTAAATCGTATCAGTGTTGCAGCGCACGAATTCGTTGATGAACAATATCGTTTACTTAATGAATTACTATTGCCTATGCTAGAAAAAGAAGGCATTTGTTTTCTAAGACGCGATCAATGGAATGATGTGCAAGCGATTTGGGTACGAGAATATTTCGACAACGAATTGTTACCTATTTTAACACCTATTGGATTAGACCCTGCGCACCCTTTTCCGCGTATTTTAAATAAGAGTTTGAATTTTATCGTTTCTTTAAAAGGTAAAGATGCGTTTGGACGTGACAGCGGTATGGCTGTAGTGCAAGCACCACGTTCTTTACCACGATTGATCCAATTACCTACTGAAGTTGCGGAACATCCTTTTGATTTTGTGTTTCTTTCTTCAATGATTCACGCCTATGTAGAAGACCTTTTTCCCAGTATGAAAGTACTCGGTTGCTACCAATTTCGTGTCACGCGCAATAGTGAACTCTTTGTTGATGAAGAAGAAGTAGATGATTTATTACGTGCATTAGAAGGTGAATTACTCGGACGACGTTATGGTGATGGCGTGCGTTTAGAGGTAGCGGATAATTGTCCAGAAAAAATGGTAAATTTTCTATTACGTCAATTTAAATTAACCAAACAAGATTTATTTCAAGTCAATGGACCAGTTAATCTCAATCGTTTAGTCAGCCTGCCAGAAATGGTGGATCGACCCGATTTAAAGTATCCCAGTTTTACCTCTAGTGTACCGACTAATATTGGACGTAATATTTTTAGTTCAATTAAAGAGAACGATATTTTATTACATCATCCATTTCAATCATTTACCCCCGTTATTGACTTTGTGAAACAAGCAGCAGCCGATCAACAAGTACTTTCGATTAAGCAAACTTTATATCGTACTGGACCAGATTCAGTTTTAGTCGATGCTTTAGTTGAGGCGGCAAGAGCAGGTAAAGAAATCACTGTTGTTATCGAATTACGCGCCCGTTTTGATGAAGAGGCAAATATCCGCTTAGCTAATCGCTTGCAAGAAGCCGGCGCGCATGTCGTATATGGCGTTGTCGGTTTTAAAACGCACGCTAAAATGATGATGGTGGTGCGACGTGAAGGCAAAAAATTAAAGCGTTACGTCCATTTAGGTACCGGAAACTATCACGCAAGAACCGCACGTATTTACACTGATTATGGCTTATTAACTTGTGATGAAAATATTGGCGAAGATGTGCATAAAATGTTCATGCAACTCACCAGTTTAGGACACGGGGCTAAACTAAAGAAATTGTTACAATCTCCTTTTACTTTACATAAAGGGATGCTTGAACGTATTGAAAGAGAAACTGAAAATGCACAACGCGGTAAACCAGCACATATTATGGCAAAAATAAATGCGCTGACTGAATTTGAGATTATTCGTGCATTATATCGTGCTTCAATAGCCGGTGTTAAAATAGAATTAATTGTGCGTGGAATTTGTTGTTTACGCCCGGGTATTGAAGGTATTTCTGATAATATTCAAGTACGTTCAACGATCGGTCGTTTTTTAGAACACACGCGTATTTTTTATTTTCACAATGAGGGTCGTTCAGAAGTATTTTGTTCGAGCGCAGATTGGATGGATCGTAATTTGCGCAAACGCGTAGAAGCTTGTTTTCCTATTGAAAATGCAGCATTGAAAGAACGAGTTATTGAACAAGGATTGAAACTTTATTTAGCTGACAATACGCAAGCGTGGATATTAAATAGTGATAGTCTTTACGTTCACGCCACACCAAAGGGTGATGAACCAGCCATTTCAGCGCAACAAACACTACTGCAATCGTTAGCTGAAAAAGTAGTGTAGTTTTTAATTCATTGTTTCAAAAATATATTTAAACGCAGTAGGATGCATAATGACATAAGTTGTTGTGCACCCTATCTATAAATCGATAAATTGCATTATTTTACAAGCGATTACGTAATTCTTGTATCACAGGTGCCGTATTGGGAAAAATACCACGCCACACATGAAACGCTGCCGCTGCTTGCTCAACCAACATTCCCAAACCATCCAGAGCTTTTGCTGCATTTTGAGTTTTAGCCCATTTAACAAAATGTGTAGTGGTATTACCATATGCCATATCGTAACACCAAGCTTTTTCTGCTAACAAATTGGGCGGTAAGGGCGGTAATTCTCCTTGTAAACTGGCAGATGTGCCATTGATAATTAAATCAAACTGTTGTCCCTGTAATGCTTCATAGCTGCAAGCAGTGATATGACCGTCTTCTGCGAATAAGTGCGCTAATTCTTCGGCTTTAGTGATTGTGCGATTAGCAATAACGCATAATTGTGGTTGTGCTTGTAATAAGGGTGTCAATACGCCTCTGACTGCACCGCCAGCACCTAAAATTAATAAGCGTTTGTTAGCAATTTGTCCTTGATTATTTTGAATTAAATCGCGTACTAAGCCAACACCATCGGTATTATCACCGACACAATTTCCTTGTTCATCGAACCATAAAGTATTAACAGCACCGGCTTTTTCTGCGCGCGCACTGCGTTGATTAGCAAGGGTATAAGCTGCTTGTTTAAAAGGCACAGTCACATTTAATCCTTTGCCTCCCATGGCTTGAAAATCAATGACAGCTTGTTCAAATGCACCGGGTAATGTATCGACTAAAATGGCTTGATATTGTAGTGATTGTTGAGTTTGTTGTGCAAATAATGTATGAATAAAGGGAGATTTACTATGTGCAATAGGATTTCCCATCACTGCATAGTGATCAAGATGTGACATGATTTAACCTGTAAAAAACGTGAATGAGTGTTGGTCGAAAAAATGATATGATTACTATATTAGCATCCACAATTATACCTCAATTATTACAAAAATTAATATGACAATCGCTTATCTTAATGGTGAGTTTTTACCTTTAGAAAATGCCAAAATATCTGTTTTAGATCGTGGCTTTATCTTTGCTGATGGTGTTTATGAAGTGATTCCTGTTTATCAAGGGCGTTGCTTTGAATTGGATCGGCATTTACAACGATTAAATAATAGCTTGAACAAAATTCAATTGGCTAATCCTCTATCTACAAATCAATGGCAAACGTTATTTACTGAATTAATAGAAAAAAATGGAGGTGGGCATCGATCCATTTATTTGCAAATCACCCGTGGCGTTGCCATGCGCGATCACAAATTTCCCAGTACTGTAACTCCTACGATTTTATTATGGAGTCAGCCCTTTACGCCACCGACGATGTCAAGTGGTTTAAAAGCAATCACTTGTCCTGATACGCGTTGGTTACATTGCGATATTAAGTCTATCAGTTTGCTGGCTAATGTATTATTTCGTCAACAAGCTGCAATGGCGGGTGCTGATGAAGCATTTCTTATTCGAGAAGGCAATGTAACCGAAGGTGCTGCGTCTAATTTGTTTATTGTCCATCATGGTACTGTGATCACGCCACCTAAAAATCAATTTATCTTAGCCGGTATTTCGCGCGAAGTGATTTTAACTGTGATGAAAAAGGCAGATATGACTTATCGAGAAGAAAATATTCCAGAAACAATGTTACGTCAAGCAGATGAAATTTGGTTATCAAGTTCGCTTCGTGAAGTCAGCCCTGTGATTACGTTGGATGGTAAATCAGTAGGCACTGGTAAACCGGGTAAAATGTGGTTACAAGTTTGGGAACTATTTCAGCAATATAAGAAAGAGTATTTTAGTTTATGAGTGCGGAACTAGATGAAATATTTAACTTTCCTTGTGAATTTCCAGTTAAAGTCATGGGATTAGCGCAAGATGATTTTGATATATTAGTGATGAGTATTGTACGTCAACATTGTCAAGACATAATGGAAAATGCGGTCAAAACGCGGGCGAGTCAAGGTGGAAAATACGTATCTGTCACGGTAACTATCACGGCACACAGTCGAGCGCAATTAGATGCTTTGTATAGCGAATTAAGTCGTCACGAACGGGTGTTGATGACTCTTTAATCCAATAAAAAACCCGCTCCTCATTAAGAATGAAGCGGGTTTTTTACCTATGAGTTAGTTCTATTGTCGCATCTAACTCCTAGCTAACACTGCTATTATGCACCTGTGCAAGCACCACCAAGGAATTTTTGAACGACAGTTGAAGTACATTCCCAAGAATTTTTTTCTGCATCAAAGGTGAAAGTAACAGTTTTGCCTGCTAAATCATCACCACCTGCATCAGAGAAAGTACCCGTGTAAGCAGCCTCACCATCTAATACAATACCTTCAACATATTTACCGGTGACAACAGCGGCAAGGTCTGCAACTGGATCAGGGAATACACCATTAGCTGCTTTCCATTCCAAACCAGGTGTTTTTAAACCACCTAACAGATTGTACATTTCACTGACTTTTGTCTTAGTCATGTAATCCATGTAAGCAGGAATAGCGATTGCTGCTAAGATACCGATAATCGCGACAACGATCATCAATTCGATTAAGGTAAAACCTTGTTGTCTTTTCATGAGAATATCTCCAAAAATTTTCGTTAATATCGTTAAATCCAATACCAAACTACGATAAAGGTGGTTAGTCATTGTCCAGCATTATTGTTTTGAAATCCATCCATCACAACAACTTCCTACCACTCATTACGCACATCGTCGTGTAAATTTTGTGTGCTTAGTAGGTTAATGTATCATTTTACATGCCAAGTATAACATATCTTTAAAATCAATAGATTAGTTATTTTGGATTATAACAATAATTGCTGATATTCAGCATATTTTGCTGAAAATGCACAACCACAATTCATAGTTCTATTAATAATATTATACTAACTTTTTGATAAATAAAGAATATAATACTATAACTGCCATAACTGCCATAACTGCCATAACTGCCATAACTGCCATTAATTTTAATTAAAGTAATGTGCTGAAAATACGCAACCACATTTTATAGTGTAATTGTTTGCGTATCATCAACCAAAATTATTCAAAGATTAAATTTAAAGTAACAACAGTTAAAATAAATTATATACACAGCGATGGTTAGAAGCAAATATCATTTACAATGCACGTTGTTAATACGGGTGTATTCGTCTATTATTTCTGCTAACTATCAGCATACCTATCAAAAAAGGATATTTATCCACAATGAAGGTCACTACTCTACTTATCTTAATGATTTATTTACCATTTTTTCAATCTATCGTTCTTGCGCAACCACCAATGGGTACACCAGTGATGGCACAGCCGGTCATCATTGACACTGTGACAGAAAAGATTACTGCTATTGGTACATTTGAGCCAGAAGAAAGTGTCATTATTCGTTCAGAGATTGCTGGACGTATTACCAAATTACATTTTTCTGAAGGAGAATTTATTAATAAAAACAAAATATTAGTGAATTTAGAATCCTCTGAATATGAAGCACTACTTTCTGAAAGTACCACTGCTGTGACGTTGAACCAAGTCAATTTTGAGCGATTACGTGAATTAGTAAATAAAAAGCTGGTCAGTCGTAAAGAATATGATGAAAGTCGCGCACAATTAGACGAATCGCGTGCTCGCCAAACTTTAGATAAAGTCCGTTTAGAAAAAACCAAAATTCTTGCGCCTTTCAGCGGCATCATCGGTCTACATAATGTCAGCGAAGGCGCGTATATTCAAGCCGGCGAAGACTTAGTCACATTGATTGATCGCAGCATTGTAAAATTGGATTTTCGGATTCCTGAAAAATATCTTTCGCAAATTAAAATCGGACAATCAATTAACGCACAAGTCGATGCTTATCCTAAACAAACTTTTACCGGTAAAATTTATGCTTTTGATGTCGCTGTTGACGCAGAAACACGCACTTTACTGTTACGTGCACGAATTCCTAATGCAAAAAACCAATTATATCCTGGTATGTTTGCACGAGTTAGCTTAGTTCTAGGTAGTCGCGCAAATGCCATTCTTGTTCCAGAGCTTAACTAGATTGCTTTACATATATTTAAATGTATGTAATAGTGGATAAGT
>DYNN01000222.1 GCA_020721045.1 Thiomargarita sp. | reverse complement strand
TCAACAGAAAGCGAATTATCAAATACATACATTTAAATATGTTTTTTGAAGCAGAGACAAAATTGCCACTGTCTGCTTTTTCTAAGCAATGTCCTTATTTAATTGGACAATTATTAGATCACGAGTTTTATCCCGACTGAAGCGCGTCGTTTACCGCAAATGATGCGCTGAAGAAGAAATTACAATTCAATTTATAAGTGATAAAATTATTATGAATTTTCATACGCTTGATGCGTGGCAACACAGCCATCATTTTCATGTCCATAGTGAAGAAAGCGAAAGTAATACGTGGCGAGTCATTTGGTTAACTATTGTCATGATGATAATTGAAATAAGTGCTGGCTTATTATATGGTTCTATAGCTTTATTAGCCGATGGTTGGCATATGGGCACTCATGCTGCAGCACTAGGTATTACCGTTTTTGCTTATCGTTACGCTCGATTACATGAACATGATCAACGTTACACCTTTGGCACCGGAAAAGTGAGTGCATTAGGTGGCTTTGCGAGCGCAATTGTACTCGTCATTATCGCAGCCCTCATGTTGATAGAATCGTTACATCGCGTATTCAGTCCTATTATAATTCACTTCAATGAAGCTATTTTAGTTGCTTTTGTTGGTCTAGTGGTCAATTTAATCAGTGCTATGTTATTGCAACACCATGATCACCATCACGACGAGAATGAACATCTCCATCATCACACTGACCAAAATTTACGAGCAGCCTATTTACATGTCATGACCGATGCACTGACTTCAGTACTGGCTATTATAGCTTTATTAGCGGGTAAAGCATTTGGATGGGTATGGATGGACCCAGTTGTGGGTATTGTGGGTGCAGTGATTATTACCCGTTGGTCTTATGGTCTACTACGAGATACCAGTCAAATTTTACTGGACAATGGAGGAGATATTGAATTATTAAACAAAATACGTCATACCATTGAAATTCAATCAGAAGGAGAAGTAGCTGATTTACATTTATGGCAAATGAATTCCCAACAATTTGCTTTAATTCTTTCAGTTGTGACGCATATCCCTCAATCGCCAGAATATTATAAAAATTTATTAGCATCTTTTACTGAATTACAACATATTACGGTGGAAGTCAACTTTTGTGCTTGCCAAGATGGTGTGCCCAAAAAATAATAACCCGTAAGAATTTGTAGGGTGTACAAGCTCTCGTTATGCAAATTTACTCCGAAAAATAAAATATACTGCACCCATAAGACAAAGTCCTGCCCACAGATAATCAAGTTTTATTGGTTCCTTTAAATAAAATAATGAAAAAGGAACAAAAATGCTCAAAGTGATCACTTCTTGGATTATTTTTAATTGCCCGACAGATAAAACTGTGTAACCAATCCTATTAGCTGGCACTTGTAATAAATATTCAAAGAGGGCGATTCCCCAGCTAACAAGTGCGGCAATAATCCAAGGTTTGCCATTTAGCTGCTTCAAAAAAAATATTTAAATGTATGTATTTGATAATTCGCTTTCTGTTGATAAACCAAAAGGCT
>DYNN01000137.1 GCA_020721045.1 Thiomargarita sp. | reverse complement strand
TTATTCATTGTTACATACATTTAAATATATGTAAAGCAATCTAGTTAAGCTCTACGCGGCTCGTGTTTGGTCAGTGCTTGAATTGGGTTTTTTGCGTATTTGATTTACGTAACGTTATAATACTAAACTCACAGAGAGTAAACATGTTAAAATCTGGATTTTTGAAATAATTTGAATTCGATATAAACTCATGAACACATCACATAAAATTACCTTGCCTAAACGTGGTAGACGTGTACATTTTATTGGCATTGGCGGGGCTGGTATGGGCGGTATTGCTGAAGTCATGCACCGCTTAGGCTACGCGGTAACGGGCTCTGATTTACAAAAAAATGGCATGACGCGCCGTTTGATTGATTTAGGCATTAAAATTCAAATCGGTCATGTGGCTGAAAATGTGTATGGATGTGATGTTGTCGTTGTTTCTAGCGCGGTAAAAGAAGATAATCCTGAAGTTTATGCCGCACGTAAAAATCGTATTCCAGTCGTGCCACGTGCAGAAATGTTGGGTGAATTAATGCGTTTTCGCCAAGGCATTGCAATTGCCGGTACACATGGCAAAACAACGGTAACCAGTTTAACTGCCAGTTTACTTGCAGAAGGCGGATTAGACCCTACTTTTGTGATTGGCGGTAAGTTAAATAGTGCGGGTACCCATGCCAGTTTAGGGGCTGGACAATATTTGGTTGCTGAAGCTGATGAAAGTGATGCTTCGTTCTTAAATTTAAATCCCATTATGGCTGTTGTAACTAATATTGATGCCGATCATTTGGGCACTTATAACAATGATTTTGAGTTATTAAAGCGAACTTTCGTGGATTTTTTGCAAAAACTGCCTTTTTACGGTTTAGCCTTGCTTTGCATTGATGATCCTGCAGTTCGCGATATTTTGCCACAGTTGACTAAACCGTTGTTGACTTATGGATTTACCGAAGATGCCAACATTTGTGCAACAGGTATAAAACAACAAGCTGGTCAAACCCAATTTAACGTATTATATGATCAAAGTCCTTGGCTGCATATTACGCTAAATTTACCCGGTAAACATAATGTACTCAATGCATTAGCAGCTATCACTTTGGCGCACGAAGTGGGTGTATCTGATTTGGATATTAGCAAAGCATTGCGTTCTTTTAGTGGGATTGGGCGACGCTTTCAGATGCAAACTTTACATCTTACGCAAGGTGAAATTTTATTTATCGACGATTATGGACACCATCCACGTGAAATGGCAGCAGTGTTTAGTGCAATTCGTGATGGCTGGACAGGTAGACGATTAGTTGTGATATTTCAACCACATCGCTATACACGTACCCAAGATTTATTTGAAGATTTCGTCCAAGTGCTTTCAACCGTTGATGTGTTACTCCTGTTAGATGTGTATGCTGCCGGTGAGAGCGTGATTCCGGGGGCAGAAGGTAAAACTTTAAGCCAAGCAATTCGTGCCCATGGACAAGTAAATCCACTGTTTATTCCCAATACTGAAGAACTTGCCAGTTTATTGCCCACTTTATTACAAGATCAAGATATTTTGCTGACTTTGGGCGCTGGCAATATTGGCACCATCGCAACGACTTTACCATCCGTTTTAACACAATAAATTAGCATAACTAGAACACAGGAGAAGGTTAATGGAAACACATTATTTTCATGACAGCCCTACGGTTAATCAAAGTACTTCTGGACAACCACTTGATTGGGAATGGTTTTTATTTATTTTATTATTTGTCGGTAGTTTATGGGGTGGCATTATCTTAGGTGTTCAATGGTTATTAGGTTAATCTATGAAATATAAAGCTGTCGGATTTACTTTGATTGAAGTCATGGTGGTTGTAGTGATTTTAGGTATTTTAGCCGCTTTAGTCGTCCCTAAAATCATGGGCAGACCCGATGAGGCACGAGTGGTCAAAGTTAAACAAGATATTCAAGCGTTAGAATCTGCATTAAAACTTTATAAATTAGACAATTACGTATATCCTAACACCGATCAAGGGCTTGAAGCACTTGTGACCAAACCCACCGGCTTACCTGAGCCGCGTCAATGGAAATCAGGTGGATACGTTGATCGTTTGCCGCAAGACCCTTGGGGATTTGCATATAATTATATGAGTCCGGGCAGTCATGGCGAAATAGATATTTGGTCATTGGGTGCAGACGGACAATTGGGCGGAGAAGGCGTCATGGCGGACATTGGCAATTGGAATGTGAGATAATTTGATGACTCCTAAAGAAACACGTTTATTTCGCATGATGTTATTGATGTTTTTAGGCTACATATTACCCTTTGTCATTTTACCTGCACTCTTGAATTTGTATCAAGCGCAATCGCAATCAATTGAAAGCTTAGAAGATAGTATTCAACGCTATGAAAAATTGAAAGAACGCGCCGATGAATTAGCCCGTTTACATACTGAATTAATTAAAGAACGCAATAAAATCAATAGTGGTTTGCTGATGGGTGACACTAAAGAAATTGTCGGTGCACGAATGCAAGGCAATCTAAAACAATTGATTCAAAGTCATGGTATTAATTTAAAATCAACCGAAAAAGCAGAATTTGTACGTACTGGTGATTGGCTTTTTATAACACAAGCCATTACTTTTGAAGCAAATCCTAATGCTTTAGTTGATTTCTTGCAGGCAGTGCAAAATACTAAAGAAAAGCTTATTATTATTAGTCTAAATATTCGTAGTAATGTCAATTTGCTAGAAGGTGTTATTAAAATTACAGGATTTAGTTATCAACCGGCTGCCACCGAAACAGACATCAGTACCAGTTAATCATTTCTACATAGCGTGAGCAAAAAGCTGTGAATTTACCTTTATTTACCCAATTATTATCTAAAAAAAATATTGCGCCAGTCGAACATTTTCCAGACGATCCGCGCTTGATTTTTACCACACTGCCTAGCATAGAAGATCGAGCTAAAATCCGTTTTTTATTAGGTTCACATATCCATTTTGAACTCGGTCAAGAAGAACAAGTTGCGCGCTTGATCAAGCATTGGCGTGCTAAATTATCACCCGAACTAAATGGTAATGATAATGGACGTATTGATCAATTAGACGACGAATATTTGAAAGATTTAGCCTCTGATGCGCCGGTAATTCGAATGGTAAATCATCTTATGGAACGCGCATTAGACTTGAATGCCAGTGATATTCATTTTGAACCTGAAGAAAAATATTTAATGGTACGTTGTCGGGTTGATGGTGTGATGGTGCCGATTGAAAAATTGCCGGTCAATGTGCAACCTTCTATTTCTTCACGAGTAAAATTGATGGCACGTTTGGATATTGGTGAAAAACGTCTCCCGCAAGATGGACGGATTCAATATACCATGGGTGAACGTACTTTAGACATGCGGGTTTCCACTCTACCGGGTGTGCATGGTGAATCAATTGTATTACGTATTCTAGATCGCAGCGATGTGACGGTAAGCCTTGATAAATTAGGTATGCCGGCTGATATTTTGAAACCTTATTCGCGTATTATTCAACAACCTCACGGAATGATTTTAATTACAGGTCCAACAGGTAGTGGTAAAACTACGACGTTATACGGGACTTTAGAAAAAATCAACACGGGTACTCAAAAAATTATTACCGTTGAAGACCCCGTTGAATACCAATTAGAGGGTGTGACACAAATTCATGTGAATTCTAAAATTGGTTTGACTTTTGCCGCCGGTTTACGTTCAATTGTGCGGCAAGACCCGGATATTATCATGGTGGGTGAAATTCGTGATCATGAAACAGCAGAAATTGCGATAGAATCTGCGTTGACTGGGCATTTAGTATTTTCAACTTTGCACACCAACGATGCAGCCGGTGCAATTACACGTTTACAAGATATGGGTATTGACACCTATCTGATCAGTTCTAGCGTAATGGCTGTTATGGCGCAACGGTTAGTACGTAAAGTTTGTTTACATTGCGCACAAGAAACACCTTTAACCCAAGAAGAAGCCCATTTATTAGACTTAAATTTGCACAAAATCTCTACCATCAAACGCGGTACAGGCTGTGAACGCTGTGCAAATACCGGTTATCGTGGTCGTTTAGGATTATATGAATTATTAGTCATTTCCAATGAAATTCGCCACGTAATTGGTAACAATGGAGATGCTAATGCCATTCGAGAACAAGCTATTAGTGAAGGAATGCGCACCTTACGTAGTGATGCTTTAGTTAAACTATACGATGGCATTACCACGCCTGAGGAAATCGTTAGAGTAACCCGTGCCATATAACTATTTAACTGACTCTATTTTTTATAAGGAAAATCAATGAAAATCAAAGTAATGGCTATTTTTGGTGGACGTTCGGTTGAACACGAAATTTCAATTATTACTGCTTTACAAGCAATTCATGCTATTGACACTCAAAAATACCAAATAATACCCATTTATATTACTAAGCAAGGTCTTTGGTATACTGGACAAGCTTTGTTAAACATTGAAAATTATAAAAATATGCCTAATTTATTGTATCAATGTCAACAAGTGATGCTATCGGTAAATAGTAATGAAAATGTACTTTTTAATCACCTGCCCCGCTTATTACAAAGGAAAATTTTTGACAAAGTAGACATTGCATTTCCATTGATTCATGGGGCTCATGGTGAAGATGGCAGTTTACAAGGATTGTTAGAACTCAATAATATTCCCTATGTAGGTTGTGATGTGCAAGCTTCAGCCGTGACTATGGATAAGGTAACAACTAAAATTTTGTTAAAATCCGCTGACTTACCTGTGGTTGAAGATATTCATTTTTACACCGGAGAATGGATTCATCAACGTGAGGCATTGCTCGAAAAAGCAGAAAATAATTTGACTTATCCCATGATTGTGAAACCAGCAACTTCGGGTTCAACGATTGGTATTACTAAAGTTCATAATAAAACAGAATTAGAAGATGCTATTGAATTAGCAAGAAATATTTCCTATCGTGTGTTGATAGAAAAAGCCATTACGCCTTTGAAAGAAATCAATTGTTCAGTCATTGGTGATTATGAATCTTGCAATGCTTCATTGTGCGAAGAACCAATAGGTAGTGCTGATATTTTAAGCTTTGAAGACAAATATGTAAATCAAAGTGGAAAAAATACCGCTGGTAGTAAAGGTATGAGTGGGGCTAAGCGTAAATTACCCGCTGACATTTCTGAATCTTTGGCAGCTAAAGTGCAAAAAATGGCTAAACAGGCTTTTTATACATTAAATTGTCACGGTGTGGTACGGATTGACTTTTTGTTCAACACTGAAACGCAAGCCCTTTATATCAATGAAATCAATACAACACCGGGTTCTTTAGCGTTTTATTTGTGGGAAGCTTCTGGAAAAAATTTCACCCAGCTTACTCATGAATTATTACAATTGGCTTTAAAGCGGCATCGTGAAAAAAATAATCGTACTTTTTCCTTTGATTCCAATATATTGGCAAATTTTCAAGGCGGAATTAAAGGGGGCGTAAAGGCAATGCCATTAAGTTAAGCGTTTCCCCCTTTTTTAAAGGGGGCAGGGGGATTTAA
>DYNN01000136.1 GCA_020721045.1 Thiomargarita sp. | reverse complement strand
TCAATGGCATGTACGGAGTCATGAGCGATGACAATGGTTTGTATTATATGCGGGCGCGATTCTACAGTCCTGAGATTAAGCGGTTTGTGAATAAGGATGTGTTATTGGGGAGTGTTTCTGATGGGCAAAGCTTAAATCGGTATGCTTTTGTTACAGGGCGGCCAGTTAAGATAATTGATCCATTTGGGCTTGAAGGAATTATTTCTGATGGTGATATTGAGAATTTATATAATAAAAGCGAAGACCCTGATTTCATTTTAGCGTCACTCCAAACTGTCTTAGTTAGCAGCGGAGCAGCTTTGATTATTATAGCACCTGGTTGGTCTGCTGGTGTAGCACTTGTTGGTTATGACATTGCAGTTCCCCCAACTTTACCTGAAGGCTACGAAGGTGATGCAATCGCTTCAAGTCTTGGACCGGTGGATTTACTCACGGGACTTGGCCTTAACAATAGCATAATGAATCTTACAAAGGAATCATGCAGGCAATTTAAGTTTTTATTTAGAGGTGATAGCAGACGGCCTTCGGAAATTTTCGAGAGAGGATTCTTACCAACTGGCGACGATACGGATTTACTGGAATACTTAACATACAACATAGATTCTATCTACGTGAGTACAACGAAATCCCCGAATATAGCCCGAAAATTTCTTTCTGACGAAGGTTTCGTTTATATCATTAGACCTCCTGAATCTGGTGGTTTCGATGCAAACCAGATTTTTGGCCTCAATACCCCATATCCTAATGAATTAGAGGTAGCTATTCCACATGGTATAAAATCAGGGGATATCTTAGGGGCAAGACAAATAGGAAAAGATGGTCATTTTACTGGGCCATTTATATCTAATTTCAATTACGTTCCATGATGTAATGTATATTAGAATTATTGCGCTTTGCAATAATTCTATTTAGCTTCATTGAAATATGAATAAAGATAATTTGAAATTATTTCATATTATATTTATTATTAAATATATAATATTATACCAATTATACAATTAGTATATTTGGCAACTTGTCATATATAAAAAATGAAAAAGCAAGCAATATTAAAGTTAGTTTCGTATCAGAACCAAGTTGAAATATGTTCACTTACGTTTTCAACTACGCCTCCTTGGAATTTGGAGTATCAAACTTCACTTCCATCAAAGGAAAGTTATTTCTTTGAAGATACAGATTTATTTCAGTGTTTACTATCTCTGAGGAAAGTGCTAGAGGTAGAAAATAAGTATATTTTATGTAATGGAGCTAGACGTGATGCCCACCCTTCTAGTATGACTAGACAAATGGCGGGCGGGTCAAAAGTATATTTATTGAAGATTGGACAACATGCAAGAATAGAAGATATGGTTCAAACTTTCGGGGAAGCAACTATTGAGCAAGTATCTTCGATAAGTGAACAAGAGGATTACTACGAAAAATGGCTTAAGAGTCTCCCTCGTTGAATAATTGGTAACGCGTAAGGCGTAATCGTGCGACAAGAAGTCGCTTAAGTGAGTGATTTATTAAGAATCCCAGACCTCATAGGGCGCAATAGCGTTAGCGTATTGCGCCGTATGAAAATACGATGCGTCACAACGATTAACCAGTGTCAGTGATGGTCAAGGTCATACCACGACTTTGGAATATGACCTACTCAATCGCTTGACCCGTGTCATTGATCCGTTGGGACATCAAGTCGAGTTCACCTACGACAGTCGTAATCATCTATTAACGATGACCGATCCCAATGGCAATGTCACTCGACGGAGTTATGATGCCAATGGTAACTTACTAACTCAAACTAATGCACTGAATCAAACCACTCACTACGAGTATGATGGTGAAGACCGCTTAACCAAAGTCATTGATGCCAAAGGTAATATCACTCAACTTGCTTATGATGCTAAAGGTCGAGTTATAAAAATCACTGATCCTTTAGGTCACAGCCGACAAATCAAGTATGATGAAGTTGACAATATATTGCAACAGTTTGATGCACTTGGCAAAGTGGTCGCCAGTTTCAGTTATGATGCAACGCACACCATCACCTCTCAACGTGATGCCCTCAATCAACAAACTCGGTTTGAGTATGACAATTTAGGACGATTGACACAAACTACTGATCCGTTAAATCGAGTGACTCAATTTGCTTACGATGCACTCAATCGCTTGACTCATAGTTTGGATGCATTGCAAGGAATCAGTCAGCAAGCCTTTGATAACGATGGTAATCGCAATAGCCTACTCGATCCCAATGACAATGAAACTCAATTTAGTTTTGATAAAGACGGGCGATTAGTTCAAGAAAGAGTAGCCACGGGCAATTCAACCAGTTATCACTACAATAGTCGAGATTTATTAGAACAAGTCATCAATGGTCGCGGTCAACAACGAGAGTTTGAGTATGATGCAGCCAATCGTTTAGTCAGTATCGCTGATGTCGATGGCACAATCAGTTTTACCTACGACAACAATGGTAACGTATTGACTGTCAAAGATAATCAAGGCACGATTACTCGTACTTATGATGCGTTGAATCGAATTACGAGTTATACTGACGTTAATGGCAATAAGATTCAGTATGAGTATGATTCTATAGGTAATCTTGCTACATTGATTTATCCTGATGGTAAACAAGTTCACTACGACTATAATGCAGTGAACCAGTTAATCAAAGTCACTGATTGGAAAGGAAGAATCACACAATATCAGTACGATGCGAATGGACAATTGATCAAGACCTTACGTCCCAATGGTACGCAACAACTGCGTCATTACGATGTCAAAGGACAACTGCTACAACAACGCGATATTCTAAATCAAACGGTTATCACTCAATTTGATTATCGCTACGATGCGGTTGGCAATATCATTGAAGAAACCAAACAACCTGCTCATGTTGTTCCAAATCTCCAGTTAGAAATGACCTATGCACCAGCCAATCAATTAGCTACAGTCAACCAACAAACCGTTGAATTGGATGCTGATGGTAATATGATCAATGGCATATTAAAGGGACAACTCACTCAATTTAATTTTGATTCCAGAAATCGATTGACACAAGTGGGTGACACGATTTATCGCTATGATGCTGAAAACCAACGCATTGCAGTCAATGATACGCAGTATGTTATTAATTCTCAGCCCAATTTAAGTCAAGTCTTAGTCCGAACTAAAGGCAATGGTGAAGTCACTTATTATGTCTATGGTTTAGGTCTCATTGGTGAAGAAAGTGCTGGCAATTATTTTAGTTATCACTTTGATTATCGGGGTAGTACTGTTGCTCTGACTAATGCTGTTGGACAAGTCGTTGATAGAATAGCCTATTCTGCTTATGGCGAATTGCTCACCCAACCTACTCATGATACACCATTCTTATTCAATGGCATGTATGGAGTGATAAGCGATGACAATGGTTTGTATTACATGCGGGCGCGATTCTATAGTCCTGAGATTAAGCGGTTTGTGAATCAGGATGTGTTGTTGGGAAATATTGTTGATGGACAGACGTTGAATCGGTTTGCTTTTGTTACTGGGAATCCTGTTAGTTTTGTGGATCCATTTGGGTTAAAGGAAGTAGAAGTGATTTTTGGAGGGGCGCATTGGTACGGACATGTAGCATTAAAAATAGGTAACACAGTTTACACTAATGGGCGATATGAATTTCCAGAACAAGAATTATACTCATTTGGCCTAGTTGGCTCTAACGTCTTAATAGTACAAAGTGCGGCGAGTTATGAAAATAGGATTAGAAACTTAGGAGGATATGGACTGATTCTTAATCTAACTGACGAACAGAGCTCTTTTATTGAGTCTTACTATAAGGATATGATTAAGGAATCTAAACGACTTTCCAACGGAGGATATTTATTACCTGATGATTATATCTTTGTAGCAAATAATTGTGCTACCTTCACTAGAGACGCACTAATGGAAGGATTGCCATGGTATTATACTTTTTTTATGGGGAGTGTTCTTTATCCTGGTGACTTGGATTTAGCTCTTCAAATTCCAACCTTGATTAAAGAAACACAGTATTATGGTAAATAATAAATGTTATTTTATTGTAGCAATAGTCAGTTTCATCTTTGGTGTAAGCATGGGTGGATTTTACTTTACTGACTATGACTTACTGTCAAAGTATCAGCGAGTAGAGGTGAAGTTAACTCAAGATTTGGTAGTAGAAAACCTGCTGAAACAAAAGTTGATCATTCCAAAAGATACCATTTTGTACCATGTCAATTCCTATGAACAACAAGATTACCTGACCTTAAACATTATTGTAGAAGGGGTTAGCAAAGTATCACAACCAGTTGGAAATAGGAAAGAAAAATCTAAATATTTTTGGATTGAAGCTAGGTAACCGGTGTAGGTTGGGTTGCGGTGCGTTTTTTTGCACCGTATGGGGAATTGATGAACCCGCGTAAGGCGTAATCTATAGGGCGCAATAGCGTTAGCGTATTGCGCCGTATGAAAATACGATGCGTCACAACGATTAACCCGTGTCAGTGACGGTCAGCCGTGTAGGGTGGGCAAAACGTCTTTTTGTTTTGCCCACCATTGACTGTTTTGCCCACCCTACCTGGCTGCCTCTAAAAACTGGTAGTCCCCTCCCCAAGGATTGCCAGTGGAGAATTTTGGTAAACAAAAATGAAGTTTTTTTTGTTCTCAATGGTTAATTTTTAATTTTAGTTAAAAACTATGATAAATAACTATTTAATAATACTGTTTTTTTTATTATCATCCATACAAATTTCTTCTTGTAGTAATAATGATGATAATTATTCTTACTCTCAATATTTTTTGTTTAATAGGCTTTCATATAGTAAACCAACCACTGATTTTTTTATTCTTGAATTTAATAAAAAGACCGGAGCTAACCGAAAGGTTTGTAGCGTGAAATCTCCTTATAGTAATGTAACAAGTGAAGTGATGTTTAATGATGTGTTCACCTATCATGATATTGAGGATAAGAGTTATACACAAAATTATACTATGTTTTATAATTATATAAAAAATTCTATATATATAATAAATATAGACAAGAATAAAATCATTTATAGCATAGCTCGGATCAATCGTGGTTTTCTTATTAAAAATAGATTAATATATATTAATATATATAATAAAGAGATAGTAGATATGAATTTATTTAGTAATATAAAAACAATTTTATTTAAAAATAGATGTATTTCAGCATTTGCAGTGACTGAAGAAAGTGTTTTTGTTTTTTGTAATGGTAAGATAATAGATATAAACCATAGTGAAAAAGATTTGAATATGAAGTATGAGAGACTTGTCACTGAAGCAGGTTATCTTACTGACGATTGGATTTGGTTTTCAGAACGTGCACACGAAAAGACTTCTAACGGGCATTTACATGCGATGAATATAAGAACTGGGGCATCTAGCTTGTTAGGAACAGATAATTATCATGCAATATTTCTGAAAGAGATTGATGCTAAATATATTAATCTGTTATGCCTTACAGACAATGAATAAACGGGGTCAGCCGTGTAGGGTGGGCAAAACGTCTTTTTGTTTTGCCCACCATTGACTTTGGAA
>DYNN01000221.1 GCA_020721045.1 Thiomargarita sp. | reverse complement strand
TCCCTTTCAGGGAAGGGGGCCGGGGGGTTAGGTGAGTTTGAAAGCGATTTGGTATAAAACTATCTGTGTTTGTTTACTTCAAACACTTTTATCTCAATTTGTCAGGTTGAAAACAACATCAGGAAATAAAACAGATACGACAGTATAAGAGCAAATCAGATTTTAATAAATAAATACAGATATTTAATAAATTAATTGGGAGTGTTTCATAGTTTGGCACAGACAGTGCATTACATATAAACAAGCAAGAGTACAGAATCTGAAAAGTACTTAAATTAAAATTAATAAAATACGGAGGAACGTAACATGTTGAACATCGCAATCAGAGATTTGGAAATCAGTAAGGCACTTGACAGAAAAGCTATGGCAGGGATTTTCGGCGGAGAAGCCAATTTTGCAAACGGAACGAAATTATTTTCTGTCAAAACAAGAACCGAAGGCTTGGGAACAAGGGTAGATGCCAACGGTCATGTTGTACAGAGATTCAGAGATGTTTGGATTAACGTAGTAGAAGATTATTCGACCGAATATACCAAAGAGTTCCTGAATTCTGTAGTGCCTAATCAGTTTATGGCTTAGTCAGCGAATCAGATAAGAGACAATACCATATCTCATATAATGCCCGGAAATAAATCTCCGGGCTTTTTCATTTCACCGCAATCGGAAAATCCTGAATGGTTTTGGGTTTTGTGGTGGTCGGCGTCTGAGTGCCGCGAGTAATATCAATCCTGAAAAATAATCACTCTTTCCCGGAAATAAATTTCCGGGCTATTATGTGCCGTTCCTACGGAACTTGGTTATGTCCCGTAGGGACATCGCATAATAGCGCGGCAATTTATTGCCTTGAGATGATAATCATATCAATCCTTCTGATTTCATTCGGCATTCTGAACTGAAACTATCTGTGTTTGTTTACTTCAAACACTTTTATCTCAATTTGTCAGGTTGAAAACAACATCAGGAAATAAAACAGATACGACAGTATAAGAGCAAATCAGATTTTAATAAATAAATACAGATATTTAATAAATTAATTGGGAGTGTTTCATAGTTTGGCACAGACAGTGCATTACATATAAACAAGCAAGAGTACAGAATCTGAAAAGTACTTAAATTAAAATTAATAAAATACGGAGGAACGTAACATGTTGAACATCGCAATCAGAGATTTGGAAATCAGTAAGGCACTTGACAGAAAAGCTATGGCAGGGATTTTCGGCGGAGAAGCCAATTTTGCAAACGGAACGAAATTATTTTCTGTCAAAACAAGAACCGAAGGCTTGGGAACAAGGGTAGATGCCAACGGTCATGTTGTACAGAGATTCAGAGATGTTTGGATTAACGTAGTAGAAGATTATTCGACCGAATATACCAAAGAGTTCCTGAATTCTGTAGTGCCTAATCAGTTTATGGCTTAGTCAGCGAATCAGATAAGAGACAATACCATATCTCATATAATGCCCGGAAATAAATCTCCGGGCTTTTTCATTTCACCGCACTTCTGCTATTGAAATTTTTGCGAGGCAGCTTGACAAATATAGATCTAATTGCTAATGCTGTCAACGAATTAA
>DYNN01000057.1 GCA_020721045.1 Thiomargarita sp. | reverse complement strand
TATTACCTATTATTACATATATTTAAATATATGTAAAGCAATCTAGTTAAGCTCTATGCACAGTTTTGGCAACAAAGTAGGACAAGCATTAAAACAAGCACGGCAGCAAATTCAACAACTGTTGGGCGCAGAGCACGAATCTGAAATTATTTTTACCTCTTGTGGTACAGAATCGGATAATACCGCTATTTTGTCAGCTTTAAAATCGCAACCTGATCGTAAAGAAATTATCACTACTGCTGTAGAACATCCAGCCATTTTAACTTTTTGCGAACATTTAGAAAAAGAAGGTTATATTGTTCACAAACTAGTAGTAGATAAGCAAGGACGTTTAGATTTAGAGGAATATCAAGACTTATTGGACAAAAAAGTGGCAATTGTTTCCGTGATGTGGGCAAATAACGAAACGGGCACACTTTTTCCAGTTGAACAAATGGCAGAAATGGCACATAAAGCAGGCGTATTATTTCATACCGATGCAGTGCAAGCAGTGGGTAAAATTGCGATTGATTTGAAAAATACCAAAATTGACATGTTATCCGTTTCTGGACATAAATTACACGCACCAAAAGGCGTGGGCATGTTATATTTGCGTCGTAACACCCGTTTTCGTCCACTGTTACGCGGCGGACATCAAGAACGCGGCAGACGTGCGGGCACTGAAAATACCGCATCTATCATTGGATTGGGTAAAGCTGCAGAATTAGCGATGCAACACATTACTTTTGAAAACACGACAGTGAAAACATTGCGAGATCGCTTAGAACAAGGGATTTTAGCTGCTGTACCTAATTGTTTTGTCACTGGCGATCCGGATAACCGTTTACCAAATACCAGTAACATTGCCTTTGAATATATTGAAGGAGAAGCGATTTTATTATTGCTGAACAAAGCGGGGATTGCCGCATCAAGTGGTTCAGCGTGTACTTCGGGCTCATTAGAACCTTCTCATGTGATGAAAGCGATGAAAATTCCTTACACTGCAGCACATGGCACGATACGTTTTTCACTATCACGTTACAATACAGAAGCGGAAATTGATCGCGTCATAGAAGCCATACCACCGATCATCACGCAATTACGCAAACTTTCACCGTATTGGTCGGATAAAGGGGCAGAACAATTTACTCCTACTTATGCTTGATATTGTCATGACTCATGACCTACATCCCGCTCCGCAAAGCGGTTGCTAAACTTGGAATGAGCAAAAATGCTTTGCGAAGCTACGCCGATCTCAGCAAAATTTTCCTCTAAAATTCAACCTATTTAAACTAATAACTTTTTTGCCTCTCTCTTTTTGCGTAACGTGAGTTTTATAAATTTCCATAGATTTTCAGTAGCGGTTATAATATATTTTCGTTCAAAAGAGTTTATCTTTACTACTTACGATTAAATATTAGAGGAATTGCATTGTGAAAAAAATTGAAGCCGTCATCAAGCCCTTTAGATTAGAAGATGTACGAGAAGCATTGGCTGGAATTGGTATCAGTGGCATCACAGTCACTGAAGTAAAAGGTTTTGGCAGACAAAAGGGACACACAGAACTTTATCGAGGTGCAGAATATGTAGTTGATTTTTTACCTAAAGTTAAAATAGAAATTGTGGTAGTTGATGAGCAAGTTGAAAATTGTGTTGATGTTATTTTACAAGCAGCGCGTACCGGTAAAATTGGGGATGGAAAAATTTTTATTACTGAAATTACTAAAGTAATCCGTATTCGTACTGGCGAAATTGATAACGAAGCAATATAGATTGAGTCGATATTTTCTTTATTAAATTTGTTAATATAGTTTGGGATTGACAATAAAATGATGGAATAATCTTGAACAATGGTAAGGAGAACATGTACCTAACTGAGTAATTTGTTCTCCACCTTTTTTAGACACATCAAAAGGAAATTGTAATGCCTCAGGATTATTATGAAATATTAGAGATTAGCCGTGATGCTACTCAAACAGAAGTCAAACAAACTGTGCAAGATCAACTAAATGACGTAAAAGCAGCGTTAATAATTTTAAGCGATCAGGAAAAGCGTCAGGCATATGACGAACTGCTTGAAAAAATGAATTCCCCTCAAACAGCATCTATTCAATCAAAAGAATCCAATAAAACGACTTTCCGATTATTAGAGGCATTCATTGCTATTGTTATATTAGCCATGATCGCTGGTGGTTATTGGTTCGTTACAGGATATACTGTACCAAATTCATCAACTGTGATTAATAAAATATCAGTCGCTCCTCCTACGAATTCACATACTAAAAGTGTTATTATTATATCAGAATCAGTTGAAAATAAAACAATTTCGCCGACGACTACAGACCCAAGTAAATCAGTTATAAATCAAGCTATTGCGGAAGAAGTCGTAACACCGATTAAAACAACTGAACAAAATGTGCCCTTAATTGCTGAAAATGTTGAAAATCAGACAGATATAGCTGAAAAGCAGGCTGAAGTTATTATTAAATCGTCAGTTACACCTGTTGAACAGGAAAAATCCGTTGTGACAGAACCTGTTGCCACAGAAAAAACAGTTATCACCAATACCCAAACAACACCGGCTAAAACGACTACTCCAGTAAATGAGACGGTGACAATGGTTCAAGAATTGCCAGCAAAAATTTTGTATAAAGATTTTTTTCAACAGAGTAAGACGATTGCTATTACTATTGCGTTAACAAATAATCTTGATAAATCTATTCAATCTTTTGACGGTATTATAACGCTTTATGAGCAAGATGACAGTGTGATCGGTGCAATATCTTTATCGGAATATGATATTTTAAAGCAGATAAATAAACCGAATAAATATTCAATTCAAAAAAATAAAACGCAACGTTGGGGATTAAATATCAATGCTTCTCAAAATTCAGCCCTTTACACGCAAATAGTTAATAAACGTTTAACTGCGCTGAAAATTAAGTTTTTCTTAACAGAAGTGATTTATATAGATGGAGAAAAAGTATCATTTTGAATTTAGGAATTATTTGATTTTAATGTTAATTCCCGCATGAAAATATGTAGGAATTAGCAATTTATTTTAATTTACATTAATGAGGCACTTGTTCAGCTAAACGACGATACATCAAGCCATAAAACATTTCTAAATATCTTTGTGTTTCAACACGTTCTAAATTGGTGGTATATTTCCAAAATCCATATACTCTGGACAAAGTCATCAAACGTTGCGCATATAACTTCCAATTGTAACGACTTGTCACGCGTCCAATCCCACCATCGGAAATTTGCTGCCAATAATCCGCTTGATTATGACATTGTTCAAAGAAATTAATTAGTTGTTGGCTAATTTGTTCTGGATGATTGGGAGCAATATGAAAACCAGATACTTCATGCTCAATAATTTCTAAAGGTCCACCATACTGCGTTGCAAATGTCGGTAAACCAGATGACATCGCTTCAATAACTGTCAAACCAAACGCTTCAAATAAAGCAGGTTGCACGAAAACACCTTTTTTATCAGCAATATAACGATAAAGTTCACCTGACATACGTTTTTCTAAATGAGTGCCCACCCAACGCACTTTATCATCCAATTGATAATGTGACATTAAATCATGCATTCGTCCAATTTGATAACGTTCTTCATCGTCTCCTGAATAATCGACATTGGTATGTCCAGCAATGACAAATAGATTAGCTAACTCTTGTAAACGAGGACTTTGACCGTAACATTCTACTAAACCTGTAATATTTTTAATCCGATCTAAGCGTGCCATAGTAAAAATCAATGGTTTGCTTTGATCGGCTAACTGACCACGACTGATGTCTGAAGGTGTACCATAGATAAGTTGTTCTATTTCTGAGTGTAAATCAGGTAGGCGAAATTCTGTTTTGGTGTTGGGAAAATAAATCGATTCATCAGCACCTGGTGAAACAATGTTAAATTTAGGATCATAGACTTCTATCCCATTGATAACACGATATAATCCAGGCAAAGTAAAGGTGCTATAACTTTCATATTGTCCAACAGAGTGCTTATCACCGGCAATTTCTTGATAAGTACTGGTAATAATGAAATCTGCCGCATTCATGGCAATCAAATCAGCTGTAAATTGGGTGGCAAAGTGATATTGTGGATCGTTGTCACGCCAATATAAATCTGAGTATAGATATTTAGTTTTTTCTAAAGCATGAGCAATATTACACTGTGTCACGCCTAAACGACGCGATAGTAATGTAGCCACTAAATTACCGTCTGAATAATTACCAATAATTAAATCGGGTCTACCGCCTAATTCAGCAATTAATTCTCGTTCTGCATCAGTCGCAAATCTTTCTAAATAGGGCCAAATAGAAAAGCGAGAAATCCAATAGGGAATATTTTCACCTTGCTGATTTTTAAAGGGAACACGTAAAATTGAGGAATTTTTTGTACCAATAATATGTTCTATTTTCTCATGGCAATTGGTTTTACCTGATTCTGGAATCAAGCGCGTTAATACCACAATTTTAGGTTCTATTTCCAACCCTTGTTCAGCGAGACGATCACGCATTTCCTCTTCTAAAGCCCGCACTTGATCTAAAATGTAGACAACCTGTCCACCCGTGTCAGGCAAACCAAACACATTGGCTTGTCCGAAAAAACCATGTGGGGAGATAATGGCTAATTTAAAAATCATAGGGATGCTACCCAAGAATTTCTCTAACTCATTGGGATCGGGTGCTTCTAAAAGATCGGAAAGTAAGCTTAGCATATCTAACATTTGCTTGACGGTCTTGCCCCAGCCAGGTTCAAATCCCAATTCTTGCAAGCGATGTCCTACTTTTTGCCAAGTAGCATTTTTTGCTTGACCAGATAAATAGGTGATAACCTGCCGTAAGGCATCTCGCAATTGAGGCGCATTTTTTATCCGAGTATTAAGCATCAGTTGTTGATTTTCATATTGATGTACTCTTAAAAAATCGAAAATCAAACGTGCTCCTTGTTCCATGTCTTTGAATAGACGGGTGGAAAGATGGCGATTAAGAAATTGTACGCCACGCCCAATGGAACGTTGCTCGGTCATTTTGGGCGATTGACGTAAAAATCCACTCAAATCAACTTCTAACACCCAATCGCTGTCTTTTTGTTGCGATTCGATCAAACGTTCTTTAAACTGTAAAAAGGTGGCGGCATCTATACTAATATTATTTTTTTCTATACTTTCAATGTGAAAGCGAAAAAATTCCTGGCGACCCGCCCCAAAGCGTGCTGTCAAATAAATCCATGGATCATTGGCAATCACTTCTTGTACGTGATCGATTAAATAAGCCAGCGGTGTTTCCAAGACTTCCTGATGTTCTTCACAAAAAATCTGAAATTTATCCACCACATCAGAGCGCAAAAAAAAGTGACGTTCTTCACTCAATAATGCCCTAAAAAATAAGTATATTTCCCTGTGATAAGACTTTAACTTTTCGTGATCTATTTTCATTTTTCTTCCTGTTTATCGACATCAGTGTCGAAAAATTTATAATGTTGAATCCCTTCTAAAATACCACTTGCATAATGTGATTTAGCAAAATAAACTTTCGGGTGATCTCTCAATTTTTCCAACTCTTCACTATAATTACCGACAACCACACCCAACGTATCGCCTTTGAGCATTTCTTCATCATTACCCGAATCACCAGCGACTAAAAATCGTTGAATCGGTAAATTCCATTTCAAAGCCAAATGGCGAATGGCTAATCCCTTAGAAGCGCGAATGGGTAGTATGTCTATATATTGACCATGTGAATAAATCACATTAACCCGTAAACGTTTTTTATGCATTTGACTAACAATGTCTTTTTGCGTAAGCGTGAGCTCTGGATCAGTAATTGTGTAACTCACTTTAAATTGACGTTGATTTTCAGTAGGTTGTATCTCTATACCCTCAAATCCTTTCATGGCTTCCCGTACTTTATCAGGTCTCCAATGGTAATTGAGATGCTTTTGCCAAGTTTTATCTAATAACAATTTGGGCGCGTAGTAAATTTCACTACCTACTGAAGTAATAAAGATATCAGGTTGCGGTACACCCCATTCTTCCAAAATAGCCACTGCACTTTCCAAATGTCTACCCGTTGCAATACCAAAACTGAAAGTACCTTGCATATCTTGCAGAAATTTAATCAATTTTTTGAGTGCTTTCTTATCACCCAACAACGTATTATCAATGTCACTAATAATTACACGATCAGTGATAGGTAATTTGCGACTAAATACGTGCGTTGAGGGTGTGCTAGATTCAACAACTTTTTCAATGCGCTGAAGATATTTTTTGACATGACCCGCCCAACTATAATGCTTTTTGACATTTTCAATCCCATTTTCTGACCAAGTTCGCCACTGCACTTCATCAGATAAAGCCGCTAACATCACAGTGCTCATATCATCGATATTCAATGGATTTAACAAAGCACCATTTTTGCAATTTTCAATAATATCAATAGGTCCACCATCATTCGTTGCAACAATAGGTAAACCCGTTGAAGCTGCTTCAATTAAGGTTAATCCAAAGGGTTCTGTTAGCGCGGGATTGACGAAGATACCCTGATGTGATGCAGCTAAACGATAAAATTCAGGCACTTCATCTGGCTCATGTTGTTTAGGATAAGCCACATTACCGTATAATTCGTAGCGATCGATCATCCATAAAATTTCTGTCAATACTCTACGTGTATTGCGATCCATATCTTCAATATTTTCACGATTGCCCGCAATAATTACCAAATTAGCTTTTTCTCGCAAAGCAGGATTTTTTCCATAAGCATGAATCAATGCGGGAATATTTTTCCGTTCATCTGCACGTGATAAACATAAAATCATCGGTTTTTCTGGATTATTTAAAAAGCGCGCAATTTTTTGATAAACCAAGGTATTAACACGAAAATCTGTAGGATAAAATCGTTCTAAATCAACACCGGGCGGAATAACCACCATCTGTTTAGGCACATAATGCTCATATTGTTGATATTGTTCTTTAATTTCTTGATGAGTGCTGGTAATCACCAAAGATGCTGCGCTTAATGCTTTTTCTTCGGCTTCAATGCGATGATCGATATTATATTCTTTACGAATTGCCTCTTCCAACTTACCTTTTTCCAACAATCTTTGCCGCTTTACTCGCCCTAAGGAATGTCCAGTAAACACAAAAGGGACTTCTAACAAGTTAGATAAAGTTGCACCCACATAACCCGCATCGGCATAATGTCCATGAATTACAGTAGGCAAATGTCGAATTTGACGAAAATGTTGCAAGGATTGATCGACAAAACTTTCTAAATGTTCCCACAAAGATTCTTTTCTTAAATAACGTTTAGAACCAAAAGGAAAGCGAATAATATAGGCATTATCACCGATTTTTTCTTGCTGTTTAGCATAGTCAGCACTGACTTTTGGGTCTTCGATTAGGCGCGTCATTAAATCAACACGCCATACATGTTCATTTTTAGCCAATTCTTTAGCTAACTCAACAACATATTGAATCTGTCCACCGGTATCAGCGTCTCGTCCTAATTCGATATTATCACCACGAATTAAGCCATGAATGCTGATCAACACAATGTAGTATTTTTTTTCCGCCATATTTTCACCACTCTAGTTATTAACAAGGAAAATGTAGCATAATACATCGTTCATGCTGGATTTACAAAGTCGCGTCATATTTCAATTCATTCAAACCCGCTTATTGATTAGGTATAGATAAATATGAGTGGATTTTCAGTAGCTGCTATCACCTACTTAACTAGTTATTCGTTTTAGCGTAAAATAGGTACATACCATCAACTAGAGGATTTTACTATGAAATATCAACATTTATTCACTACAATTATTCCTGCTTGTTTAATTTCTTTTAATGCGACTGCTGGCAATATTAATTATGAAGGCTCGTCAACAGTAGGTAAATTTATTACTGATGCTGCTGATATATATATGAGTTCTAATTTTAAAGTGGATGTTGTTTCTGAAAGTTCTGGCGGCGAACAGTGTGTTATTCGTAAAAAATGCGATATGGGTGGTGTAGCGCGTGATGTCGATCAACGCTTTTTAGACGATGGCGTGGTAGCTACCTTGATTGCTAAGGATGCGATTTCTGCAATTGTCAATGAAAATAACCCCATTAGCGAATTGACCTCGGCACAACTCAAAGATATCTTTACTGGTAAAATTAAAAATTGGTCAGAATTAGGTGGTAGTGATTTGCCTATTCATGCCTATGTTGTCAAAGAAGCTTCTGCAACCCGCACCGTTTTTGCCAAAGCTATTTTAGGTGATGACGACTACCAAGAGGTAGAAGTAATGACACCAGATGCTAAAATGGTCACCGCGGTTGCGCGTGAAAAAGGTGCTATTGGACAGATTAGTTTTGCATTTTTGCAAGGAAAAAAGGGGATTAAACCTTTAAATGTAGATGGACAAGAAGCAACCGTGGAAAACATGAATTATCCCATTACTCGTCCTTTGTATATCACTACTTTAGGTGAGCCACAGGGAGAAGTGAAGGCATTTTTAACTTGGACGCTTTCACCAGAGGGACAAAAAATTATAAAACAACGTTTTGTTGGCGTAAAGTAACTGAAATCCGTCGTTAATTGAATTATTGACAACAAATATAACACGTTATGCACAGTTACTTAGCACCTGCAAAGCTCAATTTATTTTTACATATTACAGCCCGTCGTGCTGATGGTTATCATTGTTTACAAAGTATTTTTCACTTTCTTGACTACTGTGATGTGTTAAATTTTTCAATGCGTTCAGACGGTCAAGTGCACTGTTATTCGACCATGGAAAATTTACCACCTGAACAAGATTTAACTTGGCGAGCGGCTAAATTATTACAACAACATACCCACACCCCATTAGGCGTTGACATTCAAGTACAAAAAAAAATCCCCGTTGGCGGTGGTTTAGGGGGCGGTAGTTCCGATGCGGCAACAACTTTACTGGCATTAAATCAATTATGGAAATTACAGTTATCTAACACCGAATTAGCGCAATTAGGCTTAAAGTTAGGTGCCGATGTGCCTATATTTTTATTTGGTCATACGGCTTGGGCGGAAGGTGTGGGAGAAAAATTGACTGCGGTTGATATTCCTGAAACATTTTATTTAATCATTCATCCTGGCTGTCATGTGTCTACTGCGGAAATTTTTTCAGCTGAAGACTTGACAAGAAATAAACAACCGATCATAATGAGCAGCTTTTTAGAAGGGCAGAGTGTTAATGTCTGCGAACCGGTAGTTTGTAAACGCTATCCACAAGTCAAACAAGCATTGGACTGGTTAACCCAATATAGTCCTGCAAGAATGACCGGAACAGGTAGCTGTGTTTTCGCTCCTTTCGCGACAGATATGCAAGCCCAAACGATATTAGCTAAATTGCCCAAAGCATGGTCTGGCTTTGTTGCATCGGGTTTAAATAAATCCCCTGCATTTAGAAATGTCGCAAAAATGTAAACAAGTTGTTACAATCCTCTCTCATTGGGGTATCGCCAAGCGGTAAGGCACCGGGTTTTGATCTCGGCATCCCCAGGTTCGAATCCTGGTACCCCAGCCACCTATCCTTAATAATCATCAGTAAAAACAAAGCAGGAGTTCGGGTGTGTCAAGCCGAATGATGGTGTTTACGGGTAATGCAAACCCGACTTTGGCAAAAGCTGTGGTGGGATATCTCAGTTTACCGTTAGGCAAAGCCGTTGTAGGTCGCTTTAGCGATGGCGAAATTATGTTAGAACTACACGAAAATGTACGCGGCAAAGATGTCTTTATTATCCAACCTACTTGCGCCCCTACCAACGATAACTTGATGGAATTATTGGTTTTTGTCGATGCAGTTAAGCGAGCATCGGCGGGCCGGATCACTACAGTTATCCCTTATTTTGGTTATTCGCGCCAAGATCGTCGTCCACGTTCTGCACGTGTTCCTATTACAGCTAAAGTGGTTGCTAATATGATTACGAGCGTTGGTGCCAATCGTATATTAACTGTTGATTTACACGCTGATCAAATTCAAGGTTATTTCGATTTACCAGTAGACAATGTTTATGCTTCCCCCGTTTTATTGGGTGATATTTGGCGACATGAATATAGTAATTTAGTCGTTGTGTCTCCTGATGTAGGGGGCGTTGTGCGTGCGCGCGCTTTGGCTAAACAATTAGATGACGCTGAATTAGCAATTATTGACAAACGCCGTCCTCGTCCAAATGAGGCAAAAGTCATGAATATTATCGGTGATGTCGACGGACGCACCTGTATTTTAATTGATGATTTAGTCGATACGGCAGGCACACTGTGCAAAGCGTCAGAAGCGTTGAAAAAACAAGGAGCTGCGCATGTGGTTGCCTACTGTACTCATCCCGTTTTATCAGGAAAAGCAGTGCAAAATATTGAAAATTCTGAATTAGATGAATTGATTGTCACAGATACGATTCCCTTACAAGAAAATGCGCAATTTTGCACTAAAATCCGTCAATTAAGCATTGCAGAAATGTTAGCGGAAACCATGCGACGAATTAGTGAAGAAGAGTCTGTGAGTTCGTTATTTATTGATTAAATTGATAATCTAATGTTTTAACGCAGTACTAATAACCCTTACTCATTCCTAAATAATATGGATAGTAATATGAAAAAATCTTTACAATTACTCATATGTTACTTGACGTTAAGTATGATTTCTGGTTGCGCCAATCTCTCTTCTGATTTAAAACCTGTGGTCAGTCAAAATCAAGAAAATGTCGGTAAATTAGTCACTAATGTGGGCACTTTAATGGGTTTATATGAACCACTCCTTGATGCCGGCACCAATTCAATGATTTATCAACATATTGGCAAAGTGATTCAAGAAATGACCGCCGTAGTTGGTTCACCTGCCTTATCGCCACCAACTCCCGATCAATCGTGGCAAATGCGTTTTGACGATGCGGCTAAAAAATACGCGATTGCACGTCAAGAAAGATATACAGAACGCTACCAATTTGTAAAATCTGCCATTGCGCGTCGCATCGCATCAGAAGATTTAGAAAAATTGCAAAGTCAAGAAGGTTGGATTTATTCAGCTGCAACCAACCCTGATTTTTCTCCAACCAAAGCCCATGAAATTTTAAGAAAGCTAGCCAATTTGAAGTTATCTTACACCGACGATGATCAACGCTATTACCAAGAAGCTGAAACGATATTATCTGCTTATGATCCTGCTTTACAAGCCTTGAAAGAAACAATTTCCAGCGCAAAAATTTTATTAGGTGGCTTAAAAATCGATATTAACACCCAATTGACCACCGCTGCGACTGATGCACAAGCCATTGCAACAGCCACCAACGACAGTTCAACAACGGCTAAATTAGGTGAAAAGATCACGACAGCAATCACTGATATCAAACCAGAAGAAATCAAAGCGGTTTTAGATCAATTGAGTCAACAATATCTGAATAAACCAACGTTTCGTGAAGGTGCGATTGACTTATTGATTAAAGGCGCAATCGGTTTTTTTTAATTTAACCCTTCACTTGCAATACAAGAGTGTAGGGTTAATACCATTAAGTTAAGAGACCGTAGAGAGATCGTAGGTCCGATTAGCATAGCGTAATCGGACGCATGTTTAGTGAATTATGTGCATGTGGATCCTTTGAAACGCGGGTTTGTAAAACGTGTAGCGGATTGACTGTATTCCACGTTTCACCAATAGATTGCGCAAAGTATTTATTTACCAATATTTGTGTGGCGATATAGATATTTCGGTTTGCGGCAGCGAATAACATGCGTCCGATTACGCTACGCTAATTGGACCTACGGTCTAAGCATTGCGAAGCGTATCATTCGCAATGTTTTTATATAGTATAGAGAGATAAGATGCCATTTACACCACTACATATGGGGCTAGGAATTACCATTAAAGCTATAATGCAACGCAAGTTTTCCCTTATGGTTTTTGGTTGGTCACAAATAGTCATAGATATTCAACCACTTTATGCAATGCTCACAGATACAGGAGAATTACATGGCTTTTCTCACACTTATCTTGGAGCAACGCTTTTAGGTTTGCTGTGTGCGGTATCTGGCAAATATCTTGGTGAACTTAGTCTTAAAATACTACGGGAATCTAAGCACTTACCAATTAGCTGGTCAGTTTCATTTCTCAGTGCATATGTCGGCACATACAGTCATGTTGCCATGGATAGCATCATGCATCCAGATGTTCAGCCCTATGCGCCATTTAGTGAGGCAAGTCCTTTGTATGGTATTATCAGCATTGAAGCTTTGTATATATGCTGTCTTGCAACAGCCTTGTTTGGAGGTTTGATTTATTATGTCAGGCAAACTACTAAAGGCTAACTCGCAATCAGGCTTATATTGTATGGTAAATTATCGCTGAATTGCAGAAAATCTTTTAGAATCAGAGATACTGATGTTAAGCACCTTTATTATTTCTTATTTTTTATTTGATACAAATAGTTATCTGTTTACTTCTGTCTAACTTAGGTTATCCATATGTTTTCGTTCTTGCTTAAACTCACCGTATTTAGCTTTGTGACGGCAATCTGGACACTGGTTTTGTTTGCCTATCTATTCGCCACACGACCTAACAGAAATATGTTTGAGGATTTGCTCATTGTTGCATTTGTGATAGTAGTAGCCATTGCGCTCACTTGGTTAGTTCTACGCTTTTATTTTTCTCGTTTTGGGCAAAATAGCGTGTATTTGATCGCCATTGACACACTGATTGTGAATGCGGCAAGTTTGACGATTTTTTGGCTTGTGCCTGACATGATCACTTTATTTGAAGATTTTGGCGGTGATCTACCAAGGATTACAAAGTTAGCAATCATGATTCATCCATACATCATGCTGCTACCGCTGACCGCGTTGTTGGTATTGCTGCTTTCAGTACGCGCCCAACAAGCACGAACTATCTATTTATCGCGTTTCTCACATGGTTTGTTGGCTTTAAGCAGTGGTATGAGCGTTTTTCACTTGGGGGCGATGTATGCACCAATGATGCGTATGTGCTGCGTCATTTGATTCATCCATATCCCGTTTGTCTTGTTTCCACGCAATGGGGCTAAGAACTATAGGGCGCAGCGTTTTAGCGTATTGTTCAACCTAGCAACGATAGTTTGTCGTGACTAAATTCTTAGGTTAATGGTTCCCATGCGGCGCAATACGCTAAAACGCTGCACCCTATAGATTACTGAATTATTTTTAGAGATCGTAGGTACGATTAGCGTAGCGTAATCGGACGCATGTTATTCGCAAACCGAAATATCACCACACCACAAGATAAATACCTTGCGCGACCTATTAATGAAACGTAGAATACAGCTAATCCACTATATGTTTTACAAACCCATGTTTCAAGGATTCACACGCACATAATCCACATGACGTTGATAGTCCACCTCATCACGAATCAGATGCTCCCAAATAATGCTGCTACTATATCCGATCATTTTTTCTTAGTATCTGATAAACATGCGTCCGATTACGCTACGCTAATCGGACCTACGCGGGCTACGGACCTACTCGGGCTATTTCTATTCTATTTGACTAATTTGTTGTTGACTAAACAATCCTTGCAATCCTTTTTTGAGGTTAGCCGCCGCTTCAATACCGCCTATTTCCATAATATATTCCGTTGCCCAACGTTCACCTTTTAAGACAATCGCGATTTTTTCACCAAAATGTCGTAAAAAGTGAAAACTCGGTTTGCCGTAAGTAAAATCAAATTCAGCATATTCGTTACTTCTTTGATTTAAAAAAGAAATAAACTCGCTACGATATTCCCCTTTACCCAATAAATCTTGTTTATTGTCCACGAAAGTATTGACCATTGCACTGGCTAAATCAGTAATAAAAGCTTGCCGTTCAACTTGTTGCATTTTAGCATGACTCAACCTATCCGTGACGTGTAATAAAAAAGCCAGATATTCGCCCACTAATTCCAAGCGATGCGCATTGGTATCAGTGATATAACCTTGATTTTCAATCTCTAATACACCATTACTCGCAATTTGCCAACAAATATAACTTAAAGCTTTGGCGATTTCTGTTAATGATTTTGGCGTTGCACGTCTATTCCATTTAGATTTAATACGCATATTATATTCCTATTATTTAAATAATTAATCCTTGCTGCATACATTTTTGTCCAGCTAACTGACAGGCATGTTGTAATGCGTAAGCTAATGTTTTTTTCTGACATAAATTGTGAATAATGCCGGCATTGAAAGTATCACCCGCACCTAAAGTATCTATTATTTTTCCGGTTATTGCAGGACTGTGTAATAATTGATTATCTTTATCTAATGCGTAACCACCCTTTTCTCCCCAAGCACAGATTAATAAAGCAGATTGAACTTGAGCACGTATTGCCATTAAAAAATCTGGTGCATTTTGATAAGCATGTGACTGCGCATAACTCTTTGAAAACAATAATACATCTGCATAAGGAAAAAGTTGTGTGATGTTTGCGCGTGGTTTTTCAATTTCTACAGAAATAGTGATATTTACACCGTCACGTTTTACTTGTTGTAACATTATTAAAGTATCAGAAATATGACGACCTTCAAAATGTAACCAATCAAATTGAGATAATTCAATCTGTTGAAAATCTAACAAACTAAATTCTGGTAAATTTCGATGATGTACAATGGTACGTGAACCGTTCGCTTGATTAATTGTTATGTAAGAAGTAGGCATTTTTCCTTCACTCAGACAATGACAATAGCGAATATCAATTTTATAATGCACTAAATCAGCTAATATTTTTTGACCATCGGGCTCATCAACCCACACGCCGCCCCAACTGCATTGATGACCCAATTGGCTTAAAATAACCAATGTATTAGTTGCATTACCACCACGACGAATTTGTTGCGATAATGCGCGTACTTCACTATCTTCTGAGGGATAAGTAGCAACAGTATTAATAATATCAAGCGTGGCAATGCCAATAGCTAAAATATGCGACACTCAATTCTCCTCATCAATTAAAATATATTGCTTTTTTCTATTAAACTCAGGTTATTCCAATGAAATTTATTCATGCAGCCGATATTCATTTAGACAGTCCTCTCCGTGGTTTGGTGCGTTATGAAGGTGCGCCGGTTGAAGAAATGCAAATGGCAACACGTCGTGCATTCAGTAATTTAATCGATTTAGCCTGTCGAGAAGCTGTCGATTTTGTACTCATCGCTGGTGATTTATATGATGGTGATTGGCGTGATTACAATACTGGATTATTTTTTAACAAACAAATCAATCGATTACATGAAGCTAACATCTCAGTTTTTATTGTTCATGGTAATCATGATGCTGCAAGCAATTTAACTCGCCAATTGCGTTTGCCAGATAATGTGACACAATTTAACGCGCGTCGTCCAGAAACGGTAATTTTAGAACATTGCCAAGTGGCGATTCATGGGCAAAGTTTTGCGACCAAAGCGGTTACTGATGATTTAAGCATGGCGTATCCTACTGCTTTGCCTGATTATTTTAATATCGGTTTACTGCACACTTCTGTCAACGGTCGTGAAGGACACTCGCCTTACGCACCTTGCACACTTAACACATTGATTAATAAAGGTTATGATTATTGGGCATTAGGACATGTTCATCAATTTGAAATTCTAAATAAATCACCTTATGTAGTTTTTTCAGGTAATTTGCAAGGTCGTCACATTCGTGAAACAGGTGCTAAAGGTTGTGTATTGGTTGAAGTTGAAGAGCAACGTATTAGTCAAGTGACTCAACAATTTATTGATGTGTTGCGTTGGGAAGTAGGACAAATTGATATTACAAATTTAACACAAGCTGACGAATTATTAGAAAAAATACGTGAGCAAGTGATTCAGTTTATTCAACAAGCTGATGGTAGACCTTTAGCGATTCGTTTGATTATTAAGGGAAATTCGACTTTATCTCATGAATTACAAAGTAACAGCGAACAATGGCAAAATGAAATTCGTGCAGCAGTGACAGAAGCGGGTCGCGAACAAGTATGGTTAGAGAAAATTAATTTTAATCTCAGCGAGTTAGACAATAATTCACTTAAAATTGAAGGTACGCTGAGTGAACTAGAAAAAACGTTAAATTTTCTCATGAATGATGAATCCAGTTTACAAGAATTGGCTAAAGAATTTCGCGCATTAAAGCAAGCATTACCTCTTGAAATACGCAGTACTTATCAGTTTGATCCCGAACAACCAGAAACAATTCAACAATTACTTCATGAGGTACAATCGTTATTATTATCACGTTTATTGAAATAATTAACGTTAACTGATTAATTTTACAATAATGCCAAATTAAATGAAATTGCGCCCTAAAATTTAAAGATTTTCGTAGTTAAGAACAATCAAGTTTTTATACATTGATTTTATTGGCTTATTTAACCCATATGATGCTAAAATACTTGGATGCGAGCTATCAAAAAGTACGTACTTTATGTTCATCAAGACGCACATTTTTTAAGCATTTACGCACATTAGTGTTCGATAATTGGCAGCATTTAACTGATTTTATGTTCGAAGCCCTTTTCAGGCGTAATTCTTGACTCGTTTTAGAGGATTTAAATTGAGAATTGCTAGCGAAAATTTAGTTAAAGTTGCAAATTTATAAATTACGTTTAAAATGGTTTAGTTAAAGTTTAAACTCATATCATAATTGTTTTACCCACTCACGACAGATTAGGAGAATTTTAATAATGTTACCAATGAAAACTTCATTTGCATTAGTCGCTTGTACCGTGTTTAGTTTGGCTTCTGTTACTTATGCCGCTGATAGCATGTCCGGTATGGACAGTATGAAAGGCATGAGCGGCATGTCTGGTATGAGCAGTATGTCAGGCATGAACAGTATGTCTGGTATGAACGGTATGTCTGGCATGAACAGTATGTCAGGTATGGACGGCATGGCAGGCATGAACAGTATGTCAGGTATGGACGGCATGGCAGGTATGAACAGCATGACCGGTATGGCAGCAGCCGCTAAAGAAGATGACGTTTCTAAAGCACAAAAAACCGCTGAATCAGCAGCTGAAGCAGCAAGTTATGCCATTTCTAAAGCAGATGCTGCAATTTCAGCCGCAAACAAGGCTAACGCTTTGGCACAAGAAGCAACGGCTAAAGCTATTGTCACTCGCGCAAAAGCAGCTATCACTGCCGCTGAAACTACTGCTGCTGTCGCTGCACGTGATGCTAACAGAGCCAATAAAACGATTACTAAAGCAAATGATGCAGCTAATCTTGCTAATATGAGCCAACAGCAAGCTATGATGATAGAAAATGCGTTTAAAGCTGCAAAAGCTCAAATGGAACAAGCTAAAGCTGCGAAAGCTGCAGCTATTGCTAACGAAGAAAACGTTGTGAAAATGATAAAGGAAGCCAAGGCAAAATTAGAAGAAGCTAAAAAAGCATCTGAGAAAGCAGCTAGCGAAGCCAAAGCTACCGCTGCGAATGCTGATGCTGCCATTGAAACTGCAAATAAATCTGCTGCTGCTGCTCAAGCTGCCGCTGCTAAAGCAAATGCTGCTGTTTCTGAAGCAATGCAAAAAGGTCTTTCTCTTCAGTAAATTGATGTTTTCTTGATGAGTAATGGCAGAATTAGTATTATAAGTGTTTGCTTTATTTTAAAAATTAACGTTGTTATCCCACCAGTTAGTATATTTCTTAGGAGAACTTTTGCATGACTAAACAATTCACTAAAACACCTTTATTATGGGTTATGAGTGCTGTTTTGGGTTTTTCTGTAACCTCAGCAAATGCGATGGATAGTATGAATGGCATGTCTTCAATGGACGGCATGAAGGGTATGTCTGGCATGTCTTCAATGGATGGCATGAAGGGTATGTCTGGCATGTCTTCAATGGATGGCATGAACGGTATGTCTGGCATGTCTTCAATGGACGGCATGAACGGTATGTCTGGCATGTCTTCAATGGACGGCATGAACGGTATGTCTGGCATGTCTTCAATGGACGGCATGAATGGCATGTCTGGCATGTCTTCAATGGACGGCATGGAAGCAAAAGCGATTACGGATGCAGAAGCAGCAGCAACTGTGGCTGAAGCAGATCAAGCAGCAAAAGCTGCAACTCAGGAAGCAACTAAGGCAATGAGTAATGCTTTAGAAGCTGCTGAAGCTGCCGCTAAAAAAGCTGAAGAATCTGCCAATTATGCTATTAGCAGAGCTGATGCTGCTGTGATAGAAGCCAATGAAGCAATTGCCGCAGCCCAAGAAGCTGCAACTAAAGCGATTGTTTTGAAAGCAGAAGCCGCTGTTGCAGAAGCCAATGCAACTGCTAGTAAAGCCGGTGAAGATGTAAAAGCCGCAAATGAAGCGATTATGAATGCGAATAAAGCGGCTGAAGCTGCTATGTTTGATAGTTCTAAAGCATCTGATGCTAAAATTGCTGCTGCCAAAGCAGATGCTGCAATTGAAGCTGCTAATAAATCAGGTGAAACTGCCCGCACAGCTGCGATGAAGGCTGATGCTGCCCGTTTTGAAGCAATGCAAAGAGGTGTCATGGTGCCTGTTGTGCCAGCTTCTTCTATGGCAAAGTAAGTATTGATTTAGTCGCATGAGAGGTGCGTTGGGTCAATGCCATTAAGTTAAGCTCTGAAGTTATCTTAACCTGATTTTCGTAGGGTGTATAAGCGCAGCGTCATACACCGATTTTTGGAACTCTCACGCTTCTTGGTGCATGACGCTTCGCTTATGCACCCTACAATTTTTCCTTAACTTAATGGCATTGGTGCGTTGGGTGTCATACCCGTCGCACCTTTTTTGTTTATCAACAATTAACGCGCTGAGAACAAAGTAATTTTACGATGCGCAATATCAACTTGAAATATCTATTCAGTTTTAAGAGTTTGATTTTTATCGCTAATTAAGCTGTCGCTGGTGATTAATAATCTTTCACCTACCCAACCCACCATATTGACAACACCCGGATAGGGATTGATCGACATTAATATATTGGGTTCTTTGTCGTCTAATAAGTTTTTTAATTCAATGAAATCAATAATTGGGTGCCCTTCACCAACGGAATTAATTGCAACATATTGTTGTAAAGGTGATACGATAAATTCACTAACTATTGACATGGAATTAGGAACTATTTCTAATCGCCGATTACCTGCATTACTGAAAATAAACCATTCAGTTTCACCAAACAGATTAATCACGCATAATTGTGCATTATTGTCTTCCTCTACAGAAATAGAAGTACACTGTAAACCTGATAATATTTCGTGACTTGCCCAACTGTTTACGGGCAAATATAGCAATCCTACTAAGAAATAATTGACTATTTTCATCATATAACCTCAAATTATGGCAAAGTATATTGTCACACCTTGTTACGATTGGAAAAAATAAACTATGTCTTGACTAAATGATAATCTATAAATAACATTAAACTATAGCAACTACTTATTGCTTATTCTTAAAAAAGACTCACATCATATTAAAAAATATGGTTAAATGTACCAAGCCTTTGTCCAAGCCTGAGGGTTTCCCAATGAAATATATATGGATTGCAACACTCGTTTTATTAACCAGTTGCGCTTATAGACCCATACCATTAGCAACGTCTTATCCTGTCACGACCCAGAATAAAATGCAAGCCGTGCATCACTGGGATGTGTTAGCTGCTAATGTTGCGGATCGATTGAAAACGACTATTGATTTAACTTTTCCTGATTCAACGTTAAAACCGCCTATTTTTATTAGATTTACCAAAGATTATGAAGAAATTCCGTTTGGTAAGGCATTTTATCGTTTGCTCAGAACTCAATTAGTTCAAAGAGGTGTCAACGTGGTCACCAGTACAGAATATAGCGACACATTGTTGCTTGATTATGATATGCAAGTTGTTTTTCACAAAGATCGTCGTTTAACTTATCCTACACCAGGTATTTTTACTGCATTAGGTGGTGGCGTATGGTTGATGGCTGAAGGCGCAAAACGTTGGGATCCAAGCGGATTAGCTGCTTTACCTGCTCTCGTCGCCGCAGATGCTTATGCTCTAAGCGAACGATATATGCCGGGTGAAACAAATACCGAAGTTTTAATCACGACCACAGTGACCACTAACGATCAATACATCTTTGGTTATAATGAAATGTACTATATCAATGACGGCGATTATGAACAATATGATGATCACAACAACAATGGGATGCAAACCTTTAATGTGGTGGATAAATAATGAAGCGAATTAATTTAATATTACTTGGTTTCTGTAGCACACTCTTTTTAACAAGTTGTTCTAGTAAACCCGCCAAAGAAGTGATTGAAGACCTTGATCACAATACTGTGGGATATTATGTGGATGCAACTGGCAACGTCAGCTACACGCCTGATTATTACAATTCGGAACATCAAGGCGGATTAATTAAAGCCAGTTACAAAGCCATCGATGCTTTACTCAAACTAGCCACGGATTTACAACGCTATCCCAATAAACCAATATTAGTCTCTAGTTTCGTCAATGTAGACAATGTACAAGTATCATCAACCTTTGGTCGAATCATTGCTGAACAAATGAGTTCTCGTATTGCCCAACACACTTACAAAGTAGTAGAATTAAAATTGCGAAGTAGCTTATTTATCAAGGAAAAAACGGGGGAGTTGTTACTTTCTCGTGAATTACGCGATATTAGTTTACAACACGATGCTTATGCAGTTTTAGTTGGCACTTACGCCGCTAGCAAACGTAAAGTATACGTAAATGCTAAACTGGTAAGCGCACAAGATAGCATCATTTTAGCGGCTTATGACTACGAATTACCGATAGGACCAGATACTAAACAGCTATTACAAATGCGATAAATTCTAGCAATTTGAGCGGGTGTAAATCAGCATCCGTTTCAAATGACACGGAAATACGTGCGATAAATTAATATTGAAACTACTTTTATAGCCTGTAGGGTCAATAGCATTAAGTTAAGGAAATTTTGCTTCCCCCTTTACCAAAGGGGGATTTTTTATATTTCAATTACTTAAATCCCCGCTGCCCCCTTTAAAAAAGGGGAGAAACGCTTAACTTAATGGCATTGGTCTGTAGGGTGTATAGACACAGTGTTACGCACTATTCCATGTTTTCGTGCAGTGTATGACGCGAAGATTTACACCGATTCTTTTTACTTACCAAAACCTACCATGAGCAGGTTTTAGTAACTGCGACAGAAAAACTGTCGGGTGAATCTACCAAAGCACG
>DYNN01000220.1 GCA_020721045.1 Thiomargarita sp. | reverse complement strand
TGTGGTAGGTTGAATAAAAATGAATATTGTCAAAAGTAAAAATATTTGCACAAAAGCACGGTAATAATAATTATTCTCCGTATTTTTGTGCAAAACTATGCGCAATGGAAACAATAGATGAAATATTTGCCAAGAACAACGGGTATTTGACATCGAAACTTATCCGTGGAAATAGAACGCTTTACTATCAATTGAAGACTTTGTTGGAAACCGAAAAAGTGGTTCAGATAAAGCGTGGGTTGTATCGTCATGTTGATTTTGCCGAAGAAGCCAGTTGGGGCGAAGTATGCAGAATAGCAACACAAGCGGTAATTTGTCTTTTTTCTGCATGGAGGTTTTATGAACTATCTACTCAAACACCAACAGAAATTCATATTGCCATACCAGCAAAAAATAAAGTGCTTTTGCCAGATTATCCTCCTATTAAATTGTATTATTGGGAGAAAAGGTTTTATGAAACAGGAGTTACGAAAACTACCTACAATGGAGAAGAAATTGCAATTTATGACATTGAAAAATCAGTGTGCGATGCCATTCGTTACCGCAACAAAGTGGGAATAGACATAACTTCAGAAGTGTTGAGAAATTACCTGAAAAGAAAAGACCGTAATTTGGACAAACTAATGAAATATGCAGAAAATATGCGCATTGCGACAGTGTTGAACCAATATATAAACGTGATGCTATGAGCAACAGAGCAGTTTCAATAAGAGCAAGGTTGCTCAATTTGGCAAAAAAAGAAGGAATTGATTTTCAACTTATTATTATCCGATTTTTGCACGAACGATTATTGTATAGACTTTCAGTTTCTGATTATTCTCAGCAACTGATTTTGAAAGGTGGAGCATTTATTTATGCCATGCAAGGTCTAAAAAGTCGCCCGACAATAGATGTTGACTTATTGGGAACACAAATATCGAATGATATTGAGGCACTTTGCACAGTGTTTAGACAAATATGTGCCGTTGAATCAGAAGATGAAGTGACATTTAATCCAGAAAGTGTTGTTGGAGAATTGATAACCCAACAAGACAAGTATAACGGAGTTCGACTTTATATCGATGCGACTTTTCACACAGTTAGACAGCGAATACAAATTGACGTTGGCTTTGGTGATATTGTGATTCCTGTTGTTCAAGAATTGGAATATCCAATACTGTTAGATGAAATGCAAATTCCTGTTATACAAGCATATTCAAAAGAGACAGTAATTGCCGAGAAATTTCATGCAATGATAGAATTATCGGTAGCAAATAGTCGAATGAAGGATTTTTATGATGTCTACAAGCTATTAACTGACAACGAATTTGACAACGACACATTGGAAGAAGCAATTATAGCAACCTTTGCAAACAGGGAAACTTCATATCTGGAGAATCATGCTCTGTTTTCAGCAGACTTTGCGACAAATACCTTGAGAACAAGAAGTTGGAAAGCATTTCTAAACAAAATCAATAGAGACAAGGAACTCGAATTTGAAGAAGTTATGCGATTAATAAGTGAGAAATTGTTGCCTTACTGGTCGAAAATGAAAGAAATATGAAAAGAAAAACCAATTCTATACAACCAATGCACGATAT
>DYNN01000056.1 GCA_020721045.1 Thiomargarita sp. | reverse complement strand
CAACAGAAAGCGAATTATCAAATACATACATTTAAATATGTTTTTTGAAGCAGAAAAGATGGAAGAATATAAAATCTGAAATCTTTGCACGAGTAAACACAATCAGTTAGTAAAAATATCACAATTGATTGTTTTTATTAAAATTTTTACAAAATTACAACTGACTCGTGCAAAAGTCATCAATGATAAATTCATAATGGCTATATTACTCTAAAATGTCGGAAAATGACTCTGATTAATGTTTTTGGCGGCGGTTTGGGCACTTTTAAAAGTGATATTGACTTTAGGAAGATGTAATACTTTTCTATTAAAAAATTCTTCTAAAGTTAGAATCTGTAAATGGGGATAATTAAAACCCGCCGCGCTATAATATCCTGAATTTGCTATCGTTTCTAGCATCGGTTTGGTTGGCGATTGAATCGTGAGAAAAACGCCTAATTCGCATTTGTGTTTGACCATCGCACCTAATAACGCATCTATATCTTTTGATTGGACTTTTCCTCCCTTTACTTGAAATGCAGCTTTAATCGGTTCTTCTATGGTAGGAATCAAATACATTCCTAAGCCATCAATACCTTGATCCGCGCCTTTTTTACCAAAAGTACTTGAAAATACTTCAAATTCCATAATCCACCAATCTTGAAACGCAAACGGATTTTGTTCCCACAATTTAATTGCACTTTCTTTATCTTCAGGAACGCCGCGAATGGTAAATTTTGACAAATCCGTTTTATAACTATCTTGCAAACGCCGTTTCATTAATGCAATGGCAATCGGAGAAATATCAATTCCAATCCATTTTCTTTTCAAATATTCCGCCGCATCTAAGGTCGTTCCACAACCGCAGAAACCATCTAAAATTAAATCTCCTTCATTTGAACTTGCTTGAATTATTCTTTCTAATAATGCTCGCGGTTTTTGCGTCGGATAACCTAATCTTTCTCTTGAAACAGGTGCAATAATTGGAACATCCCAAACATCACCCATTTTAACTCCTTCAGATTCTTCATTTAATGTTTGTGAAGGTACTCTTTTGCCAGATTTATCAATTGCAGATACAATTTTTTTCTTTCCAAAACGTTTAAGAGTTGATTCTGCTCTTTCTTGAAGCAAAATATTAAATTTTTGCTCGTTTATATTTTTAGAATAAAACAAAATAACATCATGATTCCGTGAGAACATTTTTTGGCTAACAGCCCATTTTTTATAACTCCAAATTATTTCATTTCTTACGTTTCTAACATTAAAAATCGCATCACAAATGGTTTTTAAATAATGACTTGCGGTCGGATCACAATGTAAATAAAAGCTCCCCGTTGGTTTTAAAACTCGATGTAATTCAAGAATGCGCAAAGTCATCATCACCAAATAAGGAAAAACTTGAGGAGCAACTAATTTATAAGCATTTAAAAGCGTATGTAAAGGCTCATTTTTAACGGTTTGAAGTTCTAATAAAGAATCGCCGACATTTTTATAAGACCAAGTATCCTCAAACGCCACCCGTTGCGTGTGTATCTCCTTGTCATCAAAGAAAATATTGTAATTTCGTTTTGAATTAAAGGGTGGATCAATGTAAATCAAATCCACTGTTTCATCTTTAATGTAATCGCGTAACACATTGAGACAATCGCCTAAATATAACTGGTTCATAACTGCTTCATTGTAGGTTAATCATAGAATTTGCAAAGGTGCATGATGGCTCAACGCCTTATGCACCCTACATTTACTTTGTGACTGCATCCACCAAAATGTCGAGAAAGGGATTTCCAACCTACATTTTTAAATTTCGTTCAATCGCCGCTTTTACATCATTTAACTCAGCTTTAATTTTTAATGGGGGTTTAGCACTTTGTTTAATCGCGGTGTCAGGGTCTTTTAAACCATGTCCTGTCAATGTGCAAACAATGGTGCTGCCTTCGGGAATTTTGCCGCTGGTTACATCACGCATCATGCCAGCAATCGAAATAGCTGAAGCGGGTTCACAGAAAATACCTTCTTTTTCAGCTAATAATTTTTGTGATCTGAGAATTTCGTCATCGCTGAATTCATCAAACCAACCTTGCGATTCTTTTTGCGCTGCCCATGCTTTATCCCAACTTTGTGGATTACCAATGCGAATAGCAGTAGCAATGGTTTCAGGATTGGCAACGGGATGTCCACGTAAAAATGGAGCAGAACCACTGGCTTGATAAGCACACATTTTTGGACGTTGATTAACTACACCAATTTGGTTAAATTCAGAATAACCCATCCAATAGGCTGAAATATTACCGGCGTTGCCCAATGGTAAACAGTGGTAATCCGGTGCTTTGCCTAGTTCTTCAATAATTTCAAATGCGGCAGTTTTTTGTCCTTGTAAACGATATGGATTGATAGAATTAACAATAGTAACTGGCGCATGATCGGCGACTTCTTTAACGAGTGACATCCCTGCGTCAAAATTGCCTTCTATTTGCATCACTACACAACCGTGCATCATGGCTTGTGCTAATTTACCTAATGCAATTTTACCATCTGGAATAATAACAAATGCAGTAATACCGGCACGACTGGCATAGGCAGCAGCAGAAGCAGAAGTATTACCCGTTGAAGCACAGATCACTGCACGACTACCTTCTTCTACTGCTTTGGTGATCGCCATCGTCATACCACGATCTTTAAAAGAACAGGTTGGGTTTAAGCCTTCATATTTAACATAAACATTAATGTCTTTTTTTAGTAATTTAGGAATATTGTTGAGACGAATCAATGGTGTATTACCTTCGCCCAAGCTAATGATACGGGTATCATCATGAATTGGTAGGTAATCACGATATTTGTCAATAAGTCCGGTATAACGGTGAGTTGGGGGCATTAATATAAACCTCTTGTTTTAATTAAGGTATTTAATCAGGTAAGTTATATAATAAACTTTACCTGATTGTATCAATGAGTGGATAGATTTAGGCTAAATTGTAAAAAGCAGCCATACCCGGATAGGTTACGCTGTTACCCAATTCTTCTTCAATCCGAATTAAACGGTTATATTTTGCAACCCGATCAGAGCGAGAGAGGGAACCGGTTTTAATTTGTCCAGTTGCCATGCCCACGGCTAAATCTGCAATGGTTGTATCTTCAGTTTCGCCAGAACGATGGGAAATAATTGCGGTATATTTCGCTTTTTTCGCCATGTTAATCGCAGCAATTGTTTCAGTTACGGTACCAATTTGATTGAGTTTGATTAAAATGGAGTTGGTAATACCCTTTTTAATGCCTTCTTGTAAAATGGCGGTGTTGGTGACAAATAAGTCATCGCCAACGAGTTGGACTTTTTTGCCCAAGCGTTCAGTCATAATTGCCCAACCTTCCCAATCATTTTCTGCCATACCGTCTTCAATCGTGATGATCGGATAGTTGTCTACCCATGCGGCTAAGTAGTCAACAAATTGTACGGAATCTAGCATTTTTCCTTCAGAAGCAACATCATATTTACCATTTTTATAAAATTCAGAACTGGCAACGTCTAAACCTAACCAAATATCTTTACCTGCTTTAAATCCTGCTTTTTCAATTGCTTGTAAGATAACTGTGATAGCTTCTTCATTTGAAGATAAATTAGGTGCAAAACCGCCTTCATCACCAACCGCTGTATTTAAGCCTTTGCTTTTTAACACACTTTTCAAGGCATGAAACACTTCAGTACCATAACGAACGGCTTCGACTAAACTGGGCGCACCCGTGGGCAAAATCATAAATTCTTGTAAATCAACGTTATTATCAGCGTGTGCACCACCATTAATAATATTCATCATGGGCACCGGCATTTGTAATTCGCCCACGCCACCAATATAGCGATAAAGCGGTAAATCCCATTCGTCTGCACCGGCTTTAGCTACTGCCATGGAAACGGCTAATAAGGCATTGGCACCTAAACGGCTTTTATTTTCAGTACCATCTAATTCTAACATGGCTTTATCTACGGCAACTTGATCGGATACTTCCATATCAATTAAGGCGTCTTGAATTTCACCATTAATATGTGTTACGGCTTTTAAAACACCTTTGCCTAAATAACGTGATTTATCACCATCACGTAATTCCAGTGCTTCTCGTGTACCAGTTGATGCACCAGAAGGCACGGCTGCTCTACCGATTGCGCCCATGCTAGTAATAACTTCAGCTTCAACAGTGGGATTGCCACGAGAATCTAAAATTTCACGTGCGTAGATATGTTCGATCTCTGACACACATTTCTCCTTATATATTGATTGTTTAAATTTTAATGATAGAAAACTAGTGATTGCGTAATTTTAACCCGATCATCGCTAACGCACCCAATGCAACGGCAAACCATAAAGTGGCAAAACGGCAAATGAGCGTTGTGGCGAGCGCGTCTTCTTGCGTCACACCGAGTGTAGATAATAAAATGAGCATGGCGGCTTCAGTACTGCCTAAACCACCGGGCAAAAAGGATAATACGCCAATAATCACACTCATGGCATAAACGCCCATTGCCACTAACGGATCGATTGAAATGCCAATCATATGTAATATATAGTAAAAACCATAAGCTTCTGCACTCCAAGACAATAAGCCTAAAATAAATCCGCCATATAAAAATCGTTGAGTTAATAGTAAACGGGCGTGATAGAGTAATTCAAATAATTTGCTAAAAAACTGTCCCCAACGTGTTGAATGAGTAAAGTAGGTGCGTAATCGCTCAAGTAATTGATTTTGCTGTATTAATACTAATAATATCACTGTTACTATTATAGGTATAATAAGCCAATATTTATAGACACTGAATTGCCATAAAATTAAAGCAGATAAAACTAACATAGCTAACAAATCCAGTAATCTTTCGACGAAAAACATTGAAATACTTTGTGGATAGGAAACACTATGATGTTTTAAGAAGAGAGAACGTACCATTTCACCAGCTTTTCCGGGCGTTGTGGTAAAAGCAAAACCGGCAATGTAATAACGGAAACTACGCGCAACAGAAAGCTCTTTGGCTTGAATAACAGTTAGATACCATTGCCAACGCCCAAATCGTAATGTGTAGTTGATGATAGAAAGTCCTAAAACTACCCAAACACCGATAAATCCTAACCGTTTGATTGCTAACCAAGTTTCATTAAATCCCACAGTAATAGTATATATTAAATAACCTAGCACCGCAATAGCAATAATAGAGACAGTAGAATTGAAGTAATTCTTATTCATAAAATGTAATCCTACTAAGCTAATTTACTCAACAGGGTAAGTTCCTGTAATAAAATCAATTACTTTCGCGAGTAGCAGGAATTTTTAACACTTGCCCTTCAATAAGTAAATTGATATTGTTCTTGATAAAGGCATGTGAATTTAATTTATGAATGTTTTTCATATGCTTATCGATATTTTTTTCGCCTTTAGGTAAAGTTGCGACTGCAATATTCCATAAACTATCATTTTTTGTAATAGTATGTAACACAAAATTATTATTTTCATCTGTAGATTCAATGGGTTGTTCAGTTGTTGTCGCTTCAACGACTGGCTCATCAACCGGTGTTTCTACCACTTCTTCGCTTATGGTTGGCGTAGTTTCAACCATACTGAGCATTGCTTCCATCGACGCGGCTATAGGTTCTGCTGCGATTGGCTTTTCAGCTTGCTCCACTGGTTTTTCAACAACTTTTACAGATTCAATATTTGCTGCTGTCTCCTTAATTGCTTCCGGTTTTTCGTCGGATTTATCAACTTTAACCGTCATTTGTGTAGTAGCGATCGTAGTCGGTTCTGCAATCACATCGATAATAGATTTTTCTTCTTTAGAAACAATTGGTTCATCTGCTATCACTTCTTCTACAGGAAATAATTTTGCGTCTTCTTCACTAACAATTTCATGGGCGGCTTTAAAGATAAAATCACCTTGTGTTAATGTGTTGTTATTAATGACACCGATTTGTGGTGTTTGATCAGTATGTTGCGGTAATTCTTGGCGAATATAATGTGCTAATTCCGTACTTGTGACATAGCCATCAGCATCAGAATCTCCCCAACCATATTGTAACGCATTGATAAATATACGACTAAACATTTCTTCTGTTGGTTGCATTTCATCTTTACCACAGGCGGCAATAAAATTCCGTGAAGGTAACATCGTTTTATTTTCAATAGGTTGTCGCGTTATTTCAGAAGAATTAAATATTGAGCCAGCTAAACAAGTATCGAATATAAACAAAGCATGATTAGATTGAATTTTCTCAGCCCAATCAATCACTTTATCAATCACGATGGCTTTTTCTAAAAATTTAAATTGCCCTTGTTCAGGTAAGGGAGTATCTGTTGTGATAAAATAGCTATTTTGTGATAAAAAATGGATATAACTATGACCCATAAAGAAAAATAACAAGCGGTTTTCTTTTTGAGTACCATATGTTTGAATAAATTTATCTATTGCCATTTCAAATTGTTGCGTGTTTAAATTCAGACGCTGAGTGACTTGAAAACCTTGCTTTTCTAACGTTGTTGTTACCCGATTCAATACGGCTGAAACTTGAGTTAATGGTTGCCATCCTATTGATTGATATTCACTATTTCCAATTAATAGCGCGTAACTTTTATGATAAGAGCCAACGGTGTTTCCTTGTGCGTCGACAATATCAATATTTGCCGCTTGTACTGACCAATTTGACAGTAATGTGAGAATAATACCTGTAAGATTTAACAATTTTATCATGGGATTTCCAATAAGATAACGAATTAAGTCATTTTACAACAAATTAACTTGCAGTGAGGGCAATTTTTAACAACTTACTAATTCTATAATATTACTTGAAAATTTTAACTAAAATTCTATTATAGTAGAGAGTATTAGCAGTATTAACTTAACACACTATAGAGGACTGATAATGGGACTTTTTTCTTTATTAAAAGGCGGTAACGTTTCTCTCACTAAGAATGCGCCTGGCTTAACAAATATTGCCATTGGTTTGGGTTGGAACCTTCGTCAAACCCAAGGTGCAGCATTTGATTTGGATGCTAGCGTTTTTATGGTTAATGCAGATAGTAAAGTACGTAGTGATGGCGATTTCATTTTCTACAATAACCGTGTATCAGCTTGTCAATCAGTGGAACATTTGGGCGATAATTTGACCGGTGAAGGTGAAGGCGATGATGAATTTATTAAAGTAAATTTAGAAAAGGTACCGGCTGATATCATTAAATTAGTAGTGGGCGTTACCATTCATGAAGCAGAGACACGCAAACAAAATTTTGGTATGGTCAATTCTGCTTTTATTCGCGTTGTTAATCAAGCAGATAATGTTGAAATTGCTCGCTTTGATTTAACAGAAGATATGAGCACTGAAACTTCCATGTTATTTGGTGAAGTGTATCGTCACAACAATGAATGGAAATTTAGAGCTGTTGGACAAGGTTTCAGTGGTGGATTGAATGCGATGGCGAAAAATTTTGGTGTCAATATTGGCTAATTTATCGAAAGGAGATTTGCAATGAGTATTAATTTAGCCAAGGGGCAACGTATTGCTTTAGAAAAAGAAGCTGGGCATTCACTGAATAAAGTCACTATGGGATTAGGTCGGGATGCTAAAAAAAGCGGCGGTGGTTTATTGGGCGGTCTGCTCGGTAGCGGCAAAAGTGGCAGCATTGATTTAGACGCATCTTGTCTACTTTTTGATGAACAGAAAAACTTGCTTGATACCGTGTGGTTTCGCCAACTGAAAAGCAAAGACGGCAGTGTTACACATACAGGTGATAATCGTACCGGTGAGGGTGATGGTGATGATGAAAAAATCAAAGTTGACTTGGCACGCGTGCCGGCTGCGACAAAATCGCTAGTTTTTACTATTAATAGTTTTACCGGACAAACTTTTGATCAAGTAGAAAATGCCTTTTGCCGAATGGTTGACGATAATACGGGTAAGGAAGTTGCGAAATTTAACCTTTCTTGTCAAGGAAAACACACTGCTCAAATCATGATTAAAATCTATCGTCACAACAATGAGTGGAAAATGCACGCGATTGGCGAAAATGCAGAAGGACGCACTTTTCACGATTTATTGCCTACATTGCAAACGCATTTATAATCGTTAAAATTTTAGAGGTAACAACGTGTTACCTCGCTTTAACGAGATCGTAAATTTGTTAACCTACTAAAATTCATACCCCAATTGTAAATACCAAGTGCGTGAGACTTCGCTCGGAAAGATAATACCGCCCCCAACTCCAATGCCAAATTCACGGTGTCGTTCATTGAGTAAATTACGTCCACCTACGCTTAAACTCAAATGTGGCGTTGGTTTCCAACCTAATCGCATATCTAATCGCGTGTAGTGATAAGCTTGTTGGCTAGGCACGTCATCCACATAGCTCCATAGCGTGTCAAATTCCATGTTGTGAGGTAAATCTATTAAAGTACGTAATGTTATTTGGTGATGCGGATTGTTGCCTTCCTCAGACAATTCTGAATAGGGGTCTACACTGCCAGTTTGTAGATGTAATTGGGTGTTTAAATAGCTGTATGTACTAATTAATTTAAAATTATCAAAGAGTTGCCAATGTAAAGCCGTTTCTAAACCATAGACTTCACCATACATCAGATTATCTGCCTTTAGTGTTAAAAAAGGTTGAAATTCAGTAATTTCAATAGTACGCAACTGCTTGTAATCATGATAAAAAATGTTTGTATCTAGTAAAAATTTTTGATTTGGATAAAAACGATAACCTAATTCATAAGCAATTAATTCTTCAGGTTGAAAATCGTGATTGCCTATACCGTGAGAAATTCCATTGATGCCAGCTTCAGGTACTTGATAGAAAAGGAAAAAAGAGATGTCCTTGTCTGAGCGTGAAGGAATACGCATGGCTTTTGAAACTGCTGCCCATAAGCTGTGCTGATTATTGGCTGCCCACAAAACTCTCAGTGTTGGCTGAACTTCAGTATTGGACGCGCCGTAATTTTCAAATTTAGAACCCACAGTTAATTTAATCCAATCACTAGGTTCTTGCGGTGTTTCGCCTGAAATATTCAAAAAATCAAGCGGTAACCGAAATTCTCCTTGTACAAACGCACTATATAAATAGTCGCTTTTTTTATCAGGTGTGTAGGATAATGTGGGTGTACCTTCCAATTTGTCATGGGTAAATCGATAGCCTAAACCCCAAATATATTCTTGGTTTTCACTATAAAGAAACCGATGTTGAAAATCTAAATCTATATTGTCACGACGTTCATTGTAAGTAATTTCATCACGTTGGGCGCGATCATAGTAAGCTTGTAAAGAAATATCGCCGCTTTCAGATGTTTGTTCCCAACGACTTAATAGATTAAAACCGCGTAGTAAAATATCATCTTGCACCATACCTGGCATGGGTAGAGCTAAGAAAACATCTTGGCGGGTTTTGCCATCATAAACATCACCTTGAATAGTTAAACTTTCTTGGGTATCAATTTGGGTATCAGTACGAAAACCACTCCGATGCATTTCCCATTGATCGTAATTTTTTTGTCCAGATTCGGTGATAAAATTATCATGATTGTAAAGCTTACCGTATACACGATAGTGAGAATTGCCGTCATTAAATGTGCCACCATGTCTAAAACTCGCAATGGCTTTTTCTTCGTTTGTTCCCGCGTAAAGACTGATGAGATTACCTTGAGTTTGTTCAGAAGATTTGGTGATAATATTGACAATGCCATTGACCGCGTTTGCACCCCAAAGTGAGGCACCTGGACCACGAATCACTTCAATTCGTTCCACATCTTCTAACATCACATCTTGTACTTCCCAATTGACTTCAGAACGTAATAAACTATAAACACTCCGTCCATCAATCATCACCAATAATTTACTGGCAAAAAGACCGTTAGAACCACGAATACTGATAGCCCAACGATTGGCATTAACGCGAGCAACTTGTACTCCGGGCACTAAGCGCAATATTTCAGGTAATGTAGTGATACCAGAACGACGGATATCCTCTTGCGTAATTACGAACAAAGCCCCCGCAGTATCGGTTAATTTTTGTTCCTTGCGGGCTGCTGAACTGGCTTTGGGATTAAATGTTTCAACCTCAATCAAATCTTCTAAAGTCAAATTCTTTAATTGTTCAATTAGCGCGCGATGTGTCTCATCTTTGCTTTGGTTAGCAATGACAACAGTTGAGGTACAAAAAAAACATATCCCCAACAACAGATTGATAATAATCGGATAATTCATAACATGATGACCAAATTAAATATTATTTAGAGTAATCAACAACTTCAGCAATACTCAATAAATTACCACTGACCCATAAACCAATTTTTTTCGCTGCTTCATAATCAATCATAAATCGTACCTTAGTGCCACGTTTAAAAAATTCGATAACACCACCTTGTCGCACGAAACCATCGATATCACTCACGGTAAGAATAGAGTGTGGTTGCTGCTCAAGATAAGAAAATATGCGAGCTAATTGATTCTTATAAGATTGACTGACAAATAGAATCTGACAACGATCGATTTCATTGACGTTATCAATGCGCTCAACTACCACAGGACGACCTGCAATTTTTTCGTCTTCTACGGTAAGGTCTAATTCTGTTTGAAAAGGGTCTTGACCAATAATGCAAATAGTAAAAGGGGCTTTGGAATTGACAAAGGCGGTTGTGGGCCAAGTCACAAAGCTAGAAAAATTATACAAAAATACCGCTTTCACTTGATATTCCTCAGCAATCGGTAATTCTGCCGTATAGGCTTTATGCATAAGCAGAAGCGACAATACACTACACCAAGTAAATAATAAACTTTTCATGACGGTCATTTTGGTAGTAAAACACATTGTACAATAATCTTTCTTGTTCTGCGTAACATCAGTTATTTAAATGAGTCAGCCAAACACGCTGTTAATGATTGCGCTAACTTATTGAGTAACATAAAATAATTATCAACGCCCATCGTTAATTCACTACCTAATGGGTCTAAAATGCCTGATTTTATTTTAGTTTCACTGATTAGTGTATCAACTAAAATCGGTGGAAATTGTGGTTCAGCAAACAAACAACGCACTTGTTTTTCCTCAATTAACTGATGTAAATGATGTAATTGTTTGGCACTGAGCAAATGTTCTGGCGACACACTGACTGCACCAATTGCGTTTAAATCATAACGTTTTTCAAGATATTGATACGCATCATGAAATACAATAAACGATTGTGCTTTAATAGGCAATAATTGTGCATTTAACGCTTGGTCAAGCTGTTCTAAACGTACAATTAAACCGCTTGCATTACTTTGATACAGTGCAGCATGAACCGCATCCAATTCAGCTAATCGTGTAGCAATCATTTTAACGATATTGATAGCATTTCGTGGATCAAGCCAAATATGCGGATCAATTCCACCAAGATCATGTTCATTATCATGCGATTCATGTTCATGTGGTGCCCATTCTTGACTTTCGCGGATACTATATAATTTCAGTGTATTAGCTGAAAATGGATTTTTGCCTTCTGTCAACAACGTTAACACCTGATTTTGCTTATTCGATTGAGTAATGGTTTTTTCTAAAAAAGTTTCTAACTCAGGACCAACCCAAATAATTAAATCAGCATCATTCAATTGTTTGATTTGTGAAGGTTTCATACTATAAGTATGAGGAGATTCCCCACCTTGTAACAGTAAATATGGCTCGCCCACTCCCGCCATTACACCCATTGCTAATGCGTGAATCGGTTTAATTGTCACGACCACTTGCGGCGAATTTGATGCGGCTTGCACCGAGTTTGTTATTAACAAAATAAACAAAAACAATAATTTATTTAACATAAGAATTATTCCGGTGTTCGTAAACTGAGTTGTTGTGATAAACCTAATAAATGAGCTGCATTGATAATTTCGTTTGAAGGTTGCGATTTCCAATTGACGGTGACATCATTGCTTGAAATAAAGGCAAAAAGTAATTGTAAAGTTGCTGTATCGACATGACTAACTTGATCACCGACTAATTCAATCCTTTTTCCTTCGTATTGACATAATGCCTTGTGTAGTTGTGGTAAATTACTTAAAGTCAAAGTAGAATCCAGTGTAACTGTTATCCAACCATTTGAATTTAAAATATTTTCAGATGTATTAGAATTGCTAGAGACAGGTGTTGATTGTTGCACTACATCCTGTTTAATTTCTTCAATATTTTCCGTAGGAGAATTCTCAGGTGTTGTTTCAACTTCACTCATCCACGCTAGAGGATCATGTCCCATCGGCGGTTTTTTTTTGTTAGCCATTATAGTGTTCTCCGCTTTAATAAATCCTGTGCTAAAGCGCGATAATCCTTAGCACCCGTACTTTTCGGTCTATATTCAAAAATAGTTTTGCCAAAACTGGGTGATTCTGCCAATGCCACATTTTCCCGAATGGGTGTTGCTAAAACTCGTCCGGGAAAATATTGTAATAAGTTATCACGTACTTGCTGTGAAAGACAACGACGATTTTGATAACGAGTTAATACAATCCAAAAGGGAATTTTTCTATCCAATGAAAGTTCAAAATTCTTAAATGTACCCATCAAATAAGATAAACCATGCAATGCCAAATAATCGCTGGCAACAGGAATAATCGCCGTATCCGCCACTAATAATGCATTAACCACAAGTAAACCAGAAGACGGCGGGCAATCAATCAACACGCACATTTGATCGTCAAATTGATCTGCTAAAACGGTTTGTAGACGATCACGTGTCATTGCCGGATTGCTTTCGACTTCACCCAAACGTGCGCCGGCTGGCACTAATTGCAAATTTTTACGCACTGCAATAGCCGCAGTTTTCACTGGATAACGCTGCTCCAGTAACGCATTATCTATCCCATTGATATTAGGTTCATGCACGCCTAAACAAGCAGTTAAATGACCTTGTGGGTCTAAATCAATCACGGTCACTTTATGTTTTGCCAATGCCAATGCATGAGCAAGATTAACCGTTGTAGTGGTTTTTCCAACGCCACCTTTTTGATTAATAACAGCAATAGTGAGCAATTTTTTCTCCTAAAACAACATTATTCAGTTAATTTTTCATCCGTACTTGGCGAAACCAAGGTAAAATCAACATCATCATCACTGCAATCAATAAATAAAAACGTTCATGCCACAAACGCTGTGATTTTTTCTCTTCTTCAGAAGGGTCATGAATACTGCGTTTTACTTCTTGCAAAATAGCTTGAGTATCTTCACTGCGATAATCAGCACGACGGTAAATACCCTTGCCAATATTAGATAATTGCTGTAGTGACGCTTCATTTAGCTTTGAAATTACAATATTATTTTCACTATCTTTTAGCCAACTATTATCTTTCAAAGGAATGTAATCACCCTGTGGCGTTCCCACACCAAATACATGTAAATGAAAATGATTTTGTTTTAAAATTTCCAAACTATCCTGCAAATCATTCGGCACAAACTCGCCATCACTGATTAATAAAATATGTGCAGATTGTCCCTGTAACCAGCGTGCAGCCTCAGTGAGTGCCAATGAAAGATGGCTACCTTTATCATCTTCGTGCAACAAATCGAAATTGATACCATATAATAAGTTCTTGATAGTATTATAATCATCTGTTAATGGCGTCACCAAGTGCGGAATAGCCGCAAATACCATCAAACCCACGTAAACCTCTTGTTTTCCTTTTAGTAATTCATCAATTTCTTGTAAAGCATGTTCTAAACGAGATTGAGCCACATCTTTTACACGCATAGAGTCTGATAAATCTAATAAAATCATCAAATTAGCATATTGTCGTACGACCGGCTGTTCTTCATAATCCCAACGCGGTCCAGCTAATGCGAGTACACCTAATATCCATATTAATAACCATAAAATATCAATACGCCGCTTAATTATTTTTTCCTGATTAATCAATAAATGAGGCAACAAATGAGCATCAGCAAATTGTTGTATTCGATTATCAATTGAAAAGCGACGTTTGATAACCTGATTAAACAATCCTAAAATAATGGGTACTATTAACAAGCCTAACCATAACGGTTGTGCAAACTCAAACTGAGAAAAATCCATCGTTAAATTCATATGTAAGTTTTTGTTTTAATTGTTGCAATGCCGGCAACCAGTCATAAGTGGGCATTTGTCGATAGACAGAAAAACCAGTAAACCAAGGCGATTCATCTCCCGCATCCATCCAACGCCATTCTGGTGGATAAGGCACTAATACATGAGCTGTTTTGCCCAAACCCGCTATCAAATGCATATTGGTATTACTCACACCCACATATTCATCCAATAAGTATAATAAAGCGAGCATTTCTTCCAAATTATCATTTAAATCGGTAAAATCATACACTGGCTGCTCTAATAAATCTGCTAACGTATTGATTTCGCCTACTTCAGGATTACGTTGCAAGGCTAAAAATGTATAATTAAGCGATGATAGAGATTTAGCTAACGCGGCTAATTCTATCTCCTTATACAATGCTTTGGCATCACCTTTTTCTGCAATTTTACCACCTGCCTGCCAAGTTACACCTAAATAGGGCGGTTTACCAATTTTTTCCAATCGTACTTGCATAGCAGCAATTTTTTCTGGTAACACCGATAATGAAAGCGGTGGAGGCAGTTGTTCACGGCTTTCCATTCCCAAAAATAGTGGTAAATCAGCCACTAATAAACGATGATCAACAGTAGGTAACGGTTCATCTTCAAGTAATAATTGATCAACCCACGGTTGCCGAGCAAAAATGCTATGAATCTTACGTCCGCATTGGTAAGCAATCCAAGCACCACGCGCCTTTAATTCTGGAGCAAAACGCAGAAAAAATAGCTCATCTCCTAATCCCTGTTCCCGCGAAATCAAAAAACGTTGACCAGATAAATATTTATTTAATATCAAAGTGTTATCTAACAATACTTGCTTCATTTTAACCCGACTGGGACGATATTGATAAGATTGCCATCCGGCTAAAAATTGTCCTTGAATCAAATGCAACCAAGCTTTAGAAAAATGAGCAGCTTCATAATTAATATCATATTGTCCAATTTTTTCATAGTAAGCAATAGTTTTTTCATAATAAAACAGTGAGTTATCTAATTCATTTTGCAAACGAAAGGCTTTAGCTAAATTTTCATAAATATCTACTTGCTGTGGTCTTAATGCTAATGCTTTTTCAAAATAAACAATTGCTTGTGGAATTTCATTTTGATCATTAAACAGTGTGCCTAAATTATTATAAGCTTCAACATGTTGAGGGTTGAGCGCAATTGCTTGTTGATAATGCGTAATTGCCGTTTCAAATTCAATTCGTGCTTGAAAAACTAAACCTAAATTGTTGTGTGCATTGGCATGATTGGGGTTAAGCTGTAAAGTTTGTTGATAATATTCAATTGCTTTATCGTAGTCTTCCGTCGCTTTATAGACATTGCCTAAACTAAAATAAATACTGCTATTTTTCGGTTCAATCATTTGAGCTTTTTGTAAGATTTCGACAGCTTCATCATATTTTTGTTGTTTAATCAGCGTTTCTGCTAAATTAATATGCGCACCAATCTCTTGTGGATTGAATTGCAAGGATTTTTTAGCCATTTGTGCTGATTCATCTAATTGATTATTACACGCCAATGCATGACTTAAACTAATATAAGCGGCAACAAAATTCGGTTGTAAATCAATTGCTGTGCGATAATGCCTAATTGCCGTTTCAATGTGTCCTTGCGCTAACAAAGTTGCTGCATAATTGCTATGAAAATCAGGACTTTTAGTATTATATTGTAAGGCAAGTTTGTAGTGTGCGGCAGATTTATCTAATTCCCCAATTTCATAATAACAAACAGCGATATTACCATGCGCACTGGCGTTTTTAGGGTCTAACGTCAATACTTTTTGTTGCACAGCAATCGCCGCTTGCAATTGACCGGCATTACGCAAAATAATTCCTAAATTGACTTGATATAACGTGATCTTAGGGGCATAAGTAGTGGCTTGTTGTAAACAATGAATTGCGTCTGCTAATTTATTTTGTTGCGCTGCAATAATTCCTAAAAAATGCCATGCTTCAGCGTTTTGCGGCTGATTTTGTAAAATTTTTTGATACAGTGCTGCGGCGGCTTGCCAATTACCGGTTTGTAAGTATTGCGAAGCTGCTAATAGATTTTTTTTGACTTGAGGATTCGCACTGCCCGCTTTTTTCATGTAACACCTTGCAATATGCCATAACGCTGTAATTGCTGAGCTAATGTCCCTTGTGCTCGCATGATTAATTCACATACTTCTCGCGCGGCACCACGTCCACCGGGTAAGCGCGTTTGCCAATGGATATAAGGTAAAATTAATTCATTGGCATCAGCAACTGCGATAGCTAATCCAACTTCTTTTAATATTGGCACATCGATGACATCATCACCGACATAAGCTACTTGCTCGGGATTGAGTTGTAATTGTTGGCATAAGGTTAGGAACGCAGGTAATTTATCAACTTGCCCTTGAAAAACATGCTGAATACCTAACAAATGCATACGATGGGTCACTACTTTTGAAGTGCGTCCGGTGATAATGCCTAAAATCACGCCACTGGCTTGTAACATGGTCATTCCTAAGCCATCACGTGCATGAAATGCTTTATATTCTTGTCCATCATCACCAACAAATAAATGCCCGTCGGTCAGTACACCGTCAACATCAAAAATAACCAAACGTATTTTAGCAGCGCGTTCAAAAAGATTTTTCATATAATTTACAGAGAGTTAAATTTTTTTTGATTATCCATTATAAGCAACTTATCTAATGTTTGCAGTTGCCGCCAATTTATTTTCCAAACGCTCAACCGCCTTCTTTTCACGCTCCAATCCACCTTCTGCCTTAATTAAGCGATTACGCACAGTTGTCACTTCGCTCTTATGAGCTGCCAATTCCTGTTCCAGTTTAGTAATCATGTTTTTATGAGCAGTTTCTTGTGATTCTGCGCGTGCAACAATAGCTGCTAGGTTTTTGTCTGATTCAGCACGTACTTTTATTTCAGTATCTAAATGTTCTCGCAATTCTTGTTTTTCTTCTTTGCCCAGTTTTACTTCAGCTTCTAATTTTTTAATTGTGTCACGTAAATCTTGGGTTAATGCTTCAGCAACGGCAGCACGGGTTTGTTCGGTTTTACATTGTTTCCACGCTTGTTCAGCATCTTGTAATCCTGTTTTGAGATTTTTGTCTAAGCGTTCACGATTTCGTTGATGTACGACAACTTCTTCAGAAAGTTCTTTAAGCGTTTGTTTATCTTGTTCAGCCTGACGCACCATCTCGTATTGACGTTTTTGCAATGCATCAATTTTTTCTCGCAAACGTCCTATTTCTTCAATAAGTTGTTTTATCTCAAGTTCTTGCTGTTCTCCTTTTTCTTGCAAGGCAAAAACATGTGCCTCAGCCGAACGAATGTTTTCAGCTTGACGATTAAAATCAACTTGTAGTGTTTTATTTGCACGTGTTAAGGTATCAATCTTATCCTTAGCAACTTCTACTTGCGTTATCATTTGCGCAACTTGGTCCAATGCATGTTGACGTTGTTGCAAAACATCTTGTTCAAAATCTTGATAAGTTTGTTTAACTTTTCTCACTTCTTGTTGAGCTAATTCTTGTGCTGTATGCCAAATAATTTGCAACGATTCCAAACTGCGTTGTTGCAATTCTTCGGGCATTGTTGGTGAATTATCGTCAAGAATAGAAAGAGTTACTGTTTTTTTAATCATGAAAATCCTATATTTGTAAGAGAATATCAATTCACAGTCATATCAGATGAAAATATTAACATAATTGCTATTCATCTGCTAATTCACTACAGTTAAATTTGCACGGACTGTATAAGTAAAGTGTCATACATCGCGGCTATTTAAAATCGCATCTCGATACCCAAGGAATATGTACGTCCACGATTAGGTATCCCTTCAAGAAATAGTACATTTTTACCAGAATCGTAATACTTTTCGTCTAATAAATTGTTTACTTTGCCCACTAACGTTAAATCATTGGCTAATGCATAACGTAACGTAGTATTGACAACCCAACGACTTGATATATCAATTAATTTTCCACCCAGTATTTGTTGTTCTACGTTATCATGAAAATAGGTGTTGAGGTTAATATCAAGATCATTGTAGTGATAATTAGCGATTAGTGAAAAAGTTTGCTTGGGAAAACGACGTGGATTGACTTCCGTTTTTTGTAACAGCATGTAAGCAGCCCGCAATGATAAATCGTTCCATTCTGTTGATGCTTCCATTTCCCAACCTGCGGTATTTAAAGTACCTGGAAGATTTGTAAATTTCCGGTCTGTTGTACCGGGAACCAGTGCTGTATCAATGCGATCAGAAGCACGACTATAAAAATAGGTTAATGTGGTTTGAATGGCTTCATGTTGTTGCAGCCAAGCAAATTCAACTGTTTTAATTTTTTCTGGATTTAAGTTAGGATTCCCAAGTCCGATTCCTGTGGTTTGGACTATTGCAGGGGCGCGAAACGCTTCACCATACATTGCTTTAAATCGTGTCTTATCGGTGAACGAATAAACGATAGCAGCTCGTGGATTGAGTGTGCCACCAAAATCAGAATAGTCATCATAACGCGCACCTAATGTTAACTCAATATCTTGATTTGGTTTGTATTTATGTTGTAGATAAAGACCGATAATATCGCGATGACTTTTATCTGCAAGTTTAGTTTCCACAAAGCCATCATAATAGTCGACTTTTTGAGTAGGATTTTTTTGCGATAATACACTGTAAAGTCGCTCACTGTTATAATTATCCATTTGATAACTTTCATTGATAGTGGGCTGATACCAACTGAGTCCGGCAAAAAAAGTGTGTTGATCATTAAGATGAAAACGTCCATTGACGCCCAAAGTCCATCCAGTTTCTTGAGAAATTGATGTTCGCAGTGCAGCAACCCGACCGGTCGTAATATCAGGAGGTAATGAGAGAATTTCTTCTTGTGAGGCAATTCCAGTCGTTGCATCACTATCAATTGATGTATAATTACCCTCAAGCGTCAATTGCCAACGTTTATCATCTAGCAAAGTATAATCAAAAGCAATAAAATTCTGTTCACCTATATTATTGTTATCATTGCTAGCAAAATTAAGGATATAAAAATCATCTAATTCTCGTTGATGATGCCGTATGTTTAAATGTAATTTTTCATAATTTACATGGAGTTGTATATCTCTTCCTTGACGCGGATCGTTAATTGTCGCTAATTTTGGATTTAATAACTGAGTATAGGTTTGTCCTTTGTCTTCAAAATAGCGTGCAAATAAGGCAAACGACCAATTATCCCCTTTGCGCGATAGATTTACATAACCTTCGCGACTATTGAGATCGCTAGCACCAATAAAGGCATCATTAATATCTGTAGCAGTAATAATATTAACTACACCAGTCACTGCACCTGTTCCATAAGAGGCTGATCCGGGACCACGAATAATTTCGATTTGTTTAACATTTGCCAATGATAAAAAGTGTCCATAAGTATCCAATGCGCCACCTCTAAAATCATTATTTAAACGTTGTCCATCTAACATAAACAAGATGTTATAAGAGGATTGAGGTGTTGTGCTTCCACGTGCAGCGACCATATAACCTTGTCCAAAGACGATTTCACGATTAGCAATAAAACCGGGGACAAAATTGAGTAACTCTTCAACGGAAGTAACACCCATACGCAATAATTGTTGGCGCGTAAATACAGTAACTGAAGAGGGAGCATCAAAGATTGTCTCCTCGATTTTTGAAGCGGTCACTATCTCTACATCAAAAAGGTCTTCTAATGAGAGTTTCATCAAATCCGTTGTTTTTATTACATTGTCAGCCAGCACAAGCTCATTGGAGTTAAATGCTTGAATTTGCGTGCTTGTACAGTATAAACTTATTAACCCTAAAATATATTTTTTCATTAATATTAACCCTATATTATTTCATTTATAAAATTGTTAATCTACGTAGGTCCAATAATATTAAGTTAAGGAAATTTTGCTTCCCCCTTTACCAAAGGGGGATTGAGGGGGATTTTTTATATTTCAATTACTTAAATCCCCTCTGCCCCCTTTAAAAAAGGGGGGAAACGCTTAACTTAATGGCATTGGACCTACGGTCTCTCTTATTTCATTTGGAAAATTGTCCTAGCCTGTTGTACATCTAATATAATTTGTTGTTTTAATTTATCAAAGGAAGAAAATTTTTGTTCATCACGTAATTTCTCAATAAATTCAATTTCTACATAATGTCCATAAATAGAGTCATTAAAATCAAAAAGATGCGTTTCTAATAGCAAATGATGTCCATCTACCGTAGGACGTGTGCCTAAATTGGCAACGCCTGTTAATGGCTGTGCTGCGATTCCATGCATTTTAACTGCAAATACGCCCTTAATTGGGGAAACTTGGCGATGTAAGAAAATATTCGCTGTAGGGAATCCAATTGTGCGCCCACGTTGTTGTCCGTAACTGACTTTACCAACTAGCGTATAAGGTCGTCCCAATAATTGTCTTGCTACATCAAAATTTCCATTGATCAATGCATGACGGATACGTGTACTACTTACTCGTTCATTGTCTAAAATAAAAGTATGCCAATTTTCGACCGTAAAACCATACTTTTTGCCGTAATTTTGTAAAGTATTAAAATTGCCTTTTCGCCCCTGTCCAAAATGAAAATCGTCACCCACTACAAGATGTTCTATTGCTAATTGTTTTATCAAAATATGTTCAATAAAATATTCAGCAGATAAGGTGGCAAATGACCGATTAAAACGTAAACAGAGTACATAATCTACGTTATAACGTTGTAAAGCCAATAGTTTTTCTCTTAATCGAGTTAAACGTGCGGGCACAGTAGAATGGGAGAAAAATTCTTGAGGTTGAGGTTCAAAAATGATGACTAAATTTCTTCTATTTAACGAGGCTGCTTTATTTTTTAGTTGATTAATAACAACTTGATGACCAAGGTGCACACCATCAAAATTGCCAATGGTGGCGACACAGTGACGATGATGAGGTTTTAAGTGTATGAAATGACGTATAAATTCCATAATTTTTGTTTAAAGCGATTAAAGAAACGACGAATCGCGTGAAGATTTGAAATTTTAGTAATTTATTCATCTCTATCACACGAGTCGTCAAGTTTATACGTAGCAATAACGCATAGCAATTAATTATGCTTTTATACCCATCTGCTTCAAAAAACATATTTAAATGTATGTATTTGATAATTCGCTTTCTGTT
>DYNN01000055.1 GCA_020721045.1 Thiomargarita sp. | reverse complement strand
CAAATTCGAATCGTTTACCACAATACTACATCGCTGTCAATGCGTAACTCCTAAAATCGACGTTGGGGTAAAGCTTACGTTCAATAAAATATTCATCTTCTAAAGCGATGCGTTCTAATTCCATTGCAATTTCAAAGAGTGGTTGCGTTGAAGTATCAAGTTTACTGAGCAGTTGATGGCAAATTTCTCGGATAATTTTAGCACGTGGATCATAATTTTTATAAACTCGGTGTCCAAATCCCATCAATCGTACATTATTGTCTTTGTTTTTAAAGCGATTAATATAATCTGCCACATTTTTAGGGTCTCCAATTTCTTCTAGCATACCGATAACCGCTTCATTAGCCCCACCGTGTGCGGGTCCCCACAAAGTGGCAATACCTGCGGCTATACAGGAAAATGGATTGGCTTGTGAACTACCCGCTAATCTCACTGTTGAAGTGCTGGCATTTTGTTCATGATCAGCATGAAGCGTCAAAATCATATCCAATGCTTTAACCGCAATAGGATCAAATTCAAATTCTTCGCTGGGAATCGAAAACATCATATGAATAAAATTTTCGACATAACCCAATTTATTTTTAGGATAAACATAAGGTCTACCAGTAGAATATCGATAGCTTGCTGCCGCAATTGTAGGCATTTTGGCAATCATACGTAATGCCGATACCATACGATGATCTGGATTTTTAATGTCTAAATAATCATGATAATAACCAGACAATGCACCTACAACGCCTACTAGCATTGCCATTGGGTGTGCATCATATCTAAATCCTTGATAAAAATGCAATAATCCTTCATTTAATATCGAATATCGTTTGATAGAATCAGTAAATGTCTCCATTTGCGCCGCAGTGGGTAATTCTCCATACAAAAGCAAATAGCTCACTTCTGAAAAATTACTCTTTTCCGCTAATTGTTCAATGGGATAACCACGATATAATAAAATACCCTTATCACCATCAATAAAAGTAATCGCACTTTTGCAACTGGCAGTAGTAACAAAACCAGGATCAAAAGTAAACATACCCAATTCGCTTGCAAGTTGGCGCAAATCGATCACCGGATGCCCGTGCGTTCCTTTCATGACCGGACATTCAATTGATTTTCCAGTCGTATTATCGGTAATTGTCACAGTTTCTGTTGTCATGGTTCCTCACTTTGATGATTTTGAGAAAAAATCGTTATGCTGATAGTCAAATGTAACTGAAAAAATACTATTGCATTGCATCATAGTAAACCTAGCCAATGTTGTCTATAGGTTGGTAGAGAATGCAAGGTTAAACTATACCAATTTCATTGCTTAACCTAAAATAGAATCAATATATTAACATTAATTTTATTTATCGCTAATTGATAACACACCTCAATTAATATATTTTATTACGCTATTTTCACTTAAAAGCCAATTAGTTGTATGTTTATCCTATTTCAAATGCATAAATTTGGTTCACAAATAGGATGTTAATCGTTTATGATAACGCTTTGTGCAATGCAGCGTATTTTTAAACCACAATCTATATTATATTAATTAACTTTGAGGGGTTATTTGTGGACAACATCGTAATTGTAGCGGCAGCGCGTACTGCAGTCGCCAGTTTTAATGGCATATTAGCCGATATTCCTGCGCACGAATTAGGGGCTAAAGTGATTGTTGACTTATTAACGCGTACCGGTTTGCAACCACATCAAATTGATGAAGTAATTTTAGGACAAGTTTTAACCGCCGGCTGTGGACAAAATCCAGCGCGCCAAGCTTCTTTGGCAGCCGGTTTGCCGATTGAAACACCTGCGCTAACGATTAATAAATTGTGTGGTAGTGGTTTGAAAGCCGTGCATTTAGCCGCTCAAGCAATTCAATGTGGTGATGCTGACATTATCATCGCTGGCGGACAAGAAAATATGAGCCTTTCCCCTCACGCTCTACCTAAATCTAGAAATGGTATGCGTATGGGTAATTGGGAATTAGTTGACACGCTGTTTGTTGACGGTTTATTCGATGCTTTTAATAATTACCATATGGGTTGTACTGCTGAAAATATCGCTGAAAAATTTACCATTTCTCGTGAAGAGCAAGACGAATTTGCAGCCAATTCTCAGCAAAAAACTGAAGTTGCACAACAAGCTGGTCATTTTAATCAACAAATTGTACCTGTAGAAATTCCACAACGTAAAGGTGATCCCGTTGTTTTTAATACCGATGAATTTCCTCGTCATGGTACAACCATCAATTCATTAGCAAAATTACGTCCTGCCTTTAGTAAAACCGGTAGTGTCACGGCAGGTAATGCATCGGGAATTAACGACGGTGCTGCTGCTGTTGTAGTGATGAAAGAAAGCAAAGCCAAAGAATTGGGTTTGACACCGATGGCGAAAATTGTAAGCTATGCTAATGCGGGTGTAGACCCTAAAATTATGGGTACAGGTCCCATTCCAGCTACACGTAAGTGTTTAGATAAAGCCGGTTGGACACCACAAGATTTAGATTTAATTGAAGCCAATGAAGCTTTTGCAGCCCAAGCGATTTCTGTTAATCGTGAATTAGGATGGGATTTGAGTAAAGTCAATGTCAATGGAGGCGCAATCGCTATTGGACATCCAATTGGTGCCTCTGGTGCAAGAATTTTAGTCACTTTATTACACGAAATGGTACGCCGTGATGTGCATAAAGGATTAGCTACTTTATGTATCGGTGGCGGTCAAGGCGTTGCCTTAGCAGTTGAACGTTAATGGTATTTTGAGGTTGTCTCTAATGACAGCCTCTCAGTCAATATTTTATGCAGTATTCTCTTAACATAAGTTGATGATTATGAACGTATCTGAAGAACCGACACCTGTTGCGGGACCCAGAATTATAAAAAAATATCCTAACCGCCGTCTATATGATACTACTGTTAGTAGTTATATTACTTTAGATGATGTTAAAAAATTGGTTATGAATCAAGTGATCTTTCGTATTCAAGACGCAAAAACCGGTGAAGATATTACCCGCTCGATTTTATTACAAATTATTCTTGAGCAGGAAGAAGATGGAAATCCCATTTTTAGTAGTGAAGTTTTAATTCAACTCATACGTTTTTACGGCAATACCTTACAAGATATTGTATCTAATTATTTTGAACGCAGTTTATCATTATTTGCAAAACAGCAAGATGATTTACAAGATAAAATGTATAACCCCTTGTCTTTTATGGCAGATATTGCAGAACAAAATATTAATTTATGGAAAGATATCCAAGATAATTTTTTTAGAGCAGCACTGCCAAAACATATCTCTTCAAAAGAAAATAAACCTGATAATCAAGAACAAAGTCACGATGCTTGATATTTTAATTTTATACTACAGTCGTCATGGTAATGTTGCGCAAATGGCACAAAAAATTGCGCGCGGTGTGGAAGAAGTTGCCGAATGCCAAGCCATAATACGCACAGTGCCCGCTATTTCAACTGTTTGCGAAAGCGTTTCACCGGACATTCCTAGTGATGGACCGCCTTATGTGTCAATGGATGAGCTAAAAAACTGTGCAGGGTTGGCGTTAGGTAGTCCAACGCATTTCGGAAATATGGCGTCGCCGCTTAAATATTTTATTGATCAAACCAGTGGATTGTGGTTAACGGGTGCTTTGGTCAACAAACCCGCCGCTGTATTTACTGCCACATCAACACAGCATGGTGGACAAGAAAGTACTTTATTATCAATGATGTTACCATTATTACACCATGGTATGGTACTGTTGGGTCTTCCTTACACCGAAGCCGATTTACTCAATACTAAAACGGGCGGAACGCCTTACGGTGCAACCCATGTGGCGGGAATCGACAGCAAATTACCTTTATCTGACGAAGAACAACGTTTATGCCGTGCTTTAGGAAAACGTTTAGCAGAAACTGCTTATCGTCTTATTGATCAAAAAATGCGTTAATTTACATTTTATCTTAACTAAGCGGTTGATAACTTGGAATTTTAGTTATATCAAAAAAATCAATTTGCTCAGGGGAAAGATATTTTTTCGCATAACGTAGGTACACTTTTTCGTGAATAAAAATATCAAATAAATCGGGATCAATATGTTGTTCTTGCTTCATTTTTCCTAAAATTATCAAAGCCTGTGATAAAGGCATCGGTTTTTTATAAGGGCGATCATTGGCAGTGAGTGCTTCAAATATATCAGCAATTGCCATAATCCGCGCTGGAATTGACATTTGTTCACGCGTCAATCCTTTGGGATAACCTGTACCATTAATATGTTCGTGATGTGCACCGGCATATTCAGGTACGTGACACAAATGTTTTGGATAAGGCAATGCCTCTAACATATTGATTGTTGAAGTAATATGATAATTAATCGTATTACGTTCCTCATTGGTCAACGTGCCTTTAGTGATACATAAATTATCAATTTCATTAGCTGACAAGCAAGGTTCACGTTGTCCTTCTGGTGATTGCCAAGTATAAGTCGCCGAAATTTGCTTAACTCTTTGTTTTTCAAGCTCAGACATATACTCACTACCTTGATTGCATTGATGCAGAAAATTCAAATGTTGATCAATTTGTGCCGTTTCTTGTTGTAATTGTTGCTCAAGTTGTGTTAAATCAATGGATTGTAATGCTAATTGTTCACGTAATAGGCGAATTTCAGCATCACGTTTAAGAACTTCAAAGCGGGTGTTAATCAAATGAATACGATCAAAGATGGTTTCTAATTTCTTTGATTTATCAATCATATATTCTGGTGTTGTGATTTTACCACAATCGTGTAACAAGCCCGCAATCATCAATTCATAGCGATCTTCTTCTGTCATGACAAAGGATTGCAACGGTCCGACAATCGTTTGACTGGCTGCATCAGCCAACATCAAGGCTAATACTGGCACGCGTTGACAATGTCCCGCCGTATAAGGAGATTTATCATCAATCGCGCGCGCAATAAGTTCAATAAAGGCTTCAAATAAGCGGCGTTGTTCTTCCAATAAACGTTGGTTGGTCAGCGCAATTGCAGCTTGTGAAGCGAGAGATTCAACAAGTTCTTGTTCAAAACTTCTAAAAATACCCGTTTCACCCGTATCAGCATCCAACGCATTAATTAATTCTAAAACACCAATGATCTGATCTTCGTGATCACGCATGGGGACAGTCAAAAAGGATTTAAAACCATAGTTTCCAGAACGGTTAAATTGGTACAGTTCAGAAAAATCAAATTCCGCTTTATCCACATCCGTAATATTAATTGTCGTTTCTGTCAATACTGCCCGCACCGCCACTGAGTGTAAATTGGGCGTACCATCTGCTAAATATAAAGGTAAAGGTGTACATGTAATCACCTCACCATTGGTACCTCCACGATATAAACCCAATGTTTCTATAATAATGATTTCAAATTTTAAATTTTTGTTTTCCGTTCGAGTATACAAAATGCCACCGTCAGCCGAAGTGATGCGCATGGCTTCTTCTAAAATTCTTTCAAGTAAGCGCGTGCTATTTTTTTCAGTTGACAGAGCAATTCCGATTTGATTCAATGCTTTAAGTTGAACAACCAAATCAAAGATATCTCTTGTATCCATCATTCACTCATTGTTTAGTCGATGATTGATAACTGATAACTGTATTTTCCAATAAGCTGGCAATGGTCATCGGTCCAACTCCACCGGGCACGGGTGTAATCCAACTGGCTTGTTGTGCAGCGCCGACAAAATCGACGTCTCCGACCAATTTACCCTCAGCAAGACGATTCATCCCCACATCCACAACGATAGCACCGGGTTTGATCCAATCTCCTCGCACAAATTCAGGTTTACCAATCGCAACCACAACGAGATCAGCTTGACGCACTTTGTGTTGTAAATCTCGAGTACGGCTGTGACAAACAGTAATGGTGCAACGCGCGGCTAATAATTCTAAAGCCATCGGGCGACCCACAATATTCGATTGCCCAATGATAATCGCATCTAAGCCGTCTAAATTTAAATTTGCTTTAGCTAAGAGGCTCATCACTCCTTTTGGAGTACAAGAGCGCAGCAAAGGCATACGTAAAGCCAAACGACCCACATTGTAAGGATGAAAACCATCAACATCTTTATGCGGTACAATTCGTTCAATCACCATTTCAGCATTAATGTGTGCAGGTAAGGGTAATTGTACTAAAATACCGTCAATGATCTCATCTGTATTCAATTGATCTAACAGGGAAAGTAGTTCTTCTTCTGAAGTTGATGCGGGTAAATCATAAGCTTTTGACAAAATGCCTACATCTTCACATGCTTTACGTTTATTACGCACATAAATTTGTGAAGCGGGGTCTTGCCCCACTAATACAACGGCTAATCCGGGTGGTCTAATACCTTGATCTGTTTGCGATTTAATTTGTTGTTGTAATTGATGACGTAATTCTGCTGCCAATGCTTTACCATCTAGTAATTGTGCTGCCATAAATTAGTTCTCCAAAATCTAACTAAATTTCAATTGGTTGTGAAGACACGTATCAATCATAATGTGATAAAGACAGTTCAATAGATTGATTTTTCAGTAATTTATTCAATATTTTGTGTTTGTTCTCGTATTTGTTCAATTAAAACTTTTAGTTCTAAAACACTACGTGTTGTGTATAAGTGATTTGCTTTTGCACCTAAGGTGTTGGCTTCTCGGTGCAGTTCTTGTACGAGAAAATCTAAACGCCGTCCTACCGCATTATCTTGGGTTAAAATTTGTCTGATTTCTTGTAAATGAATTTCTAAACGTTCTAATTCTTCGGTTACATCCATTTTTTGTGCAATTAACACGACTTCTTGCTCTAAACGTTCGTGATTGATTTCAATTAATTCTGCTAAACGTGTTTCTAGGGTTTCGCGTTGTTTTTGCAAAATAAGTGGTAATTCTTGTTTAATTTGAACGATTTCATTAGCAATAGCAGCACATTTTTGTTCTAAAAAAACAGCTAATTGCGTGCCTTCACGTTCACGTTGGGTTATTAATTGAGTTAAAACGTGATCGAATTGCTGTAATACGCTTTCACTGATTTTGCTCATATTGGGTTGATAAGGAGTTAAGACATTGGGCCACCGCAATATTTCTAAGGAACTGGGCGCAATTGATTGTCTAGTAACTTGACTGATTGCTTGTACAGCCTCCCACAGCCGTTTAACCAAGACAATATTGACATTAAAGGGGATTTCGGTGTTGTCGGAGAGTTGCAGACGCAGAAAACAATCTACTTTGCCACGTTTGACTTGTTGCTGAATGTGCTCCCGTATCGTCATTTCTAACAAACGGAACTCTTCAGGTAGGCGGATTGAGATGTCTAAGTAACGATGATTGACGGAACGAATTTCCCAACAAATTTGTCCCCATTCGGTTTGCTGTTCTTCACGGGCAAATCCTGTCATACTGCGGATCATGAATTTTCCTTATCGATTTAAGACATGAAAATGGTTATCTAGTTTTTTTCATTAATATGTTGATAATAAAGACAATGATAATTCCAAATGTCATCATGAGTAGCGCGTACATGACAGGTAAAGTAAAATTATCAGGAAAATAGGGGGTGGAGGCAATTAATTTGCTTTTTTCATGAATTAATACGTATTTGCGAAATTGAAAGGGCCAAATAAGCCATAGAGTACCGATTAAAATGCCAATAATTGTAGAGATTGTTGCTCGATGATAAGCATTTAGTAACCAACTGAGAAAACGACTAAATAAAACTAAACCCACGATAATTCCTAAACCAAATGGAATTAAAATGGCAAATTGGAAGTGACCAATAGCATTAAAAACAATATCATATTTGCGTAAAATCAATAGAATAAACGAACCTGAAATACCCGGTAATAACATGGCTGAAATGGCTAATGCGCCGCTAATAAAAATAAACCATGCACCATCAGGCGTATTCATTGGTACTAAAGTGACGGTCAAGTAACCCAGTAGCGTACCAAATAAAATATAACTTGTTGAGCGCAAATCTAATTTTCCAATTTCTGGCAATAACGTAACGATGGAGCCGACGATTAAACCAAAAAAAAGTCCATAAATTAATTCTGGATCGGAGTGTAACAGTACGGGTAATGGTATGACGCGCGTGAAGAAAAGTAAGGCGCATCCAATACCAATAACCAGTGGAATCAGGAAATTAAAATGAGGATAGTGTAAAGCTGCTTTAATCTCAAATTTAAAAATGTAGCGTAACCAAATGATGTCAAATGATTTAATTGCGGCTAATAGTTGCTGATAAATGCCTAAAATAAATGCCATAGTCCCACCACTGACACCGGGTACGACATCTGCTGCCCCTATACAAAAACCTTTTAACAACAAAATCAATTTATTAGACATAATGATTTACCAAATATTATTATTCTTGACACTTAAATTACCACGTATAAAGCGTTCATTGTAACATATGTTAATAATATATAATAAATTTTCATCTAAGTGGGATAGACGGAAGTAAAGCACTACTTAAAATTATTCTAAGTATGTTTGCAAAATATCAAATAATTCTTCAATATATACTGGCTTCATTAAATAATTGTTATAACCAGATGCTACGGCGTGAATACGATCATGCTCGAAATTGGAAGCCGATAGTGCAATAATAGGTACAGTTACATTTTGATCGCGCAACATTTTTACTGCTTCATAACCACTCATATTGGGCATATTTACATCCATCAAGATTAAATCTGGTTGAGTTTGTATCGCTAATGCAACCGCTTCATCACCGTCAGTCGCCCTGATAACTTCATAACCGCCTTCTTTCAAATAAGCCTCTAATAACATTCTAATAATCATATCATCATCTACCACCATGATTTTATGAGATTTTATGTGATTAATAGTGGTTTGAATATCCTCTTGCTGAATATGTGAGGTATAACCAGCTGTGGCTTTAATATGACCACTAAAAGTTGAGCCTTTGCCTAATTCTGAATCAACTTTTAATTCCCCTCCCATAAGCGTGACTAAATGGTAACTGATGGCTAAACCTAATCCTGCGCCTTTTTGTTTTTGATCGCTTTCTTCTTGATGAAATGCTTGAAATATTTTGACTTTAGCTTCGGATGATATACCAATACCCGTATCTATGATTGCAAAATATAAGTCATTATTTTCCCAGTTCATGCGCAATTTGATTGAGCCTTGTTGGGTAAATTTAATTGAATTATTAATTAAATTAATCAGTATTTGTCGTAATCGCAATTCATCAATAATAAGTCTTTCTGGCAAATTTGGATTAATTTCAACATCAAATTCAAGTGATTTTTCTTGTACAATGGGATAAAAAAGTTGTTTTAAATCACGAATAAATTCAGCGAAATAACAAACTTGCAACTGTAGAGAAACTTTACCCATTTCCAATTTAGTTTCATCAAGAATATTGTCGACCAAATTTAGTAAATGAGCGGCATTTTTTTTAACCGTATTTAGGTAAGAAGTTTCTTTTTTATCCGTTTGTTCTATTTTATCAATGAGATCAGTATAGCCAATAATAGACGATAAAGGAGCACGTAATTCATGAGATAATGTTGAAATAAAACGAGTTTTTGCGTTAACCGTTTCTTCAAGCTGTTTCTTCTCTTCCAATAACGCACTTCGCGCTTCTTCTAATTTTTGTGTGAGTTGACTTTGGCGATAATGCAATAAATTCAATTCATTATAGCGTTGCTGCATTTTTTGTTGATGTTCATGTTCAACTTGTGCGTCAATCAGTAGTATCCATGTTCCTTTATTTGAAGGGATTAAATGTACATGGGCAACATTACCTTCCGGATTAATTGCTACAAAATTAAGTACTTCTGTATGAGTGACTGGCAACAACCCTTCTAAAAAAACTAATTGTTCTGTTGCAGACTGTCCTATGACCAAATTGAGTAAACCATAATAGCGCGGATAACCAGACCAGTGAGTTAATCTACCTTGAAGATCGACAAAAAAGTAGGTAACCACCATTTCTGACATCCATAAAGTGCGCATGTATTTTGCGATACTTAGCGGTATTTTGTTTGACATAATTATTTTGTCCCAGTATTTTTATAGCTAACGAACCGTTATTCCAAACTTATCCATTGATAGAGCTCAAACGCAACTTAAATAAAACATTTTGCTTCTATAATTGCAAGTGTTCTTCAGCAATCATTTGAATTGCTTTAGGATAAATGCGATGTTCCTGTTCAAGTACCCGTTGCGCTAATTTATCCGCATCATCATCAGGTAATATGGGTACGCGCGCCTGCAAAATCACGGGACCCGCGTCCAATTCGGCAGTGACAAAATGTACCGTTGCACCATGTTCTTTGACACCGGCTGCTAATGCCCGCTCATGTGTATGTAATCCTTTGAATTCAGGGAGTAAAGAGGGATGAATATTGATTAAACGGTTTTGATAGTGAGTCACAAATTCTGATGTTAAAATCCGCATAAAACCAGCCAACACTACCAATTGTGGCGCATAACTATCAATTAACTGTTGTAATGCTTGATCAAAACTTAAGCGATCGGGATAATCGCGATGATTAATAACTGCAGTGGCAATACCTTGTGCTTGCGCGTAAAGTAAACCTTGTGCATCAGTACGATTACTAATCACCGCACGAATTTCAACATTAGGAATTTGAGCCTCAACAATGGCTTTAAAATTACTACCACGCCCAGAAATTAAAACAACAATAGGGAATATATTTGTCATGAGTATTAAACTTTGCAATCAATTTCTATTTCGACTTTTCAAAACTCGGGTATAATAATAAACAATTATCATAAGATGAGTAAATGTTTATTATACATCATCTTTTTATTTTTCATTCATTTTACAATTTATCGAAGTAACCGTGTCTACTAAATTTATATCTCTTAGCCTTACTTGCGCTTTATGTTTTTATTTAACCAGTTGTGCCGCGCCATTTAATGCCAAAATGCCAAGCCCATTACGATCGCCAATGTCAGAGGATGAAATGGAATGGATTCAAAATCATACGCAAGAACAGCCCGAAGAATTACGTACCCGTTTTGAAACCACGCCGACAGTATCTGAACGCAAAACGATAATAAAGTTAGGCGAAGATAATTTTATGCCAACATTCAAAACGACAAAGCCTGTCAGTGTGAATGTAGAAGGTTTGCCGTTAGCTGCTTTTATTAATGAAATTTTTGGTAATTTGTTGGGCGTTACTTTTGACATTGATGATGGCGTACAAAAAAGATCAGAATTGGTTACTTTAAGAGTGAATGAACCTCAAAAACCAGAGGAACTTTATACGCTTGCTTACCAAGTATTGGAAAATTATAATGTTGCGATTGAATTACAAGGCAATTTAATGCGTTTCATTCCCACTGAACAAAAAGAAACACCTTTACCTGCTATTGTTGCAGAAGGATTGACATTACCGGATATTCCGCCAACGCATCGTCCTATTTTTCAATTGATTCCTTTAAAAGTAGTGAATAATAGTCAAATTCAAACTTGGCTAAGTCAACTTTATAAGGGACACAAACTCACCGTTTTTAGTGATGCAACACGCAACGCAATCATTTTGGCAGGACCTGCGCAATTAGTCGCGCAAGTAGCACAAGTAGTTGGTTTATTTGATCAGCCATTAATGCGTGGACAACATGGAATTCGGATTGAGCCAGTATTTTTGCCAGCGGCGACTTTAGCGGACAAATTAATTTCTGTATTAAATATGCAAGGTTATGCAGCCAGTCAAATTCCAAAAGATGCTAGCGTAATTATTTTACCTATTCCTGAAACTAATTCAATTTTAGCTTTTGCTGCAGAAGCTGAAATCTTAATTTATGTCAAACAATGGGCTGAGCAGCTAGATCAATTAAATCCATTAACCGAAAAAATGGGATTATTTACCTATCAAGTAAAAAACACCGCCGCTACACGTTTGCAAGAATCAATGAGTAAAATCTTAGATCAAATCACCGATAATGCGGCTCCCAACGTGGTTCCACCTAATACGCCACCAGGAACTAGTACTATTGCAAAACGATCAACTTTAGTCGCAGATGAGCAGCAAAATATATTATTATTCACCGGTTCCAATGAAGAATGGGTCAGAATTTTACCCATTTTACAAGAATTAGATAAACCTACAAAACAAGTCCTCATTGAAGCCACTGTAGCAGAAATCGTGTTAACAGACCAAGATGCCTTAGGTATTGAATGGGTTATTAACAGCGCAAATTTAGGTGGATTAGATGGTAAAATATCCAATTTAGCAGGTGCAACGGGTACCTCGGGTTTAATTTATACCCTCAGTTCAGCTGGTCAAGTACGCGCAGTACTCAACGCCTTTGCTAGCAATAGTCGCGCAATCATCTTATCAACTCCACGAATTATGGTGCGTAGCGGTAGTCAAGCGACAATTGACGTAGGGACTGAAGTGCCGATTTTGACCAGTCAAGCAACCACAGATCAACAACAGCAAGGCAACAGTGCTATTTTGCAAGAAGTGCAATACCGAAATACGGGTACTTCATTGAGTATCAAACCCACAGTTTACGCTGGAAGACGAGTAGATTTAGAAATTACCCAACAAGTCAGTGCTGCTCAATCAAACGACACCAGTAATATTAATTCGCCTTTGATTCAAAATCGCTCATTAACTACGGAACTTAGTTTGCGTGACGGACAGTCGGTGCTACTCGGTGGACTTATTTCTAATAATTATACCGAAGGCTGGAGTGGCGTACCGGTGTTGAGTCAACTACCTGTGATAGGGCAATTGTTTAGAGTTGACAAAAATACCAGTATTCGTACAGAACTCATCATTATGATTATACCCTATGTGATTGATGATGAAGAAGAAGCAGCGGCTATTACTGAAACTATCAAAAATAAATTAGAATTGCTACCAGAATTATTGCCCGCAGAAGAAACTTTATTGGAACAATCGAAACCAGCGAGTGAAACCGATAAAGTGGAAAAAGTTGTACAATAATGTCTGTCGCAAAGAAAAACTTTTACTCTCTTCAACTTAAAACTAAGGTGATAACATGATGAAATATTTGCTAGTTTATTTATCATTACTGATGACATATTCTGTCTATGCAGAAGATTTACCCCGTGTTGAGATAGAAACAAATATGGGCAATATCGTACTGGAACTGTATCCAGAAAAAGCCCCTAGAACAGTCAAAAATTTTATTCAATATGCGCAAGAAGGTTTTTATGAAAATACAATCTTTCATCGCGTCATTCCAAAATTCATGATTCAAGGCGGCGGTTATACCAGTCAATTTGAAAAGAAACTTACGCATGATTCAATTGTCAATGAAGCAAATAATGGTTTGAAAAATTTACATGGATCAGTCGCTATTGCGCGTCATACCAACGATCCAGATTCTGCCACCGCGCAATTTTTTATTAATACTGCTGACAATCCTTCTCTTGACTATGTTTCCACACTCACGCCCAAAAGTTGGGGTTATACCGTTTTTGGTAAAGTGACCGAAGGGATGGATGTAATTGAAGAAATAGACGCGATTAAAACCGGAAAAGGTGGCGAATTTAGCAAAAATGTACCTATTACTCCCGTGATTATTCAAAAAGTCACAGTTTCTAACATCCCTCAAAATTTAGATGAATTAGAAGCTAATGCGATTGCTACCCCTAAAACACCCGCAATCAGTGCAGTAGGCATGACAGGCGCAACGGTAAAAAATACAGTGAAAGATGATGATGAAACAGATGATGCAGCAGATGATGAAGAAGCGGATGATGAAGATAGCACAGACGAAGAAACGGACGATGAAGATTTGACTGATGATGAGGAAATGGATGATACTGACCGAGATGACGAAGAAGACGAAGAATCAGAAACTGTTGATGTTAATCAAGGTCTTGATAACTCGGCTACCAATTCCAAAGATAACAAGCCACAACCCGCACTCGACATGCCATCTAAACCAGATACACCAGAACCGTTGAGTGAATAAGATTTCTTCTTAGCAAAACTATAAATTAGATTATTAGGTAGGGCGCACCGAAGTGTACCCTACAAAATAAATCTAAATCAAAAAGTTACATCATACCGCCCATGCCACCCATACCGCCCATACCACCCATATCAGGTGCGCCACCGTGATTGTCTCTCTTTGGTAATTCTGCAACCATAGCTTCTGTGGTAATCATTAAACCAGCAACTGATGCTGCATTTTGTAATGCGGTGCGCGTGACTTTGGTGGGGTCTAAAATACCCATTTCGACCATATCACCAAATTTGCCTGTCGCTGCATTGTAACCGTAATTACCTTGACCTTCTGCGATCTTATTTAAAATAACAGAAGCTTCTTCACCTGCATTAGTGACGATTTGACGTAAAGGTTCTTCCATCGAACGACGTGCTAAGGTAATACCGACATCTTGATCAGCATTATCACCTTTGAGTTCCTTAATCGCTTGTAATGCACGGACTAAAGCAACACCACCGCCCGGAACAATACCTTCTTCAACCGCTGCACGAGTCGCATGTAATGCATCTTCAACGCGGGCTTTCTTTTCTTTCATTTCCATTTCAGTGGCTGCACCCACTTTAATTACAGCAACACCACCAGCCAATTTTGCTACACGTTCTTGCAATTTTTCACGATCATAGTCAGAACTAGATTCTTCGATTTGTGCGCGGATTTGTTTAACGCGATCTTCGATTTCGTGTGATTTACCCATACCGTCAATAATGGTAGTATTATCTTTAGTAATCAACACTTTCTTAGCACTACCCAAATCTTCTAAAGTGGCTTTTTCTAAACTTAAACCAATTTCTTCAGCAATCACAGTACCACCACTTAAAACCGCAATGTCTTGTAACATGGCTTTGCGACGATCACCAAAACCAGGGGCTTTAACTGCAGCTACTTTGACAATACCGCGAATAGTATTGACAACTAATGTGGCTAATGCTTCACCTTCCACATCTTCTGCGATAATTAATAGAGAACGACCTTGTTTAGCAGCACCTTCTAAAACCGGTAACATTTCACGGATATTAGAAATTTTCTTGTCATGTAACAAAATGAGCGGATTTTCTAATTCGGCGCTCATGGTCTGTTGATTGTTGATGAAATAAGGTGATAAGTAACCACGATCAAATTGCATCCCTTCAACAACGTCTAATTCATTGTCTAAACCAGAACCTTCTTCAACAGTGATAACGCCCTCTTTACCCACTTTCGCCATTGCATCAGCAATAATTCTACCAATCGCTTCGTCTGAATTGGCAGAAATAGTACCGACCTGAGCAATTGCTTTATCATCAGTACAAGGTTTAGACATTTTTCTTAATTCTTCAACAGCGGCAATCATTGCTTTATCAATACCGCGTTTAAGGTCCATCGGGTTCATACCCGCAGCAACGGCTTTCATACCTTCCATTAAAATGGATTGTGCCAATACGGTTGCAGTGGTGGTACCATCACCCGCGGTATCGGAAGTTTGAGAAGCCACTTCCTTAACCATTTGTGCGCCCATATTTTCAAATTTATTTTCTAATTCAATTTCTTTTGCAACGGAAACGCCATCTTTAGTAATGGTGGGTGCGCCGAAAGATTTATCTAAAACCACATTGCGTCCTTTAGGACCTAAAGTGACTTTGACTGCATTAGCTAAAATTGCAACGCCTTTAAGCATTTGTTGACGTGCATCATCAGAAAAACGTACATCTTTTGCTGCCATGTTAAATTCCTCTTAAAAAATTGTGATCAGTAAACCAGATTAACCTTCAATAACACCCATGATATCATCTTCGCGCATGACTAATAATTCTTCACCATCAACTTTGACTTCAGTGCCAGAATATTTGCCAAACAATACGGTATCCCCTACTTTAACGTCTAAAACACGCAATTGACCGTTATCAGCGACTTTACCATTACCAACGGCTAAAATTTTGCCGCGAATTGGTTTTTCAGTAGCAGAATCAGGAATAACGATACCGCCTGCGGTTTTTCTTTCTTCTTCTAAACGTTTAACAATAACGCGATCATGTAATGGACGAATAGACATAATATTAACTCTCCTAAAAAATAATTTGTTATTAATGTGGTTTAAATATTTTTTGTTAGCACTCAGGCTTGGTGACTGCTAATAATAAGGTTTCAAAATAGGAAGTCAAGAGGAAATTGTAATTTTTTCTTTATAATATTTATCACTCAAGAGACTCGTGAATAATTTCACTAAAAACTGAACAGCACGCTATAATTACAAAGAAATGTTTCAAAAAACTAAAAATCCAATACATTCACAATAATATTATTCAGAGATTAAAAAAATATTAATTTTAAACAATGTGATATAAATCATAAATTATATTTTAAACTGAATAGATGATTATTTACATCAATAACGTAAAATAGTTAATTTTTCAATTTTGGCTTCAAATTTGCTAAATCTTTAAAACACCTTTCACTCTCATTGTATTTACGCCACCGTATGACTAATTTTTTTCCATTCCTAAAAAAGCAATTATCCACAGAAAGCAAACAATCAATTGTTTCTTCTACAGAAATTAATTTACAAACCTTATACTGCCCCAAAATACAATTTACTACCTTTCTTAAAGGAATTGACAATGTGCATATCGATGTATGCTTAAGTCCACAATTTATGGCTTTGACCCAACAATTAATCGATGCATATGCCAAAGAACGCATTCGGGCAAGGAAAAATTTAACTTTTAAACCTTCAGCGACAATACAATCGCAACTCAACGAATTTAATAGTCAATACAACGCATTAGTGACTGCTTTTATTCATCGTGCCAAAGAGAATAAAGATATTGAATTGGCTAAATTATTTCAATTAAGTGTAGTTAAATTTATTTTATACGCCGTTAATAATCAGATAGAACAATTAGTTACAGAATTTAGAAATGCGAGTTTGGGTGATGGTACCAGTAAAAATCAACAACAAATAGAATTATATAATGCGGCTTTATGGATTAATCAGAATAAAAACAGTCTAATACATCAAATTATGGATGAACTTTTTAATCAAATACGTTGGGTAGAAACCAGTGTTGCCAATCGTTTACGTGAAGCTTTATTAGGCGTGACGACTATTTTGCCTTTAGATATGCTGTTAAATCCATTACTACAAAGTGCTGGAGAATATGACCATGAAATTTTAATGACACATTATGTACTATTCTCACAAGACAATTACAAGAATTTTAATTTTTCCTATCTAAATGAATTAATTGAAGAAATATTTGAAGAAATTGTAAAAAATTGCGATTTAAATATTAAAGACGATGAAAGTGCTAAAAATAATACTTTTGAAGAAATTGGTTTTTCATGGAAAGATGTGCCTGATAATATTGCCATCTTATTTGAATTGTCTGAAGATGTGCAGCAAAGTGAAAATAATTCCGCTAGCATCAAAGTAAGACTCAGATGTTTGCGGCGTATTTACAAAATACTAGAACATGTTTACAGTAAAGCGCAAATTAGTTTATCAATTTTAGCAGCTTATGAAACACCACGTTTATATCAATATTATGTACATTTATTAAAACCTCATTTTATTTATCAAGTATTATGTGGCGATATAGAAATACAAGTAGCCGCTTATAAATTACAAAATGAATTAAAAATCAAACCATTACGCCAACAAAATCAATCACTACCTTCAATTAATGAATTGAGTGAAGCGCAAAAGCAATTACGCCGTTCTTTACGACAAGCAAAGGGAATTAATTCTCGTTTTATTCATTTTATTAAAGATATAGTGAATTATCGCCGAGATTTAAAATACTACCAACTTATGTGTCGTGCGCTTGACCAAATTAATTTATTGACTCAAGAACAGGATATTCAATTATCTCGTAGTAATGGCATTCTTTATGAATTTTTGTTGGAAAAAGAATATCCTAATACTAATAATCACATTAGATGTCATACAATTATCAAAGCTGATTTACGTGGTTCCACTACTGTCACCAGTGAATTATGTAAACGTGGTTTGAATCCGGCGACACATTTTAGCCTCAATTTTTTCAATCCAATCAGTAAATTAGTCGAAATATTCGGCGCAGAAAAAGTATTTATTGAAGGTGATGCAGTGATTTTAAGCTTATTTGAATTTCAAAATAATCCCGAACAATGGTTGGCTACCGCGCGTGCTTGTGGATTAGCTAGAGAAATGTTAGCTGTAGTACAGGCGCAAAATCAAGTCAGTATCGCCCATCAATTACCCATATTAGAATTAGGTATAGGCATTTGCTATTCGCCTGAAGCACCGGCATTTTTATATGATGGACAACAACGGATTATGATTTCTCCCGCTATTGGCGATGCTGACCGTTTATCTTCTTGTTCGTGGAAATTGCGCCGTAAATATGAACATCAAAAATTGTATAAGCGCGTCATGGTATTTAAGCAACCGCCCACCGATGCTTTTAAGGGCGAAAAGGGAATGACTACATTTCGCTATAATTTGAATGGAATTGAATTATCATCCTTAGCTTTCAATAAGTTAAAAACAGAAATTGCATTACATCGCTTTTCATTGCAATTGCCGGGTGATGAGCAGAAAAATCAATTTTATGCTGGCATATTCACCGATACGCAAAAAGAAACACATCTAGTAGCAGTGCGTGAAGATCGCGTGCGTTTATGGCAGGAAGAGACTGATCATTATCCAGCATTAGATGAGTTATACTATGAAGTTGTGACCCATCCTGAGATTTTAAAACATATTAAACAGAAAGTGATTACTAATTCGTAGGATGTATATCTAGCTCATAGGGTGTAAAGTTGTGCGTCATACACCATTGTGAATTTAAACCTTAATAATTTAGTTGGTTTATAGGATGTTCAAATCAAAATTCATAGAATCAATAAGATGCTGCAAATCCTGATTTACCGCGTAGGTCCGATTAGCGTAGCGTAATCGGACGCATGTTATTCGCCACTGCTAACCGAAATATCTATATCACCACATCAATTTAGTAAATAAATACCTTGCGTGATTGGACATGATTTAATGATTTTTTTGTTTTGAAATGTGAGATTATTAATCTCATAAACATGCGTCCGATTACGCGTCGCTAATCGGACCTACGGTCTTTATATAGCCAATCAGTTAAGCGTAGATGTGCTTCTTCTATGCCCGTGCGTTTCAACGCTGAAAATAACTGTATACTCATTATGGGAGAAAGTTCATTAAGATAAGCCCGAACTTGTTGCAATACTGCACAGCCTTTTCCATAAGCTAACTTATCGGCTTTGGTTAATAGAATATGAACAGGCATTTTTTGCTGTTGACACCATGACAGCATATTTTGATCAAATTCGGTCAACGGATGCCGAATGTCCATCATTAAAATCAAACCCCGTAAACTTTGACGAGTACGTAAATACTTCTCTAAAGTTTGCTGCCATTGTAATTTCATCGCTAACGGCACTTTGGCGTAACCATAGCCGGGTAAATCGACCAAGTGATGTTGCTCATCTAAACGAAAAAAAATAATTTGCTGTGTGCGTCCCGGGGTTTTGCTGGTACGTGCTAATGTTTTTTGATGACAAATTGCGTTGATTGCACTCGATTTTCCTGAATTAGAACGTCCGGCAAATGCCACTTCAAAACCTGTATCTGGGGGTAACTGATTGAGTTTATGGACACTTAGTAAGTATTGTGCGTTTTGGTATATTGACATATAACTATCTGATTAATCTATTATTGCTTTGGGAAATTGGTAAGAAGACGGATAATCTACGCCACAAAAATATAGACCATGCGCGGGTGCAGTGACTCCGCCTTGCGTTCTATCACGGGCATCAAGCACAGTTTTTGCCCAAATAGGCGCTTGTTCACCACTACCAATTGTAATTAAAATGCCGACAATATTACGCACCATATGATGTAAAAAGCCATTAGCAGCAATATCGATGATGATTTTATCTTGTTGTCGCCTAACTGTTAAATCTGTCACTGTGCGTATGGGACTTTTTGCCTGACACGCCACTGCGCGATAAGAGGAAAAATCATGCGTGCCTAGTAAATATTGTCCTGCCATTTGCATTAAATCTACATCTAACGCTTTGTATACCCAAGTTATTTTATGTGACGATACCGCTGGACGCGTATAGCGATTTAAAATGAGATAACGGTAATATCTTTTTTGAGCAGAAAAACGCGCATGAAATTGATCATCAACAGCTTGTGCCCATAATATACTAATTTCATTGGGTAAATTGGTATTACCACCAAAAATCCATGAACGCATAGTGCGCTCAACATTGACGTCAGCATGTATCACTTGCATCAAAGCATGTACACCGCGATCAGTCCGTCCAGCACAATTCACGGTCACTGGATGATTTGCCACAATTGATAGGGCTGATTCGACGCAGGCTTGCACAGTTGGCACACCGTGTTGAATTTGCCAACCAGAAAATTTATCACCCGCATATTCTATTCCTAGCGCAATTCTCATTATCATTTAATCCATGACTTCTACTTCTTGATCGATTTCTGCAGTGTACCAGCCTAAATTACAATTTGCTGAAAAATTAGCTTGTGAAACATCACGAATATTAATCTGGTGTAATTGCTTGATATAACAATATTCTAAGTTTAATAATCCCAAATGAGGTTGCGTTTCCATTTCTTGTAACAATTTAAGCACGTCACCTTCATGTAATAAGGATAACTGTAAGTTAATTTTAGTTTTATAGACTTTAAAATCGGATTCTGTATTAATCGCTGAAATTTTATAAATTTGTCGTTCTTGCAATTGATAAGTACCCGTAGGCAATTTATCGGGCGGCAACAATTTATTAATTTGTTCTTCCATGGTTAAACGTTGTTCTTCTACACTGCTCACTTGATCTGTCCGGAAAAAATTTTGTTCTTGCAAACGTGCAAATTGTTGATCGTAATGTTGTTCAATAATCACAGAAGTTTGATCTAATTCAGTTTGCTGACTTTTGGTATCGCTTAAAAAACGAGTTCGCTTGGTTAATTGAAATTGCTTTTGTTGTTGGTAGTCAAAACTAAACCATAATACCGCTATCGCCATCACTACACTTATGATTAACATAGTAGTGACAAAGCGTAATACAGACCAGTCAATTTTGAAAGCGTTTTCTGTGGTTATCATATTTAATGGGAAGCAATAAAATCTGGTAATTTTTTAGGTGATTTAATACAAACGCGTTTATCTCGACTGGTTTCGCCACTGAGCAACAGCACATGAGACTTTGCTACACCAAATAATTTAGCTAGTAATTGGCAAACTTCCACATTTGCTTTACCGTCAACAGGGGGCGATGTAAGCTTGATTTTGAGTCTATCACCTTGAATACCGACTACACCCGAACGACTCGAACGCGGTTGAACATGGATAGATAAAAGCAAATCTTGTTGTTCCCATTGATAAAAAGTCACTTGTTTCGCTGCTTCAAAAAACATATTTAAATGTATGTATTTGATAATTCGCTTTCTGT
>DYNN01000219.1 GCA_020721045.1 Thiomargarita sp. | reverse complement strand
ACCCCTCAGATATTACAAATCCTCCGAGAATTTTTTGGTGAGGATGGCGCGATAGTTTTTGAGCGTAGTTTTTTGCTGCAATACTTAAATATAAAATCTCGTTCTGCTTCAAGAGGTTCAAAATCTCGCGGCAGCTTTGCAAATATCTATGCTATCTACGTGCTTGTTGAAGACTATCTTGAAAATAATTTCGATACGAGCGGTGGTTATGATAAATATGACGGGGCACGATTTACCGATTTACTTGAAAGACAACGGCAACTCCCTTTTGGAAGTAAATTGCAAAATCATGCCCTCAATCACCGCATGAATGAAGAATTTAAAAAATACTTTCCCAGTGCAGAAATTGCTCCTATCATGCGGGATGTAAAAACTAATCGTTACTGGCTTAATGAAAAGCTACTCAAAATTTCTGATAGAAATAACGTTTTTAACATCGCTCAGGCAATTTCTACAATCATTAAGCGTTATATCGAAGTAAAGCAAAATTCATTTAGAGCGTTTATTGAAACTTGTGAGAAATTTCAAGCGATTGTAGATAAAAATGATGCTACTGTGTCAGAATTTATCCAAAATTTACTTTCGCCAAATGTGGACGCAAGAATTTTTGAAATCGTTAGTTATGCAATCTTGCGACATTACTATCATAATCAAGTAGCTTACTTTGGTTTTGATCTGGATAACATTCACAAAGAAAATTTAATGCTATTTAAAACAGGGAGAACGAATGCAAATGATGGTGGGATTGATTTTGTGATGCGTCCCTTGGGAAGATTTTTTCAAGTGACTGAAACTTTAGACGTTAAAAAATATTTCCTTGATATTGATAAAGTTGAACATTTTCCCATCTCCTTTGTTATAAAATCGAGTGACCCAGTGGAATCGCTTTGGATAAGACTAGAAGAGAATGCGAGAAAACAATATGGAATAAAATCTATCGTTGACAAATACATGGGGTGTATAGAAGAAATTATTAATATTTCTATACTACTTGAAAGATTTGAGGATGTAAAATCTTATGGATGTCTGAGGAATGTTCTTCATGAGATCATTTTGCAAAGCAAGGTGGAATTTAACTTTGATGATCTAAGTGATAAATTAATCTCTCAACAACAACTCTAAAATTTCCGCAGTCATGCCCTGAGATGCGGCATATTCACCGATTTCATCGGCAACACTGAGCATTGTAAAAACTTTCGACATATTACCGTACAATATCCAAAACTCAACGTGAAATGACATTCACCGATGACAACGACAGTTTCTATCTCACCTCAAATTGCTTGATACCGTTCTCAAATTGACACAAGCCACCACGAAACATCAAGCTGTTGAAATTGCACTCAAAATATTCATTCAGCTTGAACAGCAAGAACAAATTCGAGCCTATCGCGGAAAGTTACATTGGGAAAGTGACTTAAATTCGCTCCGAGAAAACGATGATAATTGTTGATTTTGGGTTTGAAAACTATTTGAATTTTCTATATCGAATGGACGAATACGAAAATCATCCCACTCAAAAACCAGTTGCTTTGCTGGAGCGGATTATTCTTGCAAGTTCTCATCCGGGTGATTTAATTTTAGACCCATTTTCT
>DYNN01000135.1 GCA_020721045.1 Thiomargarita sp. | reverse complement strand
GTGGTCATGCGTTGGCGTTGGTTTTGTTAGGAAAAATGCTGGTGGCTCAGTTTAATAGCGACATTGCCCGTCGTGATCAGTTGCCAATGGTGCAAACTGCGCTGGAATCTTTGGAATCGCCTCAGGCATTGTGTAAAGAGGATGAAAAACTGTATCGTCAGGTGCGCAGAATTTTACAATGGTACGCCGATTTTTACACTGAAAACAATACCCCAGAAGCGATTTTTTTAAATTTGCTCAGTTTATTTGATCGTCCAATGGGATTGGCAGAAAAAAATGAATTGGTCAAAAAAGCCGAGTGTGCCGCGCCGTTGCGTGATTTGAATTCAACCGAGTGGCAACAAATGGAAAAATCGTTAGAAAACGCGGGCTTGCTGTTACATCATGAAGGAATGCGCACCGAATGGGATTGTCACCCGTTGATTCGCAACTATTTTGCCGAACAGTTTAAAGCAACGCACCTCGATCTCTTTCGACAAGCGCACTTGGTTTTATTTGAATATTATCAACACGTTCCGAAAAAACAGCAACCGGACACGCTGGCAGAATTAGAGCCGTTGTATCGCGCGGTGGTACATGGCTGTTTGGCGGGGGAATATCAAAAAGCATCGGATGCGGTGTATTGGAAGCGGATTCTGCGCGGGAATGAGCATTACAGTCAAAATAAACTCGGTGCGTATAGCCAAGATTTAACTGCGCTGGCGGTATTTTTTCCTGATGGATGGTCGCAGCCGGTGCAACAGGGCTTATCAGAAGCAGATCAAGCATTTTTATTAGCCGAAGCCTTGTTTTGCCTGATGTCCTTAGGACGCTTAACCGAAGCCATTGAACCGAGACAAGCTGATTTAGCAATTTATGTGAAAATAGCAAATTGGAAAAATGCTGCAAACACTGCCCAAAATCTGGTGAACTTGCTGCTACCTTTGGGACGGTTGGAAGAAGCCGCCGCCACTGCCACTCAAGCTATTGATTATGCAGAGAAAAGTGAAGATTTATTTACGCAAATGGCAAGTCATGCGTATCATGCGACAGTGTTGCATCGCCAAGGACAGTCGGCAACGGAAGCTTTTGAGACCTCAGAACAGTTACAGCAACAATATCGACCAGACTATCCGCAACTGTATTCATTACCGGGATTTCAGTATTGTGCATGGTTATTAGAACAACCCAATGTTGAACTATCGCAAGTGGTGGCTAGGGGGGAGTATTCTTTGAAATTGATGTTAGAGTTGCCAAATTTGTTGGGTGTTGCACTCGATCATCTCACCCTCGCTTGTGCCTATCGTCAATTGGGAGATACAACACAAGCAACTGATTATTTTGAAAAATCCGTGTTAGCGATTCGGAAGGCGGGAAAAATTCAATATTTACCCATGTTTCTCATCGACCGCGCCAATTTTTATTTAGATCAACAGCAGTTTGCTGAAGCGAAGCGTGATTTAGCGGAGGCGTGGCAGATTATTCAGCGCAGTGACATGAAGTTATATGCGGTGGATTATCATTTAGCGATGCGTCGTGCTGAACCGGAAAAAGTGCAATTTCATGAAACTGAAGCGAAAAAATTGATTGCTGCGACGGGGTATTATTTGCGCAATGCGGAGCTTGGTAACGAGCAAATTCCATCTATTTGATATTTCTAATCATACGGGTGTTAAATTGGCTTCTTTGCCAAAACGTGACATAATTATTTTCGCTTTCACACTAATAATAATGCACTATGCAGTTTTATAAATTTAATTATTTCATCTTGTTATGTTTACTCATGACACTTTCTGCTCTGACTCAAGCCCAACAACGTATTGTGGCACTGAGTCCCGCCATTAATGAAATTCTATTTGCAATTGGTGCAGGAAAAATGGTAATTGCCAATACTGATTATTCAAATTATCCACCAGAAAGCAAGAATTTACCTAAAGTGGGTGGTTATTTTTATACTAATTTAGAACAAATTTTAGCTATTAATCCAACGCTAGTAATTGCACATAATCACGATCCACGATTATTAGCTAAATTACAAACAATGCAAATTCAAACAGTTACCGTTGGAATGCAACAACTAAGTGATATTATTACGGGAATTGAAACGATTGGTATTGCAGTAAATCAAAAAGCAGCAGCAATGAAATTAGCAACTACAATTCGTTTAAAAATAAATCAGTTAAAGCAAACAATTAAACCCAGTCAACGAAAAATTTTGGTAGTTTTTGGCACTGAAATGAATACGCAACAAGGTGTTTACGTTTCGGGAAATTCGTTGTATTTTGAAGATATTATCAAATTAGTTGGCTGCCAAAATGCGTTTAATAATCCGTTGGTTAAGCAACCCTTATTAACCAAAGAAGGCATTCTTGCAATTGAACCTGACAGCGTCATTATTTTAGCGTACGATACACAAACAACGAGTGACAGCGATGTCATGCAATATTGGCAAAATTTGGCGATTCCAGCGGCAATGACGCAACAAATTTATATTCTTCATCACGATTATGCCGCAATTCCTAGTCATCGAATCGTTTATTTAATAGATGATTTTTTGAAAATTTGTCAACAACTTGATTAGGCATTACAATATTCACGCATTAGTGATTGTTTATCCGGACAATCAATATTATATTTCATTTCTTTAAGACAGAAACGCTTTGAAACAACATATATATCAATTATTTACTCAAGCACTCGTTGCAATAAAAAATAAAAATATCGTCACAATGGAAGCAACGGTTGACTATCGAGTTGAACGCACTAAAGACGCTCAATATGGTGATTTTGCTTGTAATATTGCCATGCTACTTGCCAAATCTGCACGTATGGCACCGCGTAAATTAGCTGAACAAATTGTTACGCATTTACCTCCTTCTGAATTCATTACCAAAATAGAAATTGCCGGTCCGGGTTTTATTAATCTTTTTTTATCTCCACAGGCATATCATACTGTAATAAAAGATATTTTAGCTAAAAATGATACCTATGGAATTAGTCAAATCGGTGCTGGGAAATCTGTGATTATTGAATTTGTTTCCGCCAATCCCACCGGTCCCTTGCATGTCGGACATGGACGTGGAGCAGCTTATGGTTCGGCATTGGCTAACTTATTAACAGTTGCAAGTTTTAACGTTTTTCGTGAATATTACGTTAATGATGCAGGACGACAAATGGATATTCTCGCCGTTAGCGTTTGGTTACGTTATTTAGAACTTTGCGGTGAAACCATTCCTTTTCCAGCTAATGGCTATCAAGGTGATTATATTTGGGATATTGCCGCCAGTTTACACCGTGAACACAAAGATACGTTATATTATCCAACTGCGCAAATTTATGAACAAATTCCACCAGATAGTGATGCAGGCGGCGATAAAGAAAAACATATTGACGCTTTAATTCAACAAGCTAAAAAATTACTAGGTGAAGTGGCTTATCGTCATGTATTTCGTGAAGGTATTGATAGCATTTTAAACGATATTAATCAAGATTTACAACAATTTGGCGTTGAATATGATCAATGGTTTCGCGAATCGACTTTAACAACCAGTCAAACCGTACAAACAGCAATAGAACAACTGACTCAAGCCGGACACACCTACCGACAAGAAGGTGCTTTATGGTTTCGCTCTAGCCAATTTGGTGACGAAAAAGATCGGGTATTAATACGAGAAAACGGTCAATTTACTTATTTTGCTTCCGATATTGCCTATCATTTTAACAAATTAAAACGTGGTTCAGCGCATCTTATCAATATTTGGGGCGCAGATCATCATGGTTATATTGAGCGTGTCAAAGCGTCCATTACGGCTTTAGGTGAAAATGCAGAACGTTTGACGATTTTGCTAGTGCAATTTGCCACCTTATATCGTGGACAAGAGCGTTTACAAATGTCAACACGTAGTGGTCAATTTGTCACTTTGCGTGAATTGCGTGAAGAAGTTGGCTGTGATGCGGCGCGTTTTTTCTATACGCAACGCAAAAGTGAACAACATTTAGACTTTGATTTGGAGCTGGCTAAATCGCAATCAATTGATAATCCAGTTTATTATATTCAATATGCACATGCGCGTATTGCCAGCGTTTTTCGCCAACTCAGTGATAGACAACTGCAATGGGATGTTAAACAAGCTGACTTGACTCGTTTAGATACCTCGCATGAATACAATTTATTGGTGACACTGGCGCGCTATTCTGAAACAATTGAAAATGCTGCTCACGCATATGCACCTCATCAAATTACTAATTATTTACAAACACTTGCACAAGATTTTCACACTTATTACAACGCACATACTTTTTTAGTAGAAGAAGAAGCTTTACGACATGCGCGACTCAGTTTGATTGCAGCTGTACAACAAGTGCTACGTAATGGATTGAAAATTTTAGGTATTTCAGCGCCGGAGGTTATGTAAATGGCAAGAAAACGCCCTGCGCCTTCAACAACAAAACCAGTGATTACTTGTTCACCAGCATGGGCATGGTTTTTTGCCGGTATTTTAATAGGTATCGTGATTTCGTTTGTTTTTTATTTTCATGAAATTGCACCCAATCATCTACCCGATCAAACTGCAAACATGACGAACACTATGCCGGTTGTTGCCACAGTTCAAGAAAATCCAGTGACGCCAGTCAAATCATCTACCGAAAAGATAAAAGGTGATACTCAATTTGAATTTTATGATGTTTTACCTAATGGAGGGGCTAAAAAAACAACGCCCGCTATTATAGATGAACCTGAAGATGTTGGCGAAATTGATTTATCACCCGTACAAGCACCAGGTACATATTTATTACAAGTAGGCTCTTTCAAAGATGCACGCGGTGCAGAGGCATTACAAACTTATTTAGCCACATTAAATGTACGTACTTATATACAACAAGCCACGGTAAAAGAAACCGATGGCTCAAATATATTGTGGCATCGTGTGATGGCAGGTCCTTTTACCGACTTGAATTTACTAAATCAAACACGTAATACATTAGCGGTTCAAAATATTTACACCATTGTTTTAAATGTAACGACTCACTAATTCTAATTAAACATTTTCACATTCATTCTATACTTTAAGGATAATATTATGTCCACACCGCGTGATTTTGTTCCCTTGAACATCGCGATTCTCACTGTTTCAGATACACGCACTGAGGAAAATGACATTTCAGGCAAAACTTTGGTTGAACGTTTAACGGCTGCTGGGCATAAACTGGCTGAAAAAGCGATTGTACAGGATGATATTTACAAAATTCGTGCAGTTGTTTCTAAATGGATTGCTAACTCTGAAATTAACATTATTATCACTACTGGTGGTACCGGCGTTACCGGACGTGATTGCACACCAGAAGCAATTAAACCCTTGTTTGACAAGTATTTAGAAGGCTTTGGTGAATTATTTCGCTGGGTATCTTTTGAAGAAATTCAAACTTCTACTTTGCAATCTCGCGCAATTTCCGGTGTTGCCAATGGTATTTATATTTTTTGCGTACCCGGTTCCTCCGGCGCATGTCGCACAGCATGGGATAAAATTATTCAATTTCAATTAGATTTTAGAACACGTCCTTGCAATTTTGTTGAAATGATGCCGCGTTTATTAGAAAAATAACAAATTGGGCAATAAATTCGGACAGTTTTTAAATGAGAGCCTTTGCGTCGTTTTCTCGCCAGACAGCGGCTAGTTATAATAACATTATTATTGCACATGATTAAATTGAGAATTGCTGTAATCTGTTACATTACAATCACTTAATAAAATTAAACAAAAATTATGACTGACTCGTGCAAAGGTTAATTTATAGTAAACCATTTACTACCAAAACCTCGTATAAGCTATCAAAAA
>DYNN01000054.1 GCA_020721045.1 Thiomargarita sp. | reverse complement strand
TACTTATTCATTGTTACATACATTTAAATATATGTAAAGCAATCTAGTTAAGCTCGTAAGAAAATCCCACGAGCGCCATTTAAATCACGATCAACAGTCACACCATTGCTCGTGATAGTTTTTGCACCACCTATTTTTTTCATCTCACCAGTCCAATTTGCGGTTTTTGAAGTATATGTTTCATTCACCCGCAACACTGATTTACCAAGTGCCGCTTAGAAATAAGTTTATCTAAATGCCGACATAAACGAGCAATTCTGGCAAAATCACCCGTTCCGAGTTTAAACGCTTGATCTTCAGCAAAACCGGTTAAAAAAGTACGAATGCCCGGATCAAGTGCCACTACGCGACTTTGGTTTTCAGTCTTTGCAAGGGAAAAAATTTTCGATAATTACGACAATTTTTCACCAGTTACCATACTAGTACCATGTTCAATAAAATATTCAAATTCTTCTCTGAATTCTTTTACAAAGCTGATCACCGGCATTGCGGCAGCGTCACCTAATGCACAAATCGTTTTACCCATGATTTTATCAGATACATCAGTGAGTAAATCTAAGTCTTCCATTTTGCCATGACCGTGTAAAATCCGATGTACAGTGCGGGCTAACCAACCCGTTCCTTCCCGACAAGGGGTACATTGACCGCAGGATTCCTCAAAGTAAAAGTGAGAAATGCGGGCTAAAGCTTTGACCATACAAGTAGTTTCATCCATGACAATCACTGAGCCTGCACCTAACATAGAACCGGCTTTGCTCAGTGAATCGTAATCCATGGTCAAATCCATCATCACATGACCTTTTAAGACGGGCGTAGACGAACCACCAGGGATTACAGCTTTTAATTTACGTCCTTTCCACACGCCGCCACTCATTTCTAATAAAGTTTTAAATGACGTACCCATCGGGATTTCGTAGTTACCGGGTTTATTGACGTGTCCTGAAACTGAGAAGATTTTTGAGCCACCATTATTCGGTTTGCCTAATTTTAAAAACCAATCGGCACCTTTTTCTAAAATAACCGGAACTGAAGCTAAGGTTTCGGTATTATTGATAATCGTAGGTTTTCCGTATAGACCCACTTGTGCTGGAAAAGGGGGTTTAAAACGCGGCTGTCCCTTTTTACCTTCAATTGATTCTAATAACGCGCTTTCTTCACCACAGATATAAGCACCCGCACCGTAGTGAGTGTGTAAATCGAAATTAAAGCCTGATTTTAAAATATTTTTACCGAGAAAACCGGCTTTATAGGCTTCTTTGATAGCGGCTTCAAAACGTTCGATGGGTTCCCAAAATTCGCCACGAATGTAGTTATAACCCGCAGAAGCACCGATTGCATAAGCGGCAATTGCCATGCCTTCGACTACGGCGTGTGGATTGTAGCGTAAAATATCACGATCTTTGCAAGTGCCGGGTTCGCCTTCGTCTGAATTGCAAACGAGATATTTTTGAATTTTAGGATCAGCATTGAGTAAAAATCCCCACTTTATACCGGTAGGAAAACCCGCACCACCTCGTCCTCTTAAACCAGATGCTTTAATTTGTTCGATAATATCTTTAGGCGATGTTTTTTCTGCAAGGATTTTTTGCAGCATTGCATAACCGCCGGTTTGTTGATAAACCGGTAGTGTCCATGATTGGTCTTGATGTATATTTCTAAAACAGACTTCGTTTGCCATGTTGGTATACTCTATAGTCAATACGGTTAAAAAAACATGATGTTAGATTAGGAAGTTGCTAAAGTAGCTAAGATTTCATCAATTTTTTCTGGTGTCAGATGTTCGTGATATTGGCGTCCAATTTGGATGACAGGTGCGCCAGCACAAGCCCCTAAACATTCAACTTCTTTTAGAGTAAATTGGTTATCTGGTGTAGTTTCACCTAAACCCACGCCTAATTTTTGTTTAAAATGATCAACAATTTCATCAGAACCACGTAATTGACAAGATATATTAGTGCAAACACACACTTTATGCTTACCAACGGGTTTATGTTCATACATTGAATAAAAAGTAGCAACTTCGTAGACGGCAACGGGTGGTATTTCTAAATAGTCCGCTATTGCATCCATTAATTCAGTAGTGAGCCAACCACCATTGCTATCTTGTACAATGCGTAAAGCAGCCATAACAGCCGATTGTTTTTGATCAGCGGGATATCTCGCAATCCAACGATCAATCTCTGCACAATCTTCAGTAGCAAGTGAGGTGGCAGGGCGTTTTTGTTGAGCTAACATGATGGCTATTCCAAGTTGAAATGTCTAAAATTTTAAAGAAATCAATTTTTCTGCAAAAATACGTCGATTAAATTTGTTTTTCAGTAAAAAATGCGAATCGAACCAATTATACTGCACTTGTGGTTTAATTAAAATTAAGTACTGGTATTTTTCATCAGCAATAATCTCAAATAGTACCATTCAATGCGTTGAGTAAGCGTTGATGCAAATTTTGAAAATCACCATTACTCATCACTAATATGTGCGTTTTATCATTTGCGCTGCTCAGTAAAGATTCGATTAATTTATTGATATTATTATAAATTTTTGCATCAGGTAGCGCATCTGCCACTTTAGTCAAGGACCAGCTAAGTTGATCAGGTTGATAAAGCAGTACGCTGTCAGCAGTTGCCAGCGAGGCTGCGAGATCATTTTGATAAATACCCATACGCATACTATTTGAACGCGGTTCTAACACTGCGATAATTTTTTGTTGTCCCACCCGTTGACGTAAACCGGCTAATGTTGTAGCAATTGCTGTGGGATGATGTGCAAAATCGTCGTAAACATGCACACCATTGACCACGCCGCGTAATTCTAAACGACGTTTGACGTTGTGAAATTGTTCAAGTGCTTGACAAGCTTGCGCGATCGACACTCCCACGTGATGACTACTGGCAATGGCAGCTAAAGCGTTGTGCATATTGTGCGTGCCAATTAATGCCCAGTGAATCTCTCCTTGTTTTTGCCTTTGATACCAGACTTCAAAATGACTGCAATCAGATAATAAAGGCTTTGCTTGCCAATGACTTGTTTCAGTGCCAAATGTTTCTGTCGCTGTCCAACAACCTTGCTGTAAGACAGTTAAAATTGATGGTTGCGGTGCGTGTATAATCAAGCCTTGACTAGGTACGGTGCGTACTAAGTGATGAAATTGTTTTTGAATAGCGGCTAAATCGCTGAAGATGTCGGCGTGATCGAATTCTAAATTGTTAATAACAGCGGTACGTGGATGATAATGTAAAAATTTAGATCGTTTATCAAAGAAAGCGGCATCGTATTCATCGGCTTCTACCACAAAAAAATGGCTGTCTGTCACACGTGCTGAAATACCAAAATTTTGCGGTATACCACCGATTAAAAAGCCGGGTGATAATTGGGCTGTTTCTAAAATCCAAGCGACCATGCTGGCAGTTGTCGTTTTTCCATGTGTGCCGGCAATTGCTAATACCCATTTTTTTGTCAGTATATTTTCTGCTAACCATTGGGGTCCGGAGGTGTAGACTAAACCTTGATTTAGTACGTATTCAACTGCCGGATTACCGCGTGATAAGGCGTTGCCGATCACGACGCAATCGGGGGCGGGTTGTAGATGTTCTGGCATATAACCGGTATGACATTGAATCCCCAACGTTTCGAGTTGTGTGCTCATCGGTGGATAGACATTAATGTCTGATCCGGTGACGGTGTGACCCATTTGTTTAGCTAAAACGGCAATACCCGCCATAAATGTGCCACAAATACCCAGAATGTGAATGTGCATGGTTTATTCCATAATCATTGGGAAAATTTGGTATAAAATACTGGTGCTAAGTAGCGAGGAGACGACGGTAAGAATAACACCGATGCTAAAAGTGACTTCTAGGGTATTTCTTAAAATATGAGCATAAACGATCAAATTCCATATGACTAGGGCTAAAAGTGATACAAAGAGAAATGATGCAATAAAAGAATCTATCGATTGTAGTTGTGCTAGCCAATAAATAAGGGGTACGCGCGCACTGCCAAATAAGGTATCAGTGCCTGCTAATGCAGTCAATGTTTGGTAAAAACGTGCGATTTTTTTGGCGATATAGAGTAAGCTGCCAATAATCATGATTGATGAGATGGATTCGACTAAACTGAATAAAATTGCATCAAATAGGTCTAGTTTAACCGAAGACAATACAATACCAACAACGATATAACTAAATAAGACCAAGCTTAATAAAATGCGAGAAGCTGGAATATCTTGTGGTCCTAATCGTAGTCGACAGATATCAAAGAATGTAAGTAATATAATAGTAAATGCGCGCATGATGAATAAAGTGAAATAATTAGAGTATGCGTTGTTAAATAATTAAGGCATAACCAAAATTTTTCTTAAAACGCGCCTTGAATAAGTCTAACGTAAAGTTGTGATTTTGTGTACCATGGTGTTCAACTTTGATTGCTCCCATCAAAGCAGCAATTCTACCGGTTGTTTCCCAGTCGACTTCTTTGGCTAAGCCGTATAAAATACCTGCACAAAAGGCATCACCGCAACCCGTTGGATCGTTGATTGCCTTTGCGCGCGCTGCTGGAATATTATAGCGAGTTTCTTGGGTATAAATCACTGCACCGTGTGCTTCTTGAGTGATAATCAGTGCTTGCATTCGCATTGCCACTTGTTCTGCACTTAAACCAGTGCGTTGATGTACAATTTGCCATTCTTTGCGATTAAGTAAAATCCATTGGGCTTGTTCTAAAAATTTAAGTAATTCATCACCATCAAACAACTGAATACTTTGCCCTGGATCGAAGACAAAAGGAATACCCGCTTCTACAAATTGTAACGCATGAATCATCATCGCATCTGCACTTTCCGAACACACAATGCCAATAGTTGCTTCTTTCGCTTGCCACACTTGATTGGTAGAAGAAAAATTCATCGCACCTGGGTGAAAAGCAGTAATATGATTGTCGTCCATATCAATGGTTACGAAAGTTTGCGCGGTATAACTGTGTTCGACTATGGCAATATAATCACGTTTAATATTTTGTTTGTCTAGCCATTCTGCATAATGATTAAAATCTGCACCCACTGTCGCCATAATCAAAGGATCAGCACCTAACATATTTAAATTATAGGCAATATTTCCAGCACAACCACCAAATTGACGGCGTAAATCAGGCACCATAAAATAAATATCAATTTCTTCTTCACCTTGTACATGATCTTGGGAAATATGGTACTTAAATTTGTCGTTGAAAACCATGATAGTATCATAGCTTAGCGCACCGCAAATTAATATTGACATGGTGTATTCTTCCTAGGTAACACATAAATAGTGATATGACTAAATTTCATCCGTGTATTTAATCATTCTTGAGCATTATCTTCAATGGTATCATGAATGCTGTCTATTTCTTCATTTTTTGGTGGTATTGGGGTGATATTTAATTTTTCTACAATGTTTATAATTTTAGTGCGCCATGCATGCGTTTTTGCTTTAATATCATGAACATCTAAAGAAGTCAATGCTCTTGATTTTAATAAGTGTTTACCTGCAACCCAAACGTCTGTTACTTTATCACGATTAACTGAGTAAATCAGTTGAGAAAGTGCATTGTAAACGGGTTGTGTTTCTAATTCATTCAGATCAATTGCCGTAATATCAGCAGCTTTTCCCGGAACTAAAGAACCGGTAATCCGATCAATCCCCAAGGCTTTAGCACCATTTAATGTTGCCATTTGTAAAGCCTGCGCAGCGGTTAATGTGCGTGCATCTTGGCTTAATCCTTTGGCAAGTAAAGCAGCAGTATGCATTTCACCCAGAATATCCAAATCATCATTGCTGGCACAACCATCAGTACCTAAAGCCACATTAACACAGTGAGATAATAATTCATGCACGGGACAAAAACCACTGGCTAATTTCATATTAGATTCAGGACAATAAACGACATTTACGCCTTTTTTTGCCAACAAATCAATTTCATCTGCTTGCAGTTGCGTCAAATGTACTCCCATAAAATGAGGTGATAATAAGCCTAACTTGTTTAAACGCGCTAAAGGTCTTTTGCCATATTGTTTAATTGAACCTTGAATTTCTTCTATAGTTTCATGGACATGTATGTGAATTGGAATATTTAATTTTTCCGCCAAATCTCGCCCTTGTATCAGCGGCATATCTGATACGGTATAAGGTGCATGAGGTGCTAATGTCGTTGTAATTAGAGAATAAGATTCTAGTTGATCATGCACCGTCTGCGCTTTTTGTAAATATTCATTAGCATCTTTTGCCCAAACTGTTGGAAAATCTAATAAAATTAAGCCGATCGCTGCACGAATACCCGATTTTTCTACCACTTCAGCAGTCACGTCAGGGAAAAAATACATGTCATTAAAACAAGTCACACCACTACGCAACATCTCGGCAATGGCTAATTGTGTGCCATGAGCGACAAATTCTTTACCCATACACGCTTGTTCAATGGGCCAAATACGTGTATTTAACCATTCATATAAAGGCAAATCATTGGCAATTCCCCTTAATAATGACATGGCTGCGTGTGTATGTGTATTAATTAAACCCGGAATGAGGACGTGAGTTGATAAACGATGTGTAATTCTAGCCGAATAACGACTTACTGCTTCATCGCTGGGTAATAAAGCTATAATTTTACCTTCTTGTATCGCAATAGCATATTGTTCATAAACGGTATTTTCGGGTTCAACGGGAATAATCCAACCAGCATAGATAAGTGTATCAACATGTTGCATAATTTTTTACTGTCACTATTTTAAGATTCAAGTTATTTTAATTTCAACGGGATGAGTAGTAGGTCGGGAATCCTTTCCCGACATTTTTCGAGGGTACAACTACTCAAGTCGGCAAAGGATTGCCGACCTACTCTAATTTAAGATTCAAGTTATTTTAATTTCAATGAGATGAGTAGTAAGTCGGGAATCCTTTCCCGACATTTTTCGAGGGTACAACTACTCAAGTCGGCAAAGGATTGCCGACCTACTCTAATTTAAGATTCAAGTTATTTTAATTTCAACAGGATGAGTAGGTAAAGTAAAATAAAAAGTACTACCTTGATTTTCTTTGCTTTCAATGCCTACATGTCCATGTAATTTTTCAACAATTTGTTGCACAATAGACAAACCCAAACCGTGACCACTGGCACGTTCTTTTTCTAATCGCATGAAAGGCATAAATAATTTTGCTTGTGCGATTTCAGAAAGCCCCATGCCATTATCACGCACCCAAAAACGTGCAGTATCATCATTTACTTGGTTAGAGCCTAATTCTAAGCGCGGCGGTTGTCCACCATATTTTAAACCGTTACTCAAATAATTTGCCCACACTTCTTCAATCCAAGGTGCATAACCAAATGCCGTATGCCAAGTTTTTGGTAAAATAATTTCTCCGCGAAATTCTTGAATCATCAATACTAATCTTTTTTGTACAATTTCACTAATGATTTCAGACATATTCAATTCATTCATGCATAATTTTTGATCGCCCTCCTGTTTAGTAGAACCCGCTAACAACAGTAAGGCATCAATAATATTCACCATTTTCTCACCAGATTCTAGCAAAAGACGAAAATATTTAATGGCTCTATGATCTACAATAGAATTTAATGGATAGCGATTGATTAATAAATCTGAAGCACCGATGATACCAGTCAAAGGATTTTTTAAATCATGAGCAACCGTACGGGCAAAAGTATTTAACTCAACATTACGTTTTTCTAATTCAACAGCATGCGCTTTTCTGATAGTCACTTCTTGCTCTAATTGCTGTTGCAGTTTGCGTAAATGTAAATGCGTTGTTACACGCGATAAAACTTCCTCATACTGAAATGGTTTTGTGATGTAATCAACCGCACCAAAAGAAAAACCTTTCACCTTATCAGTAATATCAGTTAAAGCTGTCATAAAAATAATAGGAATTTGTCGCGTTTCTGGTTTTGCTTTTAGAATTTGACAAACATCAAAACCCGTCAGACCCGGCATCATAATATCGAGTAAAATTAAATCAGGCTTTGCATATTCAACGCGTTGGATCGCTTCTTCACCATCTTGCGCGACCAACACTTTAAAATCAAGATTCAAGAATAAACTGTATAAGACACTGATATTTTCTGGAACATCATCAACAATTAGTAGAGTATGTTTAGACATTTTGCTCGATTTCATGCTGAGTTGATTTGTTTAATTAATTCAGATAATTGTTTAGTTTTAAATTGGCTTGCTAACTTTTGAGCGTGATCAATGAAAGGCTGCAATGTGATATCACGTTGTAATAAAATGTCTAATTCGGCTTGTATTGCTTGAATATCGCCCAGCATAATAACTTCAAGTAAATGCTGACTTTGTGTTGGTGTAGGCAATTTTATAGTCGATAAATTAATATTATTATCAACTGGTTGTGATAAAATAGGCTTTTCAACTTGATATATCCACTCTAAACCTAAATGTTTTTGTAATGCCTCCAATAATTCAGCAATATGTATCGGTTTTGCGATAAAACTATCACATCCCACAATCAAGCTCTTAGTTTGATGCACATCGAAAGCACTGGCTGAAACCGCAATAACAACCGTTTTTTGTGTATTTTCCAAAGTACGAAAACGTCGAGTAAACTCAAAACCATCCATATGCGGCATCACTAAATCAATTAAAATAGCATCTGGATGCCACACATTGGCGATTTTTAATCCTTCTTCTCCAGTCTGACAACTTTTAACCTGAAAACTCAGCGGTGTCAACAAATTGACTAATAATTTAATATTTTCAATATGGTCATCAATTAATAATATTTTACGTGACTGTCCTTTAAAACCGATAATATTTTTTTGTTTTAGAGAAACCAATGATTTATCAATATATTGTACGACATCAAGCGGAATTTCAAACCAAAATAAACTACCTACACCCACTAAACTCTCTACTTGCAACGTCCCACCCATCAATTTTACTAATTTCCGACTAATGGGTAATCCTAAGCCAGTCCCTTCTATTTGCATCATTTTAGAACCAACTTGTTGAAAAGGTTTAAAAATATTTTCTAATTCTTCAGTCGCAATACCACAACCGCTGTCTTCTACATCAAAACGGATATAATTATCATGGTAGATAACTTTAAAGGAAACTCCACCTTTATCAGTGAATTTGATTGCATTACTCACTAAATTCAATAGTACTTGTCGTAAACGTTTCTCATCTGCACAAATCAGATCGGGAAATCTTTTTTGGTCATCACTTTGAACTGAAGTTGCAGGTGGAATTTGTTCACAAGAAAAATGAATCCCTTTTTGAGTTGCACGCATTTTAAATAAATCAACAATGTCTTTCAGAAAATCAGTGAAACGGAACTCCTTGGGCATCAATTCCAATTTACCGGCTTCAATTTTAGATAAATCCAATATGTCATTGATTAAAATAAGTAAATGTTCACCACATCGTTGAATAATTTGCATACCTTCTTGTTGCTGCTTGTTCAATGTCACATCACGGTTAAACAGTTGTGCATATCCTAAAATGCCGTTAAGCGGTGTGCGCAATTCATGACTCATATTGGCTAAAAAAGTGCTTTTAGCCCGACTAGCGGCTTCAGCAGCTTCTTTCGCTAATCGCAACTTATTTTCCCTTTTTTTAAGTATTTCTTCTATTTTTTTACGTTCAGAAATATCCATGGCAACGCTACAAACCGCGTAAACTTGCCCACTCTCATCAAATAAAGGGATTTTAGAAGTAATAAACGTATATTTATCAGAATGAAGTTCTAAGCTTTCTTCTCGAGTTAAACTTTTTTCAAATCCAAATACATAAGAATCATCAGTGATTATTTGATCTGCTACTTCTTCAGAATGAATGTGATAATCAGTTTTGCCTAAAACATCTTCTCGTGAGCGTCGTAAAATTTCATTATGACATCGATTAGTTAAGATATAGCGTCCTTCCAAGTCTTTTACAAAAACTAAAATATTAGTATTATCAATAATATCTTGTAAAAATTTTTTACTTTGTTGTAAGGCAATTTCCGCCTGTTTTCTTTCAGTAATATCTTGGGTTGAACCAATAAAATAGATCGGAGAGCCGGATTCATCGTAAGTTACAGAACCAAAAGCTTGTAGGTAACGAATCACATTTTTTGAGTGAACAACGCGAAATTCAGTACGATAATAGTGATGCGTGTCAATAGACGACTTAATTTTTTGTTCAATATGAGGTCTATCATCAGGATGAATAATATTAAGAAAATGCTCTATTGGTAGTTTACCATTCTCTCGCACACTCAAATTAAATTGTTCAAAAAATTCCTCCGAACCCGTTACACAATCATGTTGATAATCCCATTCCCAATAACCAATTTTAGCAATTCGTTGAATTTCTCGTAATCGTGCTTCACTCCGTTTTATAGCAATTTCTGCTTGTTTACGCTCAGTAATTTCTGTTCCAACGGATAAACGCACCCAAGCGCCGTCATTCCAACGAATCGCTTGATCTTGCATATAAAACCAACGTTGATTATGTTGATATTCCCAAGAATAGACACCAGTGGGCTGACCAGACGGATCGAGCAATCTTTCATTGGTACAAAAATTACACGGTTCCGTTTGCTTAGATTGCAAAATTTGCCAACACACATTACCTAAAATATAAGGTTTATAGAGATTTTCTCTCACATATCGATTAGCAAAGAGAATTTTATAATTTTGCATATCAATTACATAAATCGCAGAATTTAAACCATCCAAAACACTAGTAAAACGTTCGTGCAATTCTTTTAATAAATCATGCTTTTCCACTAATTCTTGCGCTTTATATTGGGCAATTTGTTGCTGTAATACTTGATTTTGTTGAGTTAATGCGATTGTTTGACGTGCGACTTCTTGGGTTAAATTTAAATGAGATTTGGCAATTTCTGATTGTAGAGAATCTATATAACGAATTGATTTAAAAAAATAAATAGCGGTTAATGCCGTGATCAGAACTATCAATAAAAACACGTTAATAGCAATCCAGTTATTATATTGCAAATAATCGTTCTTATCGGCAAAATAGGTGATAGACCAAGTTTTATCCATCACTTTAATTGGTAAATTGAGTAAAATCATAGAGATATTATTTTCATTTTCAAGATAATTTGTGTACAAAATCTGCTGTGAAATTGTATTATCTTGAATGATAATATTCATTGATTTATGATACTTCGCGTGATAATTTTGCAAAATTTTATTAATTAAATCATCTAATTGCAATGTTGCTACAATAAATCCCGTCAAAAAATAGCGACGCTTCTCTACGGTATCTATTGTGATTGCTTGCGGATAAATGGGATAAAATATTGCGATAGTTTGATGCGTATCAACCGAAATTTGTGCAGTATTTGTGTCTCGTGCTTTAGTCAACGCGGTTAAAAAAGTCGTTTTAGAACCAAAATCAAAGCCGGGTACAATATATTGCGTTAATGAAGTCTTTGATGAGGCTTGTTGTTCAATTGGAAAGTACTGTTCACGTGTAGTTACTCGTGGCACCCAATTGATACTTGATAAAAATGGTTGCTGTAGTAATAATGGTTTAGCAAATACAGCAAAATTTTGAGACTGAGCGGTTTCTTGAAGCGTGTAAAAATTAGCAAAAGCTTGTAAAATGGAAAGAGTGTGGTTAATTTCATATTCAATTAACCATACTTGTTCTTTTGCTGTACTTTCAAAATGGGAATATGCGTAGTGGTCATCAATTTTATGCGCAAAAATAGCACTAAAAATAGAGAGTGATAATCCTAATATAATTGTCAGTAAAACAGGAAAATAGTGGCGCATTATTTTAAAAGCACAGCCGTGATAAAATTATCGCCAATGTATTAGTGAAGGTTATTTCCCTGAATTAACTGGCGTTGTAAGGTACAAAATTCGTCGGCTGCATTATAACCTTGCACTTTAAGACTGTAATTGCGCACTGCACATTCTAACAAAACAGCAAGGTTACGCCCGGGAGCCACGGGTAGACCGATTTCTGGTACTTCTACGTCCAAAATCCGTCGAACGCGATAATCCCCTTGTAACCGGTCGATATTATGTAATTGTTGTGTCGTCATATGTTCTAACTGCACAATAAGACGCAGAAATTTTTCTTTCTTAATTGCGCTATCTCCAAATAACGCTTGCACATTCAAAATACCTAAACCACGCACTTCCAAAAAGGGTGTCATACCCGCAACCGGACAAGTCCCATTCAAAACGGTAGAAGACACACGATAAAATTCCGGTGTATCATCAGCCACTAAGCGATGTCCACGACTGACCAATTCTAGGGCTAATTCACTTTTACCTGTACCACTTCCCCCCATAATTAATACGCCAATACCCAAAACATCCATAAACACGCCGTGTAAATTGGTTCTTGGTGCAATCATTCTAGCAAATGTTGTGTGTAGATAATTGATGATATTTTCCCCAGATAATTGGGAAGTCAATAGCGGTATTTGGTGCTTTTCTGCATAACGCTTCAAATCTGTGGGTATTTCAATATTATCAATTAAGATGATACAACAAATATTTTCATTTTCAAATAGTTGTTTCAGCGTTGATTGATAAACAGTCTTTTCAATCGTGTCAAAGTAACTTTTTTCATAAGCACCAATAATCTGAATTTGATGTGGATGAATTAAATTAAAATAACCCACACTTCCAAGCGTTTGGTTATTTTCTAATTCGATTATCCGTTCATTACCCATTTCACCTGCTAGCCAATGTAATGAAAGTTCATCTGCATGATGCTTGTATAATTCTTCAACGGTTAAAGCGGTCATAAATTTTATATATCAGTGTAGCGTGACTGCCAAGTGGTTAATAATTTGAATTTATCTTCACATTCTGGCGTTGCGCGTAATTGTTCACGAAATTCATCATCACTGAACATTTCAGTTAATAACGCCAAAATTTCCAAATGTTCTGTTGTCGCTTCTTCAGGTACAACTAAAGCAAAAAACATATCTACCGGTTGCCTATCTTGTGCTTCAAAATCAATGCCTTGCTCAATTTGCAAGAAAGCGGCGAGTGTCACGTGACAATTTGCCACTCTAGTATGTGGAATACCAACTCCATTGGTTAAACCCGTGCTGCCCAAACGTTCTCGCGCTAACAAACCGTTAAAAATTTCTCGATTAGTCAAGGGAGAAACTTCAGTAGCGAGTAGGCGACTAAAATATTCAAGTACGCGTTTTTTGCTGGTTGCTTGGACATGACACAGCATTCGATCAGGAGTCAGGATATCTGTAATTCGCATATATCTTCAACTATAATGGCAATTTTAATTGACCGCTCCAAAAACAACGCGTTTAAGAAGCGGCTAGGGATAAATCAGTACAAAATCAATTCATTTTACTTGCAATTAATTGTAATTTAAGGCAAGCAATGAAAAATAATAGGTTATTCTGACGGTTGCGTCTTAATATCACGTGCATCTGCTTGGTGGTGATCTTTGACTTTTTCTTTATGCTTTTTGATTTGTCGATCTAATTTATCCACGAGGGCATCAATCGCGGCATACATGTCTTCATGCTCGGCATCAGCAAATAAATTAGCACCGCTCACATGCAATGTTGCTTCTGCTTTTTGACGTAACTTTTCCACGCTTAATATGACATGCATGTTAGTCACATGATCAAAATGACGTTCAAGCCGTTCCATTTTAGTCGTCACGTAGTTACGCAAAGCAGGCGTAATATCGATGTGATGTCCACTAAGATTGAGTTGCATTGTAGATGCTCCTTGATTTAATTATCAATTTTTAATGAATGTCAAAATAGTTAAGGTACAAAATGATGCACCATGAGTCATAGCGGACTGTCCGCTTATTCTATCAAGCTAAACGTTTTCTTTCATTTGAAGGCGGAATAACCATCGCTTCACGGTATTTAGCCACAGTACGACGGGCGACATTAATCCCACGTTCTGAAAGTATTTTAGCAATTTTACTGTCACTTAGGGGTTTGGCAATATTTTCAGCGGCAATTAATTTTTTGATTAAGGCGCGGATCGCCGTAGAGGAGCATTCTCCGCCAGTGTCTGTGCTGACATGGCTAGAAAAGAAGTATTTTAATTCAAAAATACCACGATGGGTATGAATGTATTTTTGAGTGGTCACTCTGGAAATGGTGGATTCATGCATTTCTAATTCACGGGCAATATCATGTAACACCAAAGGTTTCATGGCTTCTTCGCCATATTCTAAGAAATTTGTTTGTCGTTTGACAATACATTTAGCCACTTTAAGCAGGGTTTCATGACGACTTTTTAGGCTTTTAATAAACCAACGCGCTTCTTGTAAATGAGATTTTAGACTAGAAACATCACTTTTATCAGTTGCGGTCGCAATCGCATTTGCATAACGGGAATTAATCCGTAATTTGGGGAAATTATCAGGATTCAAATCAACTTTCCATACCCCTTTGACTTTTTTAACAAAAACATCAGGTACAACATAAGTCGGATGTAACGATTCCAATTGCGAACCCGGACGCGGATTTAAAGATTGAATAAAATCAATAAGTTCTATTAAACTGTCTCGATCCAATTTCATCTTTTTCATTAACATCGTATAATCGTGCGTTGCTAATAAAGTCAAATGATTACGGATTAAAATTCGTGCCTCTTTTAACCAAGGCGTTTCTTTATCAAATTCACTGAGTTGCAGCAATAAACACTCACTTAAATCTCTTGCACCAATACCAATCGGATCAAAGTGTTGAATACGATGCAACACAGCTTCGACTTCGGCGATAGTGACTACAACATCATCGGTAATATTTTTAGTTATATCCTCTAAAGTTGTACGTAAATAACCATCGCCATCTATTGCATCAATCAAAGAGATCGCAATCGCACGATCTAAATCACTAAATGGTGTTAATTCAAGTTGCCATAATAAATGAGTTTGTAAACTTTCATCAATAGAACTTTGATTTAAATAATCTTTTTCTTCACCATTGAAAGAGGAATCATGATATGAAATGCTATTGTCAAAAGTATCTTCCCAATTGCTATCTGTCGCTAAATCATCAGGTATTTCGGAAAAATTTTCCAGTATAATTTCACTGTCATCATTATTGCTGGTTGAACTCAATTCCTCATTGGTTGAACCATTTTCTCCTCTTTCTCCTTTGTCATCATAATTACTTTCATTAAAATCTTGATCATCATCAAGTTCATAATCATTGTCAGCAACCTCTAACATAATATTAGATTCTAACGCTTGTTGAATTTCCATACGGAGATCAAGCGTAGACAACTGCAACAGGCGGATTGCTTGTTGCAATTGGGGTGTCATGGTAATTTGCTGACCTAAACGGAGTTGAAGGCTTTGTTTCATATTATTTTTTCATAAGTGAGAGATTTGATAGCGTTATCAACAGTTGCCAAATCTTACTGACTATTTATATTAGATAATTTCTAAATTCTACTTGTGAATCAATATACACTAAGTGCTTATTTTTATTTATATTATGATGAAAGTATGTTTATATGGGTTATAACCTAAAATGGTGTCCAAGGTAAACTTCCTTCACTTGTTCATTATGTAAAATACTTTCTGGCGTTCCCTCTGCGATCAACGTACCGTCATTGACAATATAAGCTCGATCACAAATCTCTAGGGTTTCACGCACGTTATGATCAGTAATTAAAATGCCAATTTCTAAGCGACAAAGCTGAGTAATAATCCGTTGTATATCTAATACCGACAGCGGATCAACGCCAGCAAAAGGTTCATCTAACAACATAAAACGCGGTTCAGCCGCTAACGCACGCGCAATTTCAACCCGCCGTCTCTCACCACCTGACAAACTCATCCCTAAATTATCGTGCAAATGTCGGATATGTAATTCATCTAACAAGCCGTGTAAACGTCGTTCCCGCTGAATTTTAGATAAATGTTTCTGCACTTCCAAGATAGCAAGAATATTTTCCGCCACCGTTAATTTGCGAAAAATCGACGCTTCCTGTGGCAAATAACCAATGCCCATTTGTGCTCTTTTGTGCATTGGGTGCAGAGTCAAATCTTGTCCATTGAGTGTGATGATACCGCGATCGCAATTAATCAAGCCGACAATCATATAAAAACTGGTTGTCTTACCCGCACCATTAGGTCCTAATAAACCTACAATTTCACCGCTGGTCACTTGTAAACTCACATTTTTAACCACCATGCGAGATTTATATTCTTTTGCCAAATGGCGGGCAGCTAATAGATTACTCATTTAATGGGTTATTTATTTTTACGAGGTTGAATAGTCACCGATACACGCGGACTGTCTTTACCACTGCCCTTTTCAGCACGAATAACACCTTCTTTGGTATCATAACTTATTTTCGCACCCGTGAAACTATCTTTATCTTGCCACAACTTCGCATCTTGAGTTAAGTGCAACATATCCTCACTGGCACGATATTCCATACGATTTGCAGTGGCGTGAATATCGCCTTTTTTATCATCGGGCGTTTGTTGAAAAGTGGCGGGCTTTCCTTCAGCAACCGCTTGAGTCAAGCTTTGTCCGTTGGTATAAGTCAGCGTCAATTTACTTGATTTAATTAAAATAGTGCCTTGCGTGACCATCACATTACCTTCATAAATCGCAATACCTTTTGCATCATCAATCGTCGCAGTATCGGCAACAATATTAATCGGTTGATCACGATCAGTGGATAGCGCGTAAACTGATGATTGTAATGAAATTAAAGTCAACATTATCCCATATTTCATCTTGCCAAAACTAGCGCGCATAGTAACCCCTTACTTGTGATAACAATTCTACTTGTTGTGTTGCCATAAAAACGCGCATCCCAACGCCTGCAGTCTGTGTCGTGACTGTACGAATTATACTGGGTGCTTGCGTTTCTCCGAAACGTTTGTCCACTTCAATATGCATATCTTTAGAAAGTATTTCTATTCTTTTTACTTGATTTTCATCAGGTTGCCATAAATTTGCATGACCCAACAACCACACATGATTACCATCTGCTGAAATAGTGCCTTGCTCGGACGCCATATACCAATTGGCTTGACCTTCTTTGTAAAAAACTAAAGTAGGCGCAGTCAATACTGTATCCCCTTTATTATTATGTACCATCACTTCTGCTGATATTTTGTTCTTAATCACCCCTTCTTCAGTCATATTCAGCGTGGTAAAATTTTTTAAAGTATAATCAGGCACTGTTACAGCTTCTGTTACTAATGGTATAGGGCTATGCTCAAAATGAAGTAATAACCACAATGATAACAACGTAAAACCAACCAATCCTAGCCAACCCAACCAACGCATCATGATTTATCCAGTAATTTGATGATAATGATATATCAAAAGTTAAATATCATACCATTTTTTTCTCAATACCACAGGACGCGATAAATAATCACAATATTATCAATAAAATAGCTACACATCAATATCACCATAACCCAATTGTTGCAACGCACGTTCATCATCAGACCAACCTTGTTTAACTTTAACCCAAAGTTGTAAAAACACTTTATTTTCAAGTAAAACTTCCATTTCTTCGCGCGCAGCCTTACCCGCTTCTTTCAAATTACGTCCTTGTTTACCAATCACAATAGCTTTCTGGCTCGAACGCTCCACCCAAATAATTGCACTAATATGAATTAATTTTTCTTCCGTTTTAAAATATTCAATTTGTACTGTAATACGATAAGGCAACTCAGCCCCTAAACGATTGATCAATTTTTCCCTAATTAATTCAGCACATAAGAAACGTTCACTGCGATCTGTAATATATTCTTCTGGAAATAACAACGGGCTAATGGGTAGAAACTGTTTAATTTTGTTTTCTATCGCGACTAAATTATGCCCTTGTAATGCCGATGCCGGTATTATGTCAGTAAAGTGATATTTTTTGCTAATTTCTTGCAAATAAGGCAATAATTCGTTTTTAGCGGTAATTTTATCAACTTTGTTAATCACTACGATAATTGGAATATTTATTTTTTCTATAATATTCAATATATAAGCATCTTCATCAGTCCATTTTAGTGCCTCTAATACCCACAAAATCACATTCATCCCTTCTATACTACTGAGAGCGGCACGATTTAAATAACGATTCATGGCATTATGTTGATTTTGATGCAAACCCGGCGTATCAACGTAAATAATTTGCCCCTCTTTTTCAGTTTTAATTCCTAATAGACGATGTCGCGTTGTTTGTGGTTTACGTGAAGTAATACTGATTTTTTGTCCCAACAAATGATTGAGTAGCGTAGACTTACCCACATTAGGACGACCAATGATACTGACATAACCACAATATTGTTGTTGCATAATTTAAGACCTAAATAGATTTGATGAATCGACAGAATCCCTTTATTATATACTATTCGTCGTGCTTGTTTAGAATCATAAAAACTCGCTTTGAATCAAACCAAATGATCTTTACTTTGCCATCATTATCGTTCTCAATAACAAAAAATTTCTTATTATACTTAAAAACTTATGTTACTCAGTGAGTTATTATCTTATCCACTACCGCTTGATTGTCATTGTACTGGTTTAGTCAGTGATAATCGCTTAGTCAAACCCGGCGATATATTTTGTGCACTTGCCGGTATACGCACGCATGGCGAAGTTTATATTGCATCAGCTTTACAACAAGGTGCAGTTGCCATCTTAAAAGAAGCTGAAACGCTTGCATTTGACAGATTATCTCACGATGTGCCTTGTATCAGTGTTCCACAATTATCACAACAATTAGGCTACATTGCTGCCCGTTTTTATCAACAACCCACACAAAATATGCGTATTGTTGGCATTACGGGTACTAACGGTAAAACAACGGTATCACACCTGATTGCGCAAATTTTACAGAAAATAAATCTTCCTTGTGGATTGATTGGTACATTAGGTTATGGTACGTATGGTGCGTTGCAACCTAATAATTACACTACGCCACAACCAATTGATTTGCAAAAATTATTTTCCCAATTTAAAGCGCAAAGCATATCGTATGTTGCTATGGAGGTATCATCTCACGCTTTAGTGCAAGGACGTGTGAATGGAATCAACTTTGACACCGCCGTATTTACCAATTTAAGCCGCGACCATTTGGATTATCACTTATCAATGGAGGCTTATTTTGCAGCAAAATTACGTTTATTTACCACTGATCACTTAAAAACAGCCATATTAAATCAAGATGATCCACAAAGTGCAAAAATAAAACAGTCAATAGCAACTACTGTTAATACATTAACTTACAGTTTAAACCACACATCAGCCGATGTATATGCCCAAATAGAATTGATGCATCCTCAAGGTTGTGATTTGATCATACGCACACCTTGGGGGCATGAAAAATTGTACAATCCATTATTAGGAAAATTTAATGTTAGCAATGTGTTAGCAGCATTAACTGTCTTACTCAACTGGGGAATACCCTTCACTACTTTATTAACGGCTACTAATCAAATTACATCCGTTTCAGGACGTATGGAAAATTTAACACAAATAGGACAACCTACTGTAATTATTGATTATGCTCATACACCTGATGCACTGCAACAAACGCTGTCAACTTTACGTCTGCACCATCAATCCACAGAAAAGAATGAACTATCGAGTCAATTATGGTGCGTATTTGGCTGTGGTGGTGATCGCGATCAAGGTAAACGCCCTTTAATGGGACAAATTGCTGAATCTCATGCCGACAAAATAGTGATCACCGATGATAATCCACGTCATGAAAACTCAAAAGCGATTATTAATGATATACTACAAGGTTGCTCGCAACTAGAACGAATTACGGTGATTGCCGATCGTAAACAAGCGATTGAATATGCGCTACAAAATGCACGAGTTCAAGATATCATACTAATCGCTGGAAAAGGACACGAAACTTATCAGCAAATAGGTGATCAGCGTTTTCCTTTCAGTGATCGTCAAATCGTCAAAGCTTACTTAACCACTTCAAATTAATTACAATATCAATATGCTACTTTGGATTAGTGAACAATTAACACAATTTTACAGCGGCTTTAATGTTTTTCAATATCTTACACTGAGAGCGATTCTGAGCATACTTACTGCTCTATCTTTATCGCTACTAATAGGTCCCATTTTAATTCGTCACTTAAGCGAAAAACAAATTGGACAAAGTATTCGCCAAGATGGTCCCCAATCACATTTATCGAAAGCCGGTACACCAACGATGGGCGGTGCACTTATTTTATTAACGATTACGATCACTACATTATTATGGAGTAATTTATCTAACCATTTTGTTTGGACAGTACTAATTGTAACCAATTTATTCGGATTAGTAGGTTGGGTTGACGATTATCGTAAAGTTGTGGCGCGCAATTCTGCGGGATTATCAGCCAAAGCAAAATATTTTTGGCAATCCGTGATTGCGTTGGGCACCATCTTGTTTCTGCTCATGACTCGCCACCCACAAGAAATTCACCTAGTCATTCCATTTTTTAAATACGTCATTATTATCGCGCCTTGGTTATTCGTATTATTAGCTTATTTCGTCATCGTAGGAACGAGTAATGCGGTTAATTTAACTGACGGTTTAGACGGTTTAGCCATTATGCCAACGGTACTTGTCGCGGGCGCACTGGGCATTTTTGTTTATGCAGCGGGTAACTTCAATTTCTCTACTTACTTAGGAATTCCTTACGTTTTAGGCGCAGGTGAAATTGTGATATTTTGCGGTGCTATTGTTGGATCGGGACTTGGATTTCTTTGGTTTAATACCTATCCTGCACAAGTATTTATGGGTGATGTCGGTGCATTAGCCTTAGGTGCTGCTTTAGGTATTATTGCAGTGATCATTCGCCAAGAACTGGTGTTATTTATTATGGGCGGTGTATTTGTGATGGAAACGATCTCCGTTATTTTACAAATTTTTTCTTTTCGTTTAACTGGACGCCGCATTTTTCATATGGCACCTCTACATCACCATTTTGAACTAAAGGGCTGGCCCGAACCTCGCGTTATCGTGCGTTTTTGGATTATGACAGTGGTATTAGTACTCATTGGTTTAGCGACGTTGAAAATACGCTAAATCAAGAAATTCACATTCTACAAATTTTGTCAATAATCTTAAATTAGAAACTAGCCTAGTAAAATAGCTGTAGAAACACTATAATATAGGAGTGTGGGGGCGACATGGTTTCGACGTGGATTACAAAGCCTGAGGGGCATGTCGAGGGGCAGGATACCTCGTGAATCCTTCTGCAAAACAATAGTCGCAAACGACGAAACTTACGCGTTAGCTGCTTAGGCAGCTGATCCTTTGGCTGAGGACGTGCTTATGCGCTCAGAGTTCGCAAGGACATCCAGGGGTCGATTCTCATAAGATCGTGGAAACTCTTGTCTAGGGAGAATCTACTAAACCTTTGCTAGACTCACCGTTAAATCGGCGTGCCAGTCAGCGGATTAGCGGTTAAATAATAGATTTGGCTACGCATGTAGAACCAAAGGTAGAGGATTTACGGACGCGGGTTCGATTCCCGCCGCCTCCACCAAATTTCTCTTCAAAATAGCTTTACTTCAGATAATTCTTTAAGCCCAGTCTGCTTCAAAAAACATATTTAAATGTATGTATTTGATAATTCGCTTTCTGTTG
>DYNN01000134.1 GCA_020721045.1 Thiomargarita sp. | reverse complement strand
ATTGCCCTCAATGAAGTCACAATGGAAGTATCTAATGCAGACATTTTTTCAGTTTGTCAAACATTACGTGACGAATTTAATTTTGAGCAACTAATTGATTTATGTGGCATTGATTATTCCGCTTATGGACAAGTCAATTGGGATGTGAAAGCAAATAATACCGGCTTTAGTCGTGGAATTGCTGCACAAGAAACTGCAAAAAATGACAATACCAATCAAGCATTTGCCGTTGTTTATCACTTGCTTTCAGTAAAAAATAATCAACGTTTACGAGTGCGTGCCGTAGCTGAAGGCGAACCACCACGTATTGCCTCAGTAATTACCTTGTGGACTTCTGCTAATTGGTATGAAAGAGAAGCGTTTGATTTATTTGGTATTTTGTTTGAAGGACACCCAGATTTACGCCGTATTTTAACTGACTATGGCTTTATTGGGCATCCTTTCCGCAAAGATTTCCCACTGACAGGACATGTTGAAATGCGCTATGATCCTGAAAAGAAACGTGTTATTTATGAACCCGTCAGCGTTGAAACACGCACTTTAGTTCCGCGTGTGATACGACATGATAATCGTTATGATGCTTAAATTTTGCTTATCCCTCAATGCGAGGGAAAAATGTTTATAACTCCTTCATTTAAAAAATGTTACTCAGCATTTAAGGAATAGTTGAATGCCTGAAATTCGCAATTACACTCTCAATTTTGGTCCGCAACATCCCGCAGCACACGGGGTATTGCGTTTAGTTTTAGAATTAGACGGCGAAGTCATCGAACGGGCTGATCCGCACATTGGTTTGTTGCACCGCGCAACGGAAAAATTGGCTGAAAATAAGCCGTTTAATCAAAGCATTCCTTACATGGATAGACTTGATTACGTCTCCATGATGTGTAATGAACATGCTTATGTGATGGCAATTGAAAAATTATTAGGCATTGAACCGCCTATTCGTGCCCAATATATTCGCGTTTTATTTGACGAAATTACCCGTATTTTGAATCATTTACTATGGATTGCCTCTCATGCTTTAGACGTGGGTGCAATGACAATGTTCTTATACGCTTTTCGTGAAAGAGAAGATTTAATGGACTGTTATGAAGCCGTATCTGGTGCGCGATTACATGCGGCTTATTATCGTCCTGGTGGCGTATATCGGGATTTGCCTGATACCATGCCACACTATAAGGTTTCAAAGTTTCACAATGCCAAAGAAGTCGAACGTCTCAATGCTAATCGTCAAGGTTCATTACTTGATTTTATTGAAGATTTTACCCAACGTTTTCCTACTTATGTTGATGAATATGAAACTTTATTGACAGAAAATCGTATTTGGCGACAACGTACAGTTGACGTAGGTATTGTGTCACCAGAACGGGCATTACAACTGGGATTTACCGGTCCAATGTTGCGTGGATCAGGTGTTGAATGGGATTTGCGCAAAAAGCAACCCTATGAAGTTTATGATAAAGTAGATTTTGACATTCCAGTTGGAACTAACGGAGATTGTTACGATCGTTATTTGGTTAGAATTGAAGAAATGCGTCAATCTAATCATATTATGAAACAATGTGTTGAATGGTTGCGTGCTAATCAGGGTCCAGTCATTGTAAACGATCACAAAATTGCGCCACCTAAACGTGAAGCCATGAAAGCGGATATGGAATCACTAATCCATCATTTTAAATTATTTTCAGAAGGTTACTGTGTGCCAGCTGGAGAAGTTTATGTGGGTATTGAGCATCCTAAAGGTGAATTTGGCATTTATTTGGTATCAGACGGTGCCAATAAACCTTATCGCTTGAAAATTCGTGCGCCCGGCTTTGCGCATTTAGCAGCAATGGATGAAATGGCAAGAGGTCATATGTTGACAGATGTCGTGACTATTATTGGAACACAAGATATTGTTTTTGGGGAAATTGATCGATAAATGTCACTTGCGAAGCGCATCAGTCGCGGTAAACGATGCGCTTCCTCATCACTATAATTTATTTCTTATTATTGATTTGATGAGTTGTTTCACTTAATTCTTCACTACCTACACGTGCAGCGCGTCGTTTGCGTTTGCGTAATTGAACTAAGGTTAAAATAGGACCCGATAAAGCGTAAAGTAAAAAACTAAAAAACAGGACTTGTGGCGGATCGACCGAAATAAGTACGAATAATAATACGATGATTAATACAGAAATAAAGGGCACTCGTCCTTTTAAGTCTAAATCTTTGAAGCTACGATAAGGAAAACGACTAACCATCAATAATCCGATGCTTACTGTCAAAATCCAAGCTGGAATCACTAAAGTGGACCCTTCAATTTGATAATCGCTGCAAACCCAAACAAAACTTGCCATCACTGCTGCGGCTGCTGGACTGGCTAATCCTTGAAAATAAGCTTTATCTGTTTTGCCAATTTGTGTATTAAAACGTGCTAGTCGTAGTGCTGTTGTTGCGGTGTAGATAAATGCGGCTAACCAACCTAATTTACCCAAAAAACTAGAAATTGTCGTTAAATGTGATAGGGACCATCCGTACATCAATAATGAAGGGGCTAGCCCAAAAGAAACTAAATCAGATAGACTGTCATATTCTGCTCCAAAATCACTTTGAGTATTGGTTAAGCGCGCAACACGTCCATCCAAACCATCAAAAATCATAGACACAAAAATAGCAATGGCGGCGGCTTCAAATCGATCGTTGATAGCGGCAACAATTGCGTAAAAACCTGAAAATAAAGCCGCTGTTGTAAATAAATTGGGCAATAGGTAAATGCCACGACGGCGTGGTTTAGGCGAGGGATTTATTTCATCGACCATAAATCAAATAATCCTTATCATGTTATTTTTTAATATGGTAACAGGTTTTACAGCGATTGGTTATATTTTTTGATGCCACATTTTTGTCAAAACGACGTATTGATTTCTTCGTGAGTCACATTCAATAAAATCGCCACACTTGAGCCGAGTCTGCTAATATTATTGCTGTGACAATAATCACTTTCTTTAAATTGATTTACCAAATAGGATAGTAAGATGTTTATACGTATTTTTTTTATACTAGTCATAGTGATTTTCGCAACTTCGGTGCAAGCAATTGAAACGCTTTCAACGTTGTACCAACTTGCTGAACAACATGATCCTCAATTCAAAATTGCCGATTCTAATCGTTTGATTATCTTGGAAAGTAAGCCGCAAATTCAGGCAACATTAGAACCACAAGTGACGCTCAGCGGTTCTGCCAGTGAGCAATTTAGTACCAAAAATTGGATGACGGGTGATCGATATGAAAGCACTAATTTGGGTTATAACATTTCGCTCAATTACGCGTTATATCGTCAGGATCAACATATTGCATTGCAACAAGCTGATAGCCGTGTTGCGCAAGCAGAGACAGAATATGAAGTTGCACGTCAGGCACTGATGGAACGGGTAGCAAGTCGATATTTTGATTTATTAGCCAGTTATGATGGAATTCGATTTGCCCAAGAGAATAAAAAAGCCTTTGCTGAACAGTTAAAGCAAACTAAAGAACGTTTTGAGGTCGGTTATATTGCGATTACCGATGTTGAAGAGGCACAAGCGGCTTTTGATTTAGCGACTTCTGAATTAATTTTAGCAGAAAATCAACAAGATAATGCGATTGAATCTTTACGTGAAATCATCGGCACTTATCATAAATCAGTTGCAACGCTGAAAGCTGATGCGCCTTTATTAATCCCTGATCCTACAAATATTGATAAATGGACTGAAATTGCATTAGAACGTAATCCTAGTATTATTGCAGCGCAACAAGCAGTTGAAATTTCACGCCAAGAAATTGATCGACAAAGAGCCGCTAATGATCCGGTCGTAAATTTATTTGCAGAACATCGATATAGCGATAGTATCAGGGGAGATGAGTCTTCAGGCTTGGCGACTAGCAATTCAGTCGGGGTTCAAGTGACTTATTCGTTATATGAAGGTGGGGCGATCAGTTCTCGTATCCGTGAGGCGCAACAACGTCATACTCAGGCTTTGGATGCGTTAGAACAACAACGTCGTGCGGTACAACGTCAAACCCGTAATGCCTATTTAAATTTAGAATCCAATATTAGCCAAGTAAAAGCGTTAAAACAAGCGGTTATATCAAATGAAACTGCGCGTAATTCAATCAAAGAAAGTGTTGCCGTTGGAATGCGTACTGCGGTTGATTTGGTCGGTGCACAACGCGATTTATATCAAGCACAACGTAATTATTCACAAGCACGTTATAACTACGTAATCAATACCTTACGTTTAAAGCAAGCGGCTGGGTTGTTGAATGCTGAAGATTTAGTTGCGATCTCTGATTGGTTAAATGTGAGCAAGTAGTCGTTAAATTTAACCTTATTTCAATTACATAGGATTTTCATGAAGATATTAATTATTGGTAGTGGTGGACGTGAACATGCTTTAGCGTGGAAAGTCGCGCAATCTAAGCAGGTACAAACAGTATTTGTTGCGCCGGGTAATGCGGGCACGGCTCAAGAACCCAAAATAGAAAATGTAGCCATTGCAGTAGAAGATATTGATAATTTAGTCAAATTTGCTCAGCAACAAGCGATTGATTTAACGATTGTCGGACCAGAAGCACCTTTAGTTATCGGTGTTGTTGATGCTTTCCAACAAGCGAATTTAGCCTGTTTTGGTCCTTCACGACAAGCCGCACAATTAGAAGGTTCAAAACTATTTACCAAAGAATTTCTAGTTCGCCATCAAATTCCTACCGCTTTTTATCAAAGTTTTACTGAAGTTGTGCCGGCTATTGCTTACATTCAAAAAGTGGGTGCACCTATTGTCATTAAAGCCGATGGTTTAGCAGCGGGCAAGGGCGTTGTAGTTGCACAAACTGTAGATGAAGCAATCAGTGCAGTTGAAAATATGTTAGCTGGCAATAGCTTAGGTCAAGCCGGACATTGTGTAGTTATCGAAGAATTTTTATCCGGTGAAGAAGCCAGTTTTATTTGTATGGTAGACGGTGAACACGCTTTACCCATGGCAACTTCACAAGATCATAAAGCACGTGATAATGGCGATCAAGGACCAAATACCGGTGGTATGGGCGCTTATTCGCCTGCACCAGTAGTGACGGATGAAATTCATCGCAAAATCATGACAGAAGTGATTGAACCCACTGTACGTGGCATGGCAAGCGAAGGCTATCCCTATACTGGTTTTTTATATGCAGGATTAATGATTGATTCGCAAGGTAATCTTAAAGTGTTGGAATATAATTGTCGTTTTGGCGATCCTGAAACTCAGCCAATCATGCTGCGATTACAAAGCGATTTAGTTGAATTATGCCTTGCTGCAATAGAAAAACGTTTGGATCGTGTCGTTGTGCAATGGGATGAACGTGCAGCTTTGGGTGTGGTATTAGCGGCGGGCGGTTATCCTAATCAATATGAAAAAGGTCATATTATTCATGGTTTAACTGAAGCAGCCCAATTCACTGTGGGTAAAGTATTTCATGCGGGCACAGCGTTAAATACTGATCAACAAGTTGTTACTGCGGGTGGGCGTGTTTTATGCGCCTGTGCATTGGGTGAGACTGTTTATCAAGCGCAACAAAATGCTTATCAAATAGTGAGTAAAATCAATTGGAAAGATATGTTTTATCGTTCAGATATTGGCTATCGTGCAATTGCGCGTGAAAATAAGTCTTTGTAAATAAATATTTTTTTACAATCCAATTAAAATAAAAAATATCCGATGATATGATTATAGTTGCGACTCAAGACAAGACATCCTATACTAATGAGCAAGTTTAAGCATGTAGATGGTTACCAGTGAATTTATAAGGTTGACAGATAGTAAATAATTATCTACCACAATCTACCATAAGATATAAATCT
>DYNN01000006.1 GCA_020721045.1 Thiomargarita sp. | reverse complement strand
ACAGAAAGCGAATTATCAAATACATACATTTAAATATGTTTTTTGAAGCAGATTAGGTGCTGATGGCAAGATTAATGACACTGCCATTAAGTTAGGGATTAGAAAAAATGGTAAATTCTTAACTTAATGGCAGTGATACCAACGAGATAAATATGACAGTTATTTATATTATCAATTTTCAAAATAATTATGTTCGATTCAAGTGGTCATAAGTTAGAATTGAATATCATATAACATTACTTAAAATTTTTTAATGCTAAAGACTCAATCTTGAGTTTTCTAAATATAACATGAGGATAGTGTGTAAGGCATGTTTAAACAATTCATTAAGATAATAACTATAATTGGGTTATATCAAAGCTCCTTGGTACACGCAACAGAAACCTATACTGTACGTGATAATCCAATCAGTGCTATTGTTACGTTAGGTGGCACGATTGTTCCCTTTAAAGAAGTGACACTTGCTGCGCAATTGCCCGGACGTGTTGCAGAAATTGCCGGAGAAGAAGGTGAGTGGTTTAAAGAAAATACGGTACTCATTGCTTTAGATGATACTGAATTATTAGCGCAACGACGATCAGCAGAGGCTGATTGGCTCAATGCCAACGCGGCTGCGCGTAATGCTGCGATGCAATATGAACGTGAGCTTTGGTCGCCTAGCAAAGACAAAGCACCGGGCGGTATGGGAGTGCCTAATTTATTTGATCAATTTTTCACTAAACCAGCACGAGATTTTGCTGGACAAACAGATGAAACAATGGATCGGCGCGCAGATTTGCACAGTTTTGGTACTCAAATCGACCAATCTCGTAGTGCGTTACTACAAGCACGTTCACGTATTGAGCAAATTGATGCTAAATTACGTGATGCTGTTGGTCAAGCCCCTTTTGATGGTGTGATTACTCAAAAACTAGTTGAAGTAGGTGACACTGTGCAACCCGGGCAGCCGCTGCTTGAATTTGCTGATACCAAATATTTACAAATCAAGCTAGAAATCCCAGCCCGTTTAGTTACTGGTTTGCAAGTTGGCATGGAAAATATTATCGCTAAATTGGACGTGCCTAGCAATCAACCAGATACTATTCCTGTACGTGTTGCACAAATTTTTCCAGTCGCCGACCCACAACGTCATACTGTGACCGTCAAATTTGATTTGCCCACCAACATGCCCATTTCTACTTATCCTGGTCAATATGCCGAAGTGCTCATTAATGATGTTAATATAGCCGCACAATCTTTACCAGTCATACCACTGAGTGCTGTTGTTACGAGAGGTAGTTTACAAAGCGTTTACGTCATCAACAATGATAGTCGAGAATTGCGTTTAGTCCGAATTGGTAGAGAAATTGATGCGACCTATGTGAGTGTGCTTAGTGGATTGAAAGTGGGTGATGTGATTGAAGTTAATCCGCAAGTGAACAATAACGCCAATTGGGCACCTGCTCCGTAAATAAAATATCTCTCGACTCATCATCCATAAAATTAATGCTTAACACATCATGACTGATCAACATAACTCAACAGACAATTCTTCTACACCATCGCTTGGTTTAGCGGGGCGAATGACAAAAGCATTTATTCATTCTCCTCTATCACCTTTATTATTTATTGCAATGTTATTAATGGGAATTTTGGGACTCATTTTGACTCCCCGTCAAGAAGACCCACAAATTTCTGTACCCATGGTAGACATTTTTGTGCAGTATGCAGGCGCATCATCACAACAAGTCGCACGCCTTGCTATAGACCCATTACAACGGCTTATGAGTGAAATTCCCGGTGTCGACCATGTTTATTCAGCCGCAGAACGTGGACAAGGCATGGTTACCGTGCAATTTGATGTGGGCAAACAAATGGAAACTTCCATTTTTAAAATCCATGACAAATTACAATCCAACTTAGACAAAATTCCACCCGGCGTATCAATGCCCTTGGTCAAACCCAAAGGAATTGATGATGTACCAGTTGTTACTCTAACGCTATGGTCAGACAGTGTCGATGACGGTGCATTGCGCGCTCTTGCACTAGATGTCATGCAAAGTTTGAAAGAAATTGAAAATACTGGGCAAAGTTTTGTAGTAGGCGGCAGAACTGAACAAGTCCTGATTGAAATCAAACCAGAACGCTTATCCAGTTTTGGCATCACTTTAGGACAAGTTGCACAAACTGTTCAAGCAGCAAATACGGAAAAGCAAGCGGGTTATGTTGAAGCTTCCAATCGACATTTTACCGTTTACACTGGTACATTTTTAGAATCTGCTGATGATGTAGCACGATTAGTCGTAGGGACATTTCAAGGCGCACCAATCTACGTTCGAGATATTGCTAATGTCATTAAGGGACCCGAAAAAGAACAGCAACAGTTTACTCACTTTTTTTCTGGAAAATCTTATCATTATGAACAACATAAAGCAGAAGAAAATCCACCAGTTGCACCATTAATTGATGCTCAACCGGCAGTTACCATTGCAATTGCTAAAAAAATCGCTACCAATGGTGTTGCAGTTGCCAATGACATTTTAGCGCATATTGAAAAATTAAAAGGTACTCTGATTCCTAGCAATGTGCATGTGGAAGTTACGCGAAATTACGGACAAACAGCTAATGATAAAGTGAATGATTTAATTACCAAATTATTCATTGCCACAGGGGCTGTTACAATTCTTGTGCTTGTTACTTTAGGATGGCAACCCGCATTAGTCGTTACTTTAGTGATTCCAGTTGTTATTTTAATCACAGTATTTTCAGCATGGATTTTGGGCTATACCATTGATCGTGTGAGCTTATTTGCACTGATTTTCTCTATTGGCATTCTAGTTGACGATGCTATTGTCGTGATTGAAAATATTTATCGACGTTGGTTACTAAAAGGAGAAATGGATACACCAACAGCAGTGGATGCGGTGCGAGAAGTGGGAAATCCTACCATTTTAGCCACATTTACCGTCGTTGCAGCTTTACTACCCATGGGTTTTGTCTCTGGCATGATGGGCCCTTACATGGAGCCAATTCCTGCGTTGGGATCGGTTGCTATGATATTTTCCTTATTTGCGGCTTTTATCTTCACGCCTTGGTTAGCCATGCGGTTCAAACCTTCACTACAAGGTTTACACAAAGTAGAAAAGAAAGAACATGCACAAAGTCAAAAACTAGAAAGGTTATTTCGTCGCATTTTACCGCCATTATTTACTAACCGTTTGATAGGCAGTGCATTTTTATTATCTCTCATTGCCGCTTTTATTGCTGCCTGCTCAATGTTTTATTTTAAAGCAGTTGAAGTCAAAATGTTGCCTTTAGATAATAAACCAGAATTTAACGTATTTATTAATATGCCAGAAGGCACCTCTCTGTTTGATACCACTAATTTGACACACACAATTGCTAGAAAATTACGTGAAATTCCAGAAGTCACCGCAATGCAAACTTATGTGGGCACATCACAACCTTTTGATTTTAATGGTATGGTACGTCATTATTACTTACGCAACCAACCTTGGCAAGCAGATATTCATGTTCAATTAAAAGATAAAAAAGATCGTCGTCATCATAGCAGCCATCAAATTGCCACTGAAGCACGGCGCATGTTAAACGAAATGTTAAAAGACGTACCGGTTAAATTAACTGTCGTTGAAATGCCACCTGGTCCACCGGTTTTACAATCGATCGTTGCAGAAATTTATGGACCCAATGAAGAAACCCGTCGCCTTGTTGCGCAAACGATGACTCAAGCCTTTGAACAAGGAGAAATTTTAGCAGACGTTGACAACTATATGGTTGACATGGATGATAAAATGAATATATTGCACGAATTTTGGCGATTTGAAGTTGATATGGAAAAAGCCGTGCGACGTGGTATTGCAGTAGATACTATCAATAGTAATTTATCAATGGCGTTAGGTGATTTTAAATTGGGAGATGTCAAAACTAGCACGCTAGAACCCACTTATATTATCATGCAAGCACCAATAGCCGAACGTTCACAACTGAATTCATTATATGATTTGCCTATCCCAAGCTCAACGGGAGGCACTGTGCCTTTAGCAGAATTGGGTAGTTTTGTGCGAGTAAAAATAGACCCTATCATTTATCAAAAAGATTTACGCCCTGTTGAATACGTAGTGGCTGATTCTATTGGTATTTACGAAGGAAACAATGAATATCGCTTAGGTGCACCAATTTATGGAATGCGTGAAATTGAAAGTATTTTAAAAGATTACGTGACACCCGATGGCGTGAAACTCATGGAAGCGGGTTGTAAAACACATTTCTACGTTGTGCCATTATGCGATCGCTACTTGGGTCCACCGGCTAGCAGTGGTGTTTCAGGTTTTGAATGGTCTGGTGAATGGACGGTTACTTATGAAACTTTCCGTGATATGGGTGCTGCATTCATGGTTGCCATGGTATTAATTTATATTTTAGTTGTCTGGTTATTTGGTAATTTTGTTGCGCCCGCGATTATTATGCTACCTATTCCGTTGACTTTATTAGGTATTATTCCCGGACACTGGTTACTTGGCGCAGAATTTACCGCAACATCCATGATTGGTTGGATCGCGTTAGCGGGTATTATTGTAAGAAATTCGATTTTGTTAGTCGATTACTCGATTCACGAATTACAACAAGGCACTTCTTTACGTAATGCAGTGATTTTAGCTTGTAAAACTAGAACACGCCCAATTATGATCACTGCATTAGCACTCGTAGCTGGTTCTATGGTGATTTTATTTGATCCAATCTTCCAAGGCATGGCAATTTCACTACTATTTGGTGTATTAGTTTCTACAGTTCTCACCTTGGTAGTCATTCCTTTAGGATGTATCAGTGCGGGCACCAAAGCATTATGCACCCATGTTTGTGATGTTGATGATGAATTTACTGACGGTAGTTACAAACGTCTTGCTAACGATGAACCCGATAATAGAATGCCACTATGGTTGATTTTGTGGAGTAAGGCATTGGGCTTTATTTTTTGGTTAATCAATGCAAGTCAGATGATATACTACATAATACGCGGTATTTTTATATTGTTATGGAGTTTAATTGTTGGCATTTGGCATAAATTAACCGCTGGTTTTCGTCGTTCGCCACCACCCTCATCAGGTGGCAGTTCACCACCACCTACACCACCCACGCCTACAAAACCGAGCAATGAGGCGACAGTTGCACCAGAATCAACTACTAAAGAAACAGTATCAACAGAAGATAAACCGTCAAATCAAACTTCTACTAAAACACAGGCAGAAATGCCTGCAGTAGAAATTGATTTACCTGCTGAAAATCAATCAATTACTATAAAAGTGTCTGCACCGCTTATGGAGGCTGAAATGCCTTCTGTACCGGCGGTGCTGGTAAAAGAGCAACCGACTTTGACGGCTGAATCAATGGGACGCCTCGATCCTAATGCACCTATTGTTGACGATAAAGAAAGCAGTGATGATGAAGCTGTAGATAATGATGAACAGGAAATTGAACCGACTTCTGAATCGTCTCCAACAGCTAATACAAGGAAGCAAAAAAGAAAATCGACTCGTCGCGGCATTCGACTCAAATCAAATTTGAAATCTGACGAAATCGATGGTAATGCCCCCGATACAAACGAAGAAACCAAGAAAGATACGTAATTGAGATTTTCCGCTATTTAGTTTTTATTTCTTTCATCAATAAAATACATGATTATCGAATAAATAATACCCCAAATTATTAATAACGTGAGTTGCCCAACAATGGGTAATTTCATTGCTATAATGGCGGAAATACTACAGGCAAACATTAAACTATATTCCCATAAAACAGTGCGTTTATGTCCCCAACCTAGTTGTACTAAACGTTGATAATAATGAGATTTATGGGGTAACCAAAATTTTTCCTTGTGTATCAAGCGTTTTAATAAAGTGACAGTGGCATCTATAATAAATGGGGAGAAAATAAGTAACGCTATCCACAGTGGAAAAATGTGCAAATGCTCTCCCCATAAACTAAATGTAGCGGCTAAAAACCCTAAACTGGATGAACCCACATCACCCATGAAAATTTGAGCCGGAGGAAAGTTAAATAACAAAAATCCGCTACAAGCCATGACAAGTAATAGATTGAAATACATAAATAACCATTGTTGTGATAACCCACCTAATAGTGCAAAAGTACCAAAGCCAATAATCGCCATACCGCCCGCAAATCCGTCCATTCCATCCATAAAATTATATAAATTGACCATCCAAACGATAAATAGTAATGAAATGATGATTTTTAAACTATTTGGCATATTCCAAGATAAAAAAGGCAGTTGTGTAAGCCATAAATCTGTCTGCCATAAAAATAATAGTGCAGCAAGAAAATGAGTGATTAAACGTGGTAATGCTGAAATTGTGTAGCAATCATCAATAAATGAAACAATAGCAATCGCTAAACAACTGATTATAATCCATATAATTGGGAAGAAAAAAGCAGATAATCCGCTGAGTATTAGGCTATTGATAAAATAAGCAGTTAAAATAGCAATTCCCCCATTTAACGGGGTTGGCTGTTGGTGTAAAGAGCGTAAATTAGGTTCATCAACGCGATATAAAACTGTTTTAGAATGACTAAAATAATGAGTTAATCGCGCAGACAGCAGAAAAGTAATTATTATGAGGATAAAAATCATTGTTTAATTCTTCGTAGAAAATTCTAAGCTGCTTTCGCTAAATGATCTTGGTTCATACTCAAAATCATGTGCGGCTTGATCGTAAGCAAAACATAAATCTTGATTCATGCGAGTAATCATTGCATAAGATAAATGTGCATATTTTGGATGCCAATTAATTGTTTTAAATAAAGAAATAAAAAACCACGATGGCACTGATATAATACGCGGTTTTTGGTGTAAATAGTGAAAAATTGTTGTTACCATCTCGCGATAGGATAAAATTCGCGCACCACTGAGATTATATGCTTGATTGAAAGTGGTTGGGGTAAAACAAGCCTGTAGACAAGCCATAGCTAAATCATCGGCGTGAACGGGTTGTCGTAGACCTGTTCCTTGACCGATAATGGGAAAAAAACCAAAACGCTGGATAAATTTGGCAATAAAAGTGATATTTTTATCGCGTCCACAGCCATAAACTAAAGTAGGGCGAAAAATTGTCCACTGAATGTTACGGGTTTGACACTGTTCTATGATCGCTTGTTCCGCTTGAATTAATGTATTGGCAATAGCGCGTTCCTGCGGATCAGGCGATTGTGCTTTAGTAAAACAACTGGTTGAACTAAAAGTAATTAAACGTTTAATCGGTGCATCTAGCGGTAATTGTTGGATTAATTTTACTAATAAGGGTAAAGGCGCAATATGAAATAAAACAATGGGTTGAGTGATTAATAAAGGGGTGATTGTCAAATCAAGTTGTTGCCAGTGAATATTATGTGTATTTATTTGTAATTGACGGCTAAAAGCGGTTACTTGAAATCCCGCTGCTAACAAGCGTGGTAGCAGAAAATAGCCAATTTGATTGCTTGCACCAGTCACAAATGCTTGTTGTATGGCAGATATCATTTTTATATTTAACGTGAGTTCGATATAAGAGAAGAAGTAAGGTTATAGAGAGCAGTTCCTTATTCCACGAGATATGTAATGAGTATAACAGATATTTTTTGTGATGTAGATGATTTCTGTAAAGTTTTTATTCCTGCTTAGTTAAGTTTCTAAATTTTTCCTAAACTCATCCTATCGCCAAAATTTAATCGCATTAATATCGATATCATCATAAATTTCTGTTATATTTATCTTAAAATTCAGATTCATTGAGCAAATATGCAGACTTATTTACGTGACATCTTACAACAGAGTCGACAAGCCGCTTTATATCGCACACGTTTAGTACATGATAGTCCACAAAATCCAATTTTACTTATTGATAATAAACCTTATTTAACATTTTGTAGTAATGATTATTTGGGTTTAGCACACCATCCTCAATTAAAAATAGCTTTACAACAAAGTGCAGAACAATACGGTATAGGTAGTGGTGCTTCTCATTTGATTACCGGACATACCTTGATTCATCAACAGCTTGAACAAACAGTAGCTCAAATAACCAAACGAGAACGTGCGTTAGTTTTTTCCACCGGTTATATGGCAAACATTGGCATTATCACTGCTTTGCTAGATCGCCATGATGCAATCTTTTTAGACAAATTAGACCATGCCTCCCTAGTCGACGCTGCCTTACTCGCGCGTGCAAAACGCTATCGTTACAAAGATATCGCTTCATTGGAACATTTATTAGCGCAATCAACTGAAAAACATAAATTAATTGTTACCGATGGCGTATTTAGCATGGACGGTAATTTAGCTGATTTACCGGCAATTACGCAATTAGCCCGTCAACATAATGCTTGGATAATGGTTGATGATGCCCATGGCTTGGGCGTATTGGGTGAATATGGTGGTGGTTGTTTAGAATATTATGGCTTAAACGCAACTGATGTCCCAATTCTAATGGGTACTTTTGGTAAAGCATACGGCACATTTGGCGCCTTTGTTGCCGGCGATGACTTGCTCATTGAAGTACTGATTCAAAAAGCCCGCAGCTACATTTACACCACGGCACTACCACCCGCTTTGGTTGCCGCTACACAAGAAAGCCTTAAAATTGCGCAACAAGAACCATGGCGACGACAGCACTTGTTTGAATTAATTGATTATTTTCGCAATAAAGCCAACCATTTACCGCTTATGCCGTCTATGACACCGATTCAACCATTACTATTAGGCACGGCAGAAAAAGCATTATCTGTTAGCAAGACATTGTATCAACAAGGCATTATTGTCACTGCGATTCGTCCACCAACTGTACCTCAAGGAAGCGCGCGCTTGCGTATTACCCTCTCTGCCACACATAATAAGGCACAAATAGATCAATTGATCGAAACCTTAACACATATCTTAAATGAGTAGTGAAATTTTAATTTAAACAGGAAACTCAATGCATTCAGACATTTCCACCGCATTACCGATTTATCAAACCATTACCGTCCATTTAAACCAAATCATCACCGGACAAGCGTCAGCGATTAGAAAATTGTTAGCCGCTTTTGCCAGTGGTGGACACGTACTGTTAGAAGATTTACCAGGCACTGGCAAAACGACCTTAGCTAAAGCCTTGGCACAATTGGTACAACTGGATTTTCAACGTATTCAATTCACACCCGACTTGCTGCCTTCTGACATTTTAGGACTGTCTATTTTTGATCAACGCGATCACTCATTTCATTTTCATCAAGGACCTGTTTTTACAGATATTTTATTGGCAGATGAAATCAATCGCGCCTCACCACGTGCGCAATCTGCCTTACTAGAAGCAATGGGAGAAAAGCAGGTGAGTTTGGATGGGGTAAAACACGAATTAGACGATTTATTTTTCGTCATTGCCACCCAGAACCCAATTGATTTTCATGGAACTTATCCATTACCAGAAGCACAAATGGATCGTTTTGCCATGCGATTTAGTTTAGGTTATGTCACGCCAGAGGAAGAAGTCAATATTCTTTCATCGCAATCGACTAAAAACATTGCGCCGTGTGTAAATCGTCAAGATATTCAACGATTAAGACAAGCCGTACAAGCTATTCGTGTGAGCGAAGAATTAAAACGTTACATTGTAGACATTGTGACTGCAACACGTTCGACTGCCGGCATTTTAATGGGAGCCAGCCCACGTGCTTCTTTGAGTTTGATGAAAACCGCCCAAGCACTCGCACTTTTTGATGAACAACTCTTTGTATTACCAGAACATATTCAAGAAATTGCTGTTTCAGTGATTGCTCATCGACTAAAAATTGATTCTCAAGCGCGTTTTAATGGTATTACTAGTGAACATTTGGTTGAAGAAATCGTACGAAAATTGCCAGTTCCAATTTAATTTGCCTTGAACGCGCTATTTTTTAATTTTTGCAAATGCGCCAGTAATTTTTCTGCCGACATAAATCCGACAACACGATAATTTAACGCTTCTTCACCAGCTGGATTGAAAAATAGCATTACTGGCGGACCATATAAATTAAATTGTTTTTGCAATGCGCGATCTTGTGCATCATTAGCTGTGACATCTGCTTGTAATAATTGCATATTTTCTAATTCTGCTCGAACTTGTGGATTAGAAAAAGTAAAATATTCCATCTCTTTACAAGAAGTACACCAATCTGCATAAAAATCAACGATTACCCATTGTCCCCGTGCAGCAGCTAATTCTGTTTGTAATCCATCTATTCCTTTAATTTGTTTGAATAATTCGACTTGCTGTTCTGCCAATGGATGAAAAATATCATGGTTACCTTTTGCTGTACCCCACACTAATAGGGTACCGTATAATAACATGATAATGCTGAGACTTTTTGTTAAACGTTGCCAATTTGTTGCTTTTTGAGGTAAATAATTCAAAACACCCATATAGGTCGCTGATATAATCAATAAAGCTGCCCATAATAACATTTTTAACGGTGCTGCAATCAAACGTTCATCTAACATCCAAATTGCCATGGCTAACAATAAGATACCGAAGAAATATTTTACTTGATTCATCCATGCACCGGCTTGTGGCACAAATTTACCCGCTGAGGTACCTACGATTAATAATAAAGCTCCCATGCCCAAACCCATGAAGAACAAAGCAAAAAAACCAAGTAATGCATCTTTTGTTTGGCTAATATAAATCAAGACACCGGCTAAAGGTGCAGCAACACAAGGTCCAACGACTAAAGCGGATAAAAATCCCATGATCGCCACACCGATTAAAGTGCCGCTTTGCTGTTGATTGCTGACATTAACCAATTTAGTTTGAATGGCTTGCGGCATTTGCAATTCATAAAAGCCAAACATAGAGAATGCTAAGGCAACAAAAATTGCTGAAAAACTCAATAATACCCAAGGATTTTGCAAACTGGCGGGTAAATTTTCCCCAACTATTCCGGTTAATGCGCCCACAGTTGCATAAGTCAATGACATAGCCAGCACGTAAACCAATGAAATCACAAATGCTTTTCGAGTATTTAATTGTTTACCTTGTCCGATGATAATACTGGATAAAATAGGAATCATTGGAAATACACAAGGCGTTAAGGATAATAATAAGCCAAAGCCAAAAAATGAGAGTAAAATCAACCATAATTGATTATTATTAAATAATAAAGCAATCTGATCTTGTTCTGATAAAAAAGGCGATTGGGCGGCAGTTGATAAATTGATTTCTTTGTAAACTGGTGGATAACAAAAACCGGCATCTGCACAGCCTTGGTAACCAATTTCAATGACGGCTTGGCTTAAATCCGCAGTGACAGCAATAGGTAATTTAACGATAAGTTGTTGGTGGTAAATCTCAACATCACCAAAAAAAGCATCATGTTTAGTTTGTCCAGTTGGAATCTGTGGCGTACCTAAAACGGATTCTTCTACATTTTTAATAGAAAAACTCAATTTGTGTCGATAGAGGTAATAATCGTCGGCAATTTCCCACTTTGCAATTGCAAGTTGCGGATTTTCAAAAGAAAGCGATAATTGAAATGCATCATCGATTTCAAGAAATTTCTCTTCTGCATAAGTTGTTGTTGCAAATAGTAGGCTAATTACTAAAAAAATCAAGTAGTTTTTCATTTATTCCCTCTATCTTACAATATGGCGAGTTACTTCTGTGCTAACTGAAAAGAGTTGATCGCCGCAAGGAATTTCATTGGATTAATTGCACTGCCATTTCTTAATAGTTCAAAATGTACGTGAGCAGTTGTTGCCCGTCCGGTAGCGCCAACTAAGCCAATAATTTGACCTTTTTTCACCCGATCGCCGACTTTCACCATATTTCTACTATTATGTCCATAGCGAGTAGAATAGGTGTTGCCGTGCTTAATTTCAATCAAGTTTCCGTAACCACTCATTTGTCCAGAAAAAGTGACTTCGCCATCTTCAACTGCATAAATATTGGAACCAGATTTAGTAACTAAATCAACACCTTTATGCATACGTCTACCTCGCATTCCAAATCCAGAGGAAAAATAGCCTTGTCTGATGGGCCAGCCTGCAGGTAATATTTTAGCGCGTCCGCGTTGGTTTAAGAGAATATCTTCAACCACAGCAATTTCTTCTTTTTTCTCCTCAATCTTGTTACTCAATTCTTTGGTTGCGCGCTTTACATCAGGTATACTTAATAGGGCTAATTTTTTCGATTCTTTAACGGGTTCAACTTTCTCAGCGGCTTTATTGGGTTTATCTTCTTTGGGTTTAACCTTTTCAGCAACTTTACTGGGTTTATCTTTTTTGGGTTCGGCTGCTGCAACTGACGCTAACGTTTGCTTATCTTCCTTCTTGGTACTTTCTTTGCTGGGCTTATCTTTCGCAGGTTTAGAAGTAGCAATTGAGGCTAATTTGGCTTCAGGTTTATCTTTCTTATCTTCTTGTTTTGCCACAACTTTAGTTTCTGGTACGGCAATTTCTTCAGGCGGGTCTTCTAGTGCAATAATTTGTTCTTCAGTTAAAGCACCTTCCCAATCAAAAGTGAAGTCAAACTCTTTTGCATCTAATTGACTCATTTCAATTAATTGTTTGCTAATTTCATTCAATTGAATTATTTGCGCTTGTAAATCGCCCAAATGCTCAGCGAGTTCTATTAGCTCTTTGTCTTGTTCAAAAATGGCGGATTGGCTAGAAATCATCGATGCAACAGAAGCTTGTGCCGCAGGTGTGGATTTTAATACTGCGGTATCGATGGCTAATTTTGCTTGTTGACCACCATAGTGGTATGCTACGTAAGCTACGCCAATTAATACTACAAATAACGCAAAAATACTGGCGACAAGTAGTGGAAATGAAAATAGTGGATGATTGTCCCTATACGGGTCTTTTTTTACAATAATAACGTTCATAGATGGAGTTCCTCTCGTGGAAACTATTGGTCAATTAATGGTGCATTCGCCTGTTTTACAACGGCTGGTGCAACGGAGTAAAAGTTTACAATTGATTAATCATAAAGCCCAGAACTTACTGCCACAACCGCTTAGCCAGCATTGTTATGTTGCGGACTTAAGGGATGTTGACAATACCGTTGTTATTCATGTTGATACTTCAATTTGGGCTACACAATTACGTTTTTTTGTGCCTAATTTTATCGGTCTTTGGCAGCAAGATAGTTTTCTACAACGCCTACCTATCGATAGAGTCGAAACAAAAGTACGTCCATTTTTACCAAAAACAATCACTCTTTCTGCATCTGATTATCCAAAGATGTCAATGCAAACGGCTGAAATATTACGCAAAACAGCGCATACACTTAATCAACCACAATTAAAAGCGAGTTTACTAAAATTGGCAAATCATGGCGTTGCTACTAAATAAAATCTAAACGACGGAAATTTGCTGTAAATAATTGAGTGGTAAACTGTGTAAATCATCTTCAAAAGTAACCAGTTCCCAAGCTTGTTTATCGGCTAAAAGTGTTCTTAGTAAAATATTGTTGAGTTCATGTCCTGATTTATGTCCGGTAAATGCACCAACTAGACTATGTTCGAGTAAATATAAATCACCGACCGCGTCAAGTATTTTATGTTTCACAAACTCGTCTTCGTAACGTAAACCGTCTTCATTTAAAATGCGATAATCATCCATAACGATAGCATTATCTAAACTGCCACCCAAAGCTAATTTATTTTCCCTTAACAATTCAATTTCATGCATGAAACCAAAAGTGCGTGCGCGACTGACTTCTTTCACAAAGGAGGTTTTAGAAAAATCAATTTCAGCGTATTGACTGGTTCGTCTAAATACGGGGTGATCAAATTCAATTCTAAAAGCCACTTTAAAACCATCAAACGGTTCGAAACACGCCCATTTATCGCCTTGTTGCACTTGCACTTTACGTTTAATTTTTATATAACGTTTGGGAGAATTCTGCTCTTCAATGCCAGCCGATTGAATTAAAAACACGAAGGGACCCGCACTACCATCCATAATCGGCACTTCTGGCGCGCTGATATCAATATACGCATTATCAATACCTAATCCCGCCAATGCTGATAACAGATGTTCCACCGTAGAAATTTTAGTACGACCATTTGCTAAGGTTGTCGACAACTTTGTATCACCAACATTTTCAGCACAAGCGGTAATTTCTATCGGAGGATTTAAATCAACGCGCCTAAAGATAATGCCCGTATCCGCCTGAGCAGGTCGTAAAGTGAGTAATACTTTCTCACCCGTGTGTAAACCTACACCAGTCGCACGAATTACATTTTTTAAAGTACGCTGCTTTATCATTATTGTTTATATCTCCATTTTTTCAAAATTTATTGGTTATATCTCAGCAATGCTGCTCGATGTCATGAATAAATTAAGTACTGAAATTATAACTTTCTATCGAAACAAACCAACATCTATTTTAAATTCTGTTGTTGCATTGCACAATAATGAACGTAAATTAATTTGCCAAATCGCCAATCAGTTGATAACCAGGTAAATATGCATTTCGGCACATTATTATGCATCATATGATTTAATCTGCTTGTCGTCGTAAAAAAGCGGGAATATCTAAATAATCACCAGAATGTGTGTCGTGCTCACTATTTTCTAGTCTATTATCATTATGTTGCAAACGTGTAACGGTTGGTTTATCAAACTCTTTATAGTCCCCCAGTTTAGTTTTTTTGTCAGTGGATTTAGGTACAACTTTCACTGTAGGACGCTCTTGTTGCGGTTGTTTTGCAGTATTAACGCCGGTTGCGATCACGGTAACTCGTAATTCATCTTTCATTTCATGATCTAAAACTGTTCCCACAACCACTGTAGCATTTTCAGACGCAAATTCTTCAATGACATCACCCATTTCTTCAAATTCACCAATGGTCAAATCAAGCCCTGCGGTCATATTTACCAAAATACCACGTGCACCTGCCAAATCAATATCTTCTAGCAATGGGCTGGAAATAGCGGCTTCGGCTGCTTTACGCGCACGATTTTCGCCTTTTGCCTTACCTGCGCCCATCATTGCCATACCCATTTCTTGCATTACAGTGGTCACGTCAGCAAAGTCTACGTTAATCAAGCCCGGGCGCGTAATCAATTCTGAAATCCCTTGGACTGCACTATATAGTACGTCATTAGCCGCTTTGAAAGCAGCCAATAGAGTTGCATCACTACCTAATACGGTTAATAACTTTTGATTGGGAATAATAATGAGTGAATCCACATGCTGAGTAAGTTCTCTTATGCCTTCTTCGGCAATAGCAGCGCGTTTCCTGCCTTCAAAAGGAAAAGGGCGTGTTACCACAGCAACTGTGAGTACGCCTAATTCTTTAGCAATTTGTGCAACAACTGGTGCAGCACCAGTGCCTGTTCCTCCGCCCATTCCAGCGGTGATAAAGACCATGTCAGTACCTTCTAGCACTGCCATAATACGTTCACGATCTTCTAAGGCGGATTGTTGACCAATTTCAGGATTTGCACCAGCACCCAATCCTTTGGTAATATCGGTGCCTAACTGTAAAATTGTTTTTGCCGATGAGTTCCTGAGAGATTGGGCGTCGGTATTAGCACAAATGAATTCGACTCCTTCAATATTGCCTTCCAGCATATGCTCAACAGCATTACCACCGCCACCGCCTACGCCAATCACTTTAATCACCGCATTTTGGCTATAGGTGTCCATTAATTCAAATGGCATAAATTTCACCTCCAACCAGATTGCACTTGTTGTAGTGCAAAAAATAAATATCAATAAGTTTAAACACGTTTCAAATCTCCGTTATCCTATGTAACTTGCTTAGTTTTAGAATAAATACGCAGTTGCCTGTCGATGAAAACAGGTGCTTTGTTCATATATTAACATTAAAATAGGGTGCACTACTATCGTTTGAATAGTACCGTTTATCAAAAATTGCCTTGAAACCAATGTTTCACACGGTTGAGCGCATTTTTTATCCCACGTCCACCACCGGCAATTTCTGAGATGCCTTCATGACGATATCGGTGTCCAAACAGTAGTAATCCTACGCCGGTTGCATAAATAGGATTGCGAACAACGTCAATTAATCCTGTCACATATTTAGGATAGCCCAAGCGTACAGGTACATGAAAAACTTCTTCAGCTAATTCTAAAACGCCTTCCATTTTGGCACTGCCACCGGTTAATACGATACCTGCGGCAATTAAATCTTCATAACCACTGCGACGTAATACTGCTTGCACTAAAGTTAATAATTCTTCATAACGTGGCTTAACCACATCTGATAAGGTTTGACGTGCCAAATAACGAGGAGGACGTGCACCCACACTGGGCACTTCAATCATTTCGTCAGGATTGGTCAATTGAGTAAAAGCACAAGCATATTTAACTTTAATATTTTCAGCAAATTGAGTTGGTGTACGCATTGCTACTGCAATATCATTAGTCACTTGATCGCCTGCAATAGGGATGACGGAAGTATAACGAATCGCACCCTCAGTAAAAATAGCAATATCTGTAGTACCGCCTCCAATATCGACTAAACAAACACCTAATTCTTTCTCATCACTAGTTAATACTGCCTCACTTGAAGCCAGTTGTTCTAAAATGATATCATCCACTTCTAAACCACATAAACGGACGCATTTGATAATATTTTGAGCAGCGCTGACAGCACCTGAAACCATATGCACTTTCGCTTCCAATCGAACACCTGCCATACCGATAGGTTCACGAATGCCTTCTTGATTATCAATTACAAATTCTTGCGGAATAATGTGAATAATTTTTTGATCGGCAGGAATTGCAACAGCGCGGGCGGCATCCAATACTCTATCCACATCATCTTGCGTGACTTCTTTATCTCTAATTGCCACAATGCCATGTGAATTCATGCTGCGAATGTGACTGCCAGCAATCCCAGTATAGACCGAGTTAATTTCACAACCTGACATCAATTCTGCTTCTTCAACAGCACGTTGGATCGAATGAACTGTAGAATCGATGTTGACCACCACGCCTTTCTTTAATCCGCGCGATGGATGTTGTCCGATACCAATAATTTCAACTTCGTCGCTGTCAGGAATCACTTCACCTACAATGGCAACTACTTTAGAAGTACCGATATCAAGACCTACGATTAAATTTTTATCTCTTGCCATATTGTCCTCATTCAGCTTTAGTCAAACGAACAGCCATGCCGTTGGTATAACGCAGATCGACGTGTATGATAATATTCTGATTTTTCGGTTGCAGACAGGACATTAATTGTAATCCTTGCTGCTCGCAAAGAGAAAAGACAGAAGATTGAAAATGCTCGTACCCATTCATAAAGCGTTGCAAACGGGTACGAATATTATCACGCCCTAAGAGTAAATGAATATTATTTTCTAATATCATAAACCATGCCCGTCTGGCATCACAGCCAAATTGTTGTATTTGTAAATTTTTCATCTGTAGTATTGGTTGTAACTGTTGATAATGTGCCAATACTACTTTAGCCGTTACAGTGGTTGGCGCTGTAAATAATGGGAGTGATTGAGTCAGTTTGATACCTGAGAACAAATCGCCTTGTGCATCAACTACCATATCATTATTCCATAATGCAACCGCTTGATATTCTTGTATTTTTATCGATAATGTATCTGGGAATATACGTTCTATGCTAACTTGTTTTATCCATGGTATCGCTAAAAGGGCTTGTTGAATCGCTGATAAATTAATATAGAAAAAACCACCTAATAAATAAGGTGTGATTATATTCTGTAATTCTGCAGTTGCAACTTTTTGATTACCTAAAATATAAGCGGAAATAGGTAACGTTTGTGGATCAAGTAACCAACGCACAAAAATCCCTAACATCACCAAAAATATAACGATAAACAACAAATTTTTTAATTTAAGTAAAGTCGTGTAGATTAAAGAAAATGACTGCGTTCTTATCGCAATGAACTTTTGCTTAATTTTATCAAAATTATGCGCAACACGTTTAGTTTTTCGTTGAGATTGAATACGTTTTTTAGGAATAACAGTATGTTGTATTCGGGAAACTGTTGTACGCGATCGCCAACCCATTGGAAATTTCAAACGTCTTCTGTTCATATATAAATAGCCATCAGGCTGGTCAATAATATTTTAAGCAATTGTCATTATTCTACTTTAACTCATTATACTGTTAATCGCTTATTTTTTATACAAGGCTTGTTACCAAGAATAAAAATAGGAAAGAATTTATGAATTATTGACAAAGTGCCATTTTTTGTACAGAGTATCACTAAGCAGAATAGTTGTGATAAAAGAATAGACAGTTAAGTCATTATTTTGACTATAAAACATATATTATTTAAGAAATTTGTTTACCATCAAAAAAAAAATACGTTATAATCCCTTCCAATTTAACATTAACTGTGATTTTAATCTTTGTACAATATTAGGATTCGTCTATAATTTTGATCCCAATGCTACCTGCAACATTTACCGATAAACTTAAAACATTACCACAATACCTAATCCCACAGCACGGGCTTTCGCGTATTGTTCGTAAGCTAACTCGACTGCGCGGCGGTTGGGTTACCCAGTGGATTATCAAATATTTTATTCGCTATTACGCAATAGATATGCAACTGGCGGTATTTCCTCACGTAAAAGATTACTCCTCGTTTAATCAATTCTTTACCCGTGCACTACAACCCTCTACACGTCCTATCGATGATGCACCTTTTATAAGTCCTGTTGATGGCGAAATCAGTCAAATTGGTCCTATTGAACAACAAACTCTACTACAAGTCAAAGGTCATTCTTTTTTGTTAAATGACTTATTTGCAGGTCATACTGAACTCAGTACTTTGTTTGAAAACGGATTATTTTGCACCATTTATTTATCGCCTAAGGATTATCACCGAATTCATCTGCCAATGGCTGGACGTTTGACTGATATGATTTATGTGCCGGGTCGTCTTTTTAGTGTTAATCAGCGCACAACTCAAGTCGTTCCTAATTTATTTTCGCGTAATGAACGTGTTATCTGTGTATTCAATACCCAATTTGGCATGATGGCATTGATTTTAGTCGGTGCCTTATTTGTTGGCAGTATGGAAACTGTATGGGCAAAAGAATTGCCACCACACCCAATTAAAAAACCTCAGCATTGGCAATATTTGCCCGAAAATGCGCCCACTTTGCAACAAGGGCAAGAAATGGGACGGTTTAATATGGGTTCTACTGTTATTATTTTAATGCAAAAACAACGAATTGCGTGGTTGCCTGAATGCACGGCTCAATACAAATTACTCATGGGACAAAAATTGGCGCAATGTTTGACCTAAATTTACTCGTTCATCTGTCATTTAGATTTTTAAGGTAGATAGGCTTATATGAAGCATATTGTTGTGGTGAGGCAAATCACCACAGGGATGTTTTGTTCGCTTTTTTAATAATCATTGATTCACTTAATTAAATTTTATAAGGACTTTTATGTACAATTTTATTAAACTTTCACTACCAAGATTTATCATACTTTTTAGTATCTTAAGTAGTTTTATTGGCTTATCAGGTTGTAGTACCATGGAAACTAAATCTGCTAATGAAATCGCAGATAGCGAAAGTGTTGTTTATAAAAATGGTTACCAAGCTGCTGAATTAGATTACTTTTTTAATTTAATTAAAAACAATGTACCTTCATTATCTGATTTGTCTAATTTGCCCGGGCAAATATCACCGCTTACCTTCAAAGATTTTAAACTAGAAGGCAGATATTCCGACTTATGGCAGCGCATTGTGAATGGTTATGGATTAGACTACGACGAAGATAATCCTAAAATTCAAGCGGCAATCAAACGCTTTTCCAAGTATACCCGATATTTTGATATTATCTCCACTAAAGCCCATCCTTACTTGTATCACATCGTGGCAGAAGCAGAAAAACGCGGTATTCCTTTAGAGTTAGCATTATTACCTGCTATCGAAAGCTCTTTTGATCCTACTGCCCTTTCTTCACGCAGTGCCGCTGGTTTGTGGCAATTTATGCCAGGTACTGGTAAAAATTTTGGTTTAGCGCGTAATAAATGGTATGACGGTAGACGTGATGTCATTGCCTCAACTGAAGCTGCAATGGACTATTTGGAAAAATTGCATAACTTCTTTGATGGCGATTGGTTGTTAGCGATCGGTGCTTACAACTACGGTGAAGGTAATATGCAAAAAGCCATTAGCAGGAACGAAGCGGCGGGTAAACCCACTGACTTTTGGTCACTTAGTTTACCCACAGAAACCAGCCAATTTGTTCCCAGTTTAATTGCGGTTTCTAAAATTATTGCCGAACATGAAAGATATGGTGTTACATTAAATCACATTCCAGATGAGCCTTATTTAGCACAAGTAACATTAAATGAGCAAATCAGTTTATCACTAGCTGCCAAGTTAGCAGATTTACCCATGTCTGATTTTAAACGACTTAACCCAGGTTATCGTAAATCAACTACAGGTCCTCATGGTCCACATTGTATTACTTTACCCATTGATAAAGTCAGTCAATTTGAACAATCACTGGCACATCTATTACCAGATGAATTTGTATCTGTAGAAATGTTGGCAGCCGCTGATATTGAAGAAGATGAACAGCCTGTTCGTTACTCACAGAAGACCAGTTCACGTAAATCAATTGCACAAGTAGAAGACAGTAAAGCAACTAAAAAGCCTGACGTTAAAACTGCGAACTACCAAGTTGGTCATGGTGATACCCTGTTTAAAATTGCACAACGTTATGACACCTCAGTTAAGACATTGCGCCAATTGAACGGCATGAAAAGCAACTATCTTAAAGTAGGGCAAGCGATTAAAGTACCGGATACTGGTAAGCAAATTGTCGCTGAAACCGAAGAAGCACCACGTACCTCACAAAAACATACAGTTCAGAAAGGCGATACACTTACCCAAATTGCCAAACGCTATAATACCAGTGTTGATGAGTTACGCCGTTTGAATAATGTGAATAATAATAATATTCGTGTGGGTCAAACGCTCAAAGTCTCTGGAGTGAGTGATCAACCTGCTAGCAATGATAAGAAGAAAGTGATGCATACGGTGAAATCGGGTGACAGTTTATGGACAATTGCGCGTGATTACGAAGTAAGTATTGATAAGTTAAGCCAATGGAATAAGTTACACAAACGTGAATCATTACGTTTAGGACAAGAATTGACTATTTGGAAAGATGGTTAATTTATAGAAATCGTATGATTTGCCAACTACCATTCAGTTGTCAAATCATACATATAGAACATTCTGATTGAGTACTAATGGTTATGATGATGAGTGTGAGATATTGTTGATGAATCCATTTTTTCATGCTGCATATGATGGGGTCCGAACAAGATAAATAAGCCAAAAATGATCACTGTTGCACCTGCAATTCTTCTCACGACTAATTGACCAGCCAATCGAGTAAACCACTGCGCTGACGAACCCATCAATAACAGCATGGGTAAAGTTCCAATCCCAAATGCTAACATTAACGATCCACCACGTACCACACTGCCTGAAGCCAAAGCAAAAGCTAAGATGCTATAAACCAAACCACATGGTAGCCAACCCCATACCAGTCCTAAACCAAAAGCTTGGTGTAATCCGGTCACCGGTAAAAAACGCCGTCCTAAAGGTTCGATTTTTCGCCAAATGTGCGTCCCCATTTTTTCTAAAATAACCAATGCTTGCCACCATCCCCCTAGATATAATCCTAAAGCGATCATAAACAAACTTGATATCCACATGGTAATAATATGTGGATTTGCCATAGGTAATAGATGAGTAAATTGCGCCCCTAAAAATCCGGCTAATAACCCACCAATAATATAACTTGTAACACGTCCAATATTGTAAACAACAACATAAGGCAGTAATGAAGGTAAGGAATGACGTGTAGATTCGGGCAATCCCATAATTAATACACCCACAATACCACCACACATACCAATGCAATGTACAGAACCTAATAAACCAGCTAATAATGCTGAAAGTAAAGTAAAATTATCCATTTATAAATATTCCTTGATCTGCCTTATATTTTAACTTTCAATCTTTCTATCATCTTTTTGAGAGCTTACGTAGGGTGTATAAGCGAAGCGTCATACACCTTTCGCAATGTTGACATTGTTAGTGCATGACGGCTTACGCCTTATGCACCCTACTTTACTGATTCTGACAATTTTCATAATTTCTTTTTACTATTTGCGTAGTTGGATGTTTTTCTCCCAACACCTTAACCAAAATCGCTAAAGCCTCTTTCAACAAGGGTAAGGCTTTCTCATACTCTCCCAGCGAATAATATAACCCTCCCTGATCATTCAACAATTTCGCTAACATTTGCTGTTCATCAGACGTTTCTACATGAACCAATTCATCAATTAAACCTTGCAACACGCCCAACCAACGCCGTTTTTCTGCCAATGGCAATCCATATAAGGCAGTCCATTCTCGATCAAAACTTACCACACTTTGCTGAATAATCTCATGGCGTTGTTCCTGAGGCGGATGATATTCAAACACGCCTGTGCGCCAATCATAAAAATCCGAAGCATACAAAGCAATCAATCGCATCGCATCCGTGCGCACCCAAATTACTAAACCACGCTGTAACCGTTGATACGCATTGCGTTGCCAATTCAACTGCTGCAAAATATGATGTCGTTTGAGACAACTGGCTTCATCTCTCCCAACTAACATATCTGCCAAACCGTACAAAAAGATCACTGCCTCTTTTGGTAAATCACGCACTTGTTCTGCCACCCATACATCAAGCAAGCCTTCCCAATCACGCGGCAAGGTCAGTGGATAAATAGGTACAGAACACGCCGCCTGCAAACTTTCTAATAACTTGGGGTAAATTACAGGCGTATTACACACTACAAAATGCAATACAAAACCCTCGCCCAATCCAAGCGCGTGAGCCAATTCTTGCAATTCAGTGTTTTCTATCATTTTGTTTTAATTAAATTCATTGCCCAAGTCACTTGCTGTGCCGCTGGATGTAAATCTGCCCAACGATGCCCATTTTGGTATTCATGAATCACGCGATTATGCAACAACCGCGCATACCGTTCATCACCAGCCACTCGTTTATTGTTGAAAACATCACGCAATGCGTCAATATCCTTTTCTTGAATCATTCGATCATACTCACGCACGAGGGAACGAACCGCTTTTTCCGCGTCATCGACTTGAATTTGCGAAGATTTTGTATTTAAACAACTTAAACAACTCAAGCGAACAAGACGCATCAAATCACGTACAGCCCCACCACTCATCTCTACAATTCTTTCCACCAAGTTTGGATCACTGAAAACAGCATTAATATCAATGCGTTTCTTTAATAATTTAATTAGTTGCTGCCTTCCTTCCAATTTTTTGATATCGACCATTGGAATCATAATTTCGGTATCAATATCAAACGCATTTGCCAAATTTGTATCGAATAATAATGAAATTGGTACAGTATAAATCAAGTGACATTTTGGAATCATCAACTGTTCTGCTTGTTTGATAAATAGCAACGAATGCGTTGACTCACCGGTGAAATTACCCCCTGAATCGCGCTCTGGTTCATAAAACATTTTCTCTAAACCATCGACAATCACTACTAAATCACGATACTGCTGTTGCCGAACCTTTAATCGCGCTTGATTCAATAAGGTGTTGAACTTCATAACAAAGATGTCCCATTCACGCCGTAACGTCTCGCGGATTTCTTTGCGTTCGATGTCATTGGTGCGAATTCCCATAGACAACCGCGTCAATAATGTACTGATCAATGGTATCTTCACACCCACTTCGCCCTCAACAGTGGTATCAACATGTAAATCCTTTTGTCTATCCTTAGTCAGAGTAATATCAGCAAGCCATTGAAAAATATCTTCTAACAAGGCTTGATTTAACGAAATTTGATGTTGACGGAAAGTTTCTTCAATTTGGCGCGCAATCAACAATAAAATGTCAATATGGTTTACGTCGCCCAAGTTTAATTTATGTTCCACATCAAAATAGACCACAAAAAAGCCATTTTCTTGCAATCGTGCCTGTAATCTTAATAATTCTGTTGATTTACCACAGCCACGATGTCCCGTAATCAATTGACGATAACATTTATCTGATAAATCCTCTTCAGATAAGCCAAGATTCATCGCATTAGCCACGAGATCAACAAAATTCTGATCCTCACCACGCACTTCAGACAGATCAGTGTAACGCGGATCGCCATTAGGAAGTGGGGTATCTGGATCACAAGTACGATAAACACTTTTCAAATCACTCACGAGATAATTATTCATTGTATTACCTATCATTCTGAATTTTCACGAAAAATTAATGACTACTCTTAATCCACACTTTTATACTCGCCAATGCAACGCGTAAGGCATAATTTTACAAGGTGCAATAACGTCAGCGTATTGCGCCGTATGTTTACCACAAATTTACGGTAACTTTCTTAATTTTGTTCACCAGCAACAAAACCAATGGTTAAGGATTAGGATAAATACCCTGTTCAACGTAGCGATGATAGTTTGGCATGATGAATTCTTAGGTGAATGTCGGTATTTTCATGTGGCGCAATACGCTGACACTATTGTGCTATTGATAATGGGCAACGCACCTCATTGCCCACTTTATTTGACTAAATTATCTTACAATATAACAACAGCTAACACGCCTTCTTTCGCCTTAATTTCATCAACGACAGAAGTAGGAAGTGCTGCGTTGACATCGACTAAAGTGCACGCAATATCTCCACGTGAACGGTTTAACATATCGACAATATTAAGATTAGCATTAGAAATTGCTGCAGAAACACGTTCAATCATATGAGGTACATTAGAATTAACCACCAATAAACGGTAACTGCCTTCTGTGCGTGGCATTTCCATTTCAGGAAAATTGACGGAATTCTTAACTGTACCGTATTCCAAATAATCGCGGACTTGGTCAGCAACCATGATGGCACAATTTTCTTCAGCTTCTTGGGTAGATGCACCTAAATGTGGTAAAGCGATAACACGATCCAACCCTTTCAATACATTATTTGGAAAATCAGAGATATAAGTATGAATTTTGTTTTCCTTAATCGCAGCAGCAATCGCAGTTAAATCGACAATACCTGCACGCGAAAAATTCATAATAGTCAATCGGTTATTAGCATGTTTTAATCGTTCTGCATTAATAATTCCACGAGTAGCATCGACTAAAGGCACATGTAAAGTCACAAATTCTGCGTGTGCTAATATATCTTCAACACTCAAGGCTTGTCTGACAGAAGAAGATAATTGCCAAGCATTTTTTACCGTAATATGTGGATCATAACCGATAACTTTCATTCCTAAAGCTTGTGCAGCATTGGCAACTTTGACCCCAATTGCCCCTAAACCAATGACACCCAAAGTCCGATTCGTTAATTCAAAACCAACAAATTGTTTCTTACCCGCTTCAACTTGTTTAGAAATTTCCTCATCAGTGCCCGTTAAACCACGCACATATTCCCAAGCAGGTGCTAAATTACGAGCAGCCATTAACATACCCGCTAAAACCAATTCTTTAACTGCATTCGCATTGGCACCGGGTGCGTTAAATACTGGAATACCACGTGCGCTCATTTTATCGACAGGAATATTATTGACACCCGCACCCGCACGCCCAATTGCTCTGACCGTTGTGGGCACATCCCAATTGTGCATATTAAACGAACGTAGCAAAATGGCATCGGGATTTTGGATTTCTGATGCAATTTCGTAGGATTCGCGTGGCAAACGTTCTAATCCGGTGACTGAAATATTGTTAAGAGTTAATATTTTGTACATTAAGCTTTCCGTTTTTCAAAATCTTTCATAAAATCAACTAATGCGGCAACACCTTGTTCGGGCATTGCGTTATAAATACTTGCTCGCATACCACCGACTGAGCGATGACCTGCCAGTGTCACTAAACCTGCATCTTTGGCTTCAGAGAGAAAAGTTTTTTCTAAATCAGGATTGGCTAAAGTAAAAGGCACATTCATCCATGAACGATAAGTTGGATCAACAGGATTAGCATAAAAACTTGAATTATCAATTGCTTGATATAATTTCTCAGCTTTACGTTGATTGCGTTCACCCATGGCAATTAAACCACCTTGGGCTTTAACCCACTTAAAGACTAAGCCAGCAATATACCACGCATAAGTAGGTGGTGTATTGAGCATAGATTCAGCTTCGACCTGCGCTTTATAATCAAACATAGTAGGGGTACTGAGTATCGTATTACCCAATAAATCTTCTCGCACAATTACAATGGTTAATCCGGCTGGACCAATATTCTTTTGTGCACCCGCATAAATTAACCCAAATTTAGATACATCAATTGGTCGTGACAAAATGGTAGATGACATATCAGCGACAATTGGCACACTAATATCAGGCACCGCGTGTATTTCTACCCCATTGATAGTTTCATTCGGGGTGTAGTGAAAATAAGCAGCATCAATATCGCAATTCCAACTATTACGCTCAGGTACGGTAGTGAATTTTTTATCTTTGCCAGTAGCGACCACATTGACCTGACAATAATGTTTAGCTTCTGCAATGGCTTTTTCTGACCAAATACCAGTATTTAAGTAATCAGCTTTCATTTTGCCACGTAACAAATTCATTGGTATCATAGCAAATTGACTGGTTGCACCACCTTGCAAAAACAACACTTTATAATCTTTAGGAATCATCAACAATTCCCGCAAATCTGCCTCTGCCTGTTCTGCGATAGAAACGAATTCTTTGCCACGGTGACTCATTTCCATCACCGACATACCCGCACCCCGCCAATCTAAAAGTTCTGTTTTGGCTTGTTCTAGTACGGTTTCAGGCAACATAGCAGGACCTGCACTAAAATTATAGGCTCGTGGCATAATTTATCCTCAAACTGTGTGATTAGTAATTTTTTTGATGTTTCAAACGCCGCTAATATACCATAATTGCTTAGGTTTTACCGCTTCGATTTGATGGGATTGAGAAGATCGAAAAACGCACACAGCTGATCAAGTTAATTAAGATAACCTAATCAGCTTGATTTTATTAAATATCTCTAATAAGTTGCTTGCGTTGTCGTGGTTGAAGATGCAAGAAATTCGTATTGCGCAAAATCGTCCCATTTAATTGCCAACGGATCACTATACGCATCATGCATGGCTTTCAAAATCGCTGAAGGCGCAAAATCCAACACTGTATTCACAGAGACTTCATTACTAAAGAATAATTGTGGTGTAAGCGCAGGTACAAAGTAAGTACGCATATCAAATACACTCATCGCATTGTCGTTATAAGTTGCACTTAACTGCTTGATATTCATACTATGTGGTGTGTCATAAATAATCAAACTCGGGAATGAAGCTAGCCAATTACCACCCACATCCGCTACGACAGTTTGTGAACCCAGTGCCGAACCTGATTCATCATATAAAGTTAATACGAGTGTTGTACCTGATGCAACAGAACCACTGTAAATCGGTGCAATTGGTAAAGGTGGTAATGTCCATTCTAAATCACGGTGATCACCAAATATAATATCTTCTATTTCTCCTCTGTCATACGGTCTATCATCATGTAATGAATTATAAGTAAACACTTCTGGTGGTAACAATAAAATAGTTGTTCCTGGTGGAATGTCACCAAAAATCGGCGGAATACCATTATTTGGTGGATTAATACCCGTACTTGGTGGATTTCCATTGTCATCTGTTGGTGGATTAATACCCGTATTCGGTGGATTTCCATTACCATCTGTTGGCGGATTAATACCCGTATTCGGTGGATTTCCATTACCATCTGTTGGTGGATTAATGCCCGTACCCGGAGGATTTCCATTACCATCTGTTGGTGGATTAATACCCGTACCCGGCGGATTCCCATTACCATTTGTTGGCGGATTAATGCCCGTACCCGGTGGATTACCATTGCCATCTGTTGGCGGATTAACACCCGTACCCGGTGGATTACCATTACCATTTGTTGGTGGATTAGTACCCGTACCCGGCGGATTTCCATTACCATTTGTTGGTGGATTAGTACCCGTACCCGGTGGATTTCCATTGCCATTTGTTGGTGGATTAGTACCCGTGCCCGGAGGATTTCCATTACCATTATTTGGTGGATTAGTGCCCGTGCCCGGCGGATTTCCATCTGTTGGTGGATTACCCTCATTGTCAGTTGGAGGTACAGTGTCATCTTCTGGTGGTGTATCATCTTCTAATCCGGGTGGAATAACAATATCTGGATCGTCTGTGATATTATTTTCTGGTGTTGGATCAGGTCCATGCGTATTATCGTCAACAACCAATGCTCTATTAACCAACATAGTTTTAACATCAATATCACTTTTTACCGTTGCACTGACCGTTAAAATTTGAGTTTCGCCAACACCTAATGTATCAAATTGCCAAATAATTTCATCATCACTTACAGCACCATCATTGCTAGCAGTTACATTTTCTAAGAGAGTACTAGGCAAGATATCAGTTACCACAACACCTGTACCTTCTACTTGACCTGCATTTGTCACCGTGATCGTATAAGTAATCACATCACCCGGCTTCACAGATTCCACACCATCATCTTTACTAATCACATAATCAGGGACTGTAATATAACCAAAATCAGCATTTTCATAATGTTGTTCAGGCGATAAAGTGACAGGATGAACATTGGTATTACCAATTGTTGGACCAAAACCTTTAGGCAAAGTAGAAGTATCAACTGTCACGACAAAATTACCATTGGGCAGATTTTCAAACTGATAATAGCCCGTGCTATCTGTTATTGTGCTAAAACTAACATCGTCATTAGTGCCAATAATTCCGTCATTACCAGCCCATATAAGCTGTAAAGTCACGTTATCAATACCTAATTCGTCCGCATCTGCAAAGCCATTTTTATTTTCATCAAACCACACATAATCGCCAATAGCACCCTTACCACTAAAGCCAAAATCAACAGTATCAATCTGCTGTCCTTTACCCAATTGAACAGGCAACAAACTATTAGGTGTCGTCAATATTGTACCTAACGGCGTAGGAACTGAAACCTGATACAAACCAGCGGGTAAATGTGTGAAAGCGTAATAACCATTGGCATCCGTAGTCGTGGTTTTAATCACATCATCAGCCGTACCTAGCAAACCATCAATACCCGCAATCGTTAAAGTCATTGGCATGTTAGATAATGCAGGCTCACCACTGTCAAATAATCCATTGTTATTAATGTCATACCATACAAAATCTCCAATAGAACCAAGTAGTTGTTCTGTATAACCAAAATCAATGTCTTGCCGACTTTCTGATGGTGCAAGCATAATAGTTGTTGTACCAGATCCGATAGATTGCGCACCTTGCACTGGACTCAAATTATTCGGTACACCGTTGAGTACAGTAACTTGATAAGCTCCGGGTGGCAAGCTATTGAACTGATAATGACCGGTTGCATCAGTAGTAGTGGTTAAAATAATATTGTCAGCAGTCGTTGCTAAATCACCATCCGCACCGCCCCAAACCGCTTGAATCGTGACATTAGCCAAACCGCTTTCATTCGTATCTTGAACACCATCACCATCAATGTCTGTCCAAACATAATCACCAAGTTGTGCGGTGCCAGTATAGCCAAAGTCAACAGTATCAATATGTTGTCCGCTGGTTAAAGTCACCGGATTACTACTATTCGGTGTAGTTAAAGCCGTACCGTCGGGTGTTGGTACTGTGACTTGATAAGTACCGGCGGGTAATCCGCTAAATTGATATTGACCGTTGTTATCCGTGGTTGTGATTCTGATAATGTCATCTGCTGTATTTAAAACACCGTCATTACCAGCTTCTCTTAAAGTTACAGGAATGTTAGGTAATACCGACTCGTTTGAATCAAAAATACCATCACCATCAACGTCATACCACACTTGATCACCGATCGTAGCAGAAGGTGTATAACCAAAATCAACATCTTGCCTATTACCATTTGCAGCTAAAGTCACGTTTGCTGTGCCTAAACCGATGGATTGCGCACCCGTTACGGCAGTTAAATTCGTTGGAATTCCACTAATTACCGTGACTTGGTAACTGCCGGGTGGCAAGCCATTGAACTGATAATGACCTGTTGCATCGGTAGTAGTGGTTAAAATAATATTGTCAGCAGTCGTTGCTAAATCACCATCCGCACCACCCCAAACCGCTTGAATCGTGACATTCGCTAAACCCGTTTCATTACCATCTTGAACACCATCACCATTCGTGTCCGTCCACACATAATCACCGAGTTGCGCTGTGCCAGTATAGCCAAAGTCAACAGTATCAATATGTTGTCCGCTGCCTAAAGTAACAGGATTACTGCTCGCGGGTGTAGTTAAAGCCGTGCCGTCGGGTGTTGGTACTGTGACTTGATAAGTACCCGCTGGCAATCCGCTAAATTGATATTGACCGTTGTTATCCGTGGTTGTGGTTCTGATAATGTCATCTGCTGTATTTAAAACACCGTCATTACCAACTTCTCTTAAAGTCACAGGCACATTCGGTAATACCGACTCGTTTGGATCAAAAATACCATCACCATCAACGTCATACCACACTTGATCGCCAATCGTACCCGACGGTGTGTAACCAAAATCAACATCTTGTCTATTGCCATTTGCAGCTAAAGTCACGTCAGCTGTGCCTAAACCGATAGATTGCGCACCTGTTACGGCAGTTAAATTCGTTGGAATTCCACTGATTACCGTGACTTGATAAGCACCCGGTGGCAAGCCGTTAAACTGATAATGACCTGTTGCATCGGTAGTAGTGATTAAAATAATATTGTCAGCAGTCGTGTTTAAATCACCATCCGCACCACCCCAAACCGCTTGAACCGTGACATTTGCTAAACCCGTTTCGTTACTATCTTGAATGCCGTCACCATCCGTATCAGTCCACACATAATCACCGAGTTGCGCGGTGCCAGTATAGCCAAAGTCAACAGTATCAATATGTTGTCCACTGCCTAAGGTAACAGGATTGCTACTATTCGGTGTGGTTAAAGCCGTGCCGTTAGGTGTTGGCACTGTGACTTGATAAGTACCCGCGGGTAATCCGCTGAACTGGTATTGACCATTGTTATCCGTGGTTGTCGTTCTGATAATGTCATCTGCTGTGCCTAAATTACCGTCAGCACCAGCTTCTCTTAAAGTTACAGGAATGTTTGGTAATGCAGGTTCACCACTGTCAAACACACCGTTTTCATTGGTATCGTACCAGATTTGATTGCCAATACTGCCTGCGGTGGGTTTGTAACCAAAATCAACATCTTGTTTACTGCCATCAATAGGTAAAATAACTGTGGCTTCACCTAAACCAATGGATTGATTGCCTTGTACAGGAGTTAAATTATTGGGTACACCTGTGACTGTGACTTGATAATAGCCGGGTGGAATATCGTTAAATTGATAATGTCCATTAGCATCAGTTGTTGTGGTAAAGCTAATATTGTTGTTAGTTGTACTTAAATCGTTGTCAATGCCACCCCAAGTAATTTGTACTGTGGCATTGGCAATTCCTGTTTCATTGCTGTCTTGAATACCGTCACCATTAGCGTCTAGCCAGATATAGTTGCCTAAATCTGTGCCGCCTTTGTAACCTAAATCAGCAGTATCAATATATTCACCATCTGCTAAATCAATCGGTTGATTTGGTGTCGTTAGATAGGTACCTTCGGGCACTGGTGTTGTAACTTGGTATTTGCCAGCGGGTAAATCTGTAAATTGATATTGTCCATTTTCATCGGTTGTTGTTGTTTGGATAACATCGTCTGAGGTATATAAAATACCATCGTTACCGGCTTCTCTTAATGTAACAGGTACATCGGCTAAAATCGGTTCATCACTGTCAAATACACCATTCTCGTTAGTGTCATACCACACTTGATCGCCAATACTGCCTGCGGTGGGTTTGTAACCAAAATCAACATCTTGTTTACTGCCATCAATAGGTAAAATAACTGTGGCTTCACCTAAACCAATGGATTGATTGCCTTGTACAGGAGTTAAATTATTGGGTACACCTGTGACTGTGACTTGATAATAGCCGGGTGGAATATCGTTAAATTGATAATGTCCATTAGCATCAGTTGTTGTGGTAAAGCTAATATTGTTGTTAGTTGTACTTAAATCGTTGTCAATGCCACCCCAAGTAATTTGTACAGTGGCGTTGGCAATTCCTGTTTCATTGCTGTCTTGAATGCCGTCACCATTAGCGTCTAACCATACATAGTTGCCTAAATCTGTGCCGCCTTTGTAACCTAAATCAACAGTATCAACATGTTCACCATTCGCTAAATCAATCGGTTGATTCGGTGTCGTTAGATAAGTACCTTCGGGCACTGGTGTTGTAACTTGGTATTTGCCAGCGGGTAAATCGGTAAATTGATACTGACCATTTTCATCGGTTATTGTGGTTTGCGTAACATCATCGTCTGTACCCAAAATGCCATCATCACCAGCACTGGTTAAAGTCACAGGTACGTCTGCTAAAATCGGTTCATTCGCATCAAAAATACCGTTTTCATTAGTGTCATACCATACTTGATCACCAATGCTGCCAGTTGTGGCTAGTGGTTTGTAACCAAAATCAACATCTTGACGATTACTGTTAAGCGGCAATGTGATCGTAGTTGTGCCTAATCCAATCGATTGATTACCTTCTACAGCAACGAGATTATTAGGAATACCATTGATGACTGAAACTTGATAAAGTCCGGGAGATAAATGTGTAAATTGATAATGACCGTCACTATCTGTTGTGGTTGTTAAAATTAAGTTATCAGCAGGTGTATTTAAATTGCCATCAGCACCACCCCAAATCGCACGAACAACAACGTTAGCCAGTCCGGTTTCAGTTGCATCTTGAATGCCGTCACCATTTGAATCTGTCCAAACATAATCACCTAGCTGTTCTTTGCCCTGATAACCAAAATCTATTGTGTCAATGTGTTGATTTTCGGCTAAATTTACTGGATTAAGACTACTCGGTGTTGTTAAAGTTAATCCATAAGGCGTTGAAGGTGTTACTTGATATGAACCAGCGGGCAATTGGTTAAACTGATAATGACCATTTGCATCAGTGAGTTGGGTTTGAGTGATATCGTCAGCAGTGCCAAATTGACCATCATTGCCAGCACTCGTTAAAGTCACGGTGACATCAGATAAAATGGGTTCATTAATATTATAAAAACCATCCGCATTAGTGTCATACCACACTAAATCACCAATGGAACCTTGTGGTCCATTAACATAACCAAAATCGACATCTCGCTTATTTTCATGAGCCGCTAAACTAACAGTTGCTGTGCCTAAACCAATGGATTGTGAGCCTTCAATTGGCGCAAGTCCAACAGGTAAGCCGCTTCCAACTGTGACTTGATATTGTCCTGCTGGTAAATCTGAAAATAAATAGTGTCCGCTCGCATCTGTTGTTGTGGTAAAAGTGACATTGTCATCGGATGTATTAAAATTGTTATCACTGCCTGCCCAAGTTGCAGTGACAGTCACATTGGCTAAACCTAATTCAGTGGCATCTTGGATCGCATCTTTGTTAGTATCTTTCCAAACATAGTCACCTAAAGAAGCTGTGCCTATGTAGCCAAAATCAACATCGCGCTTATTTTCATTGGCTGTGAGTGTGACATTAGCAGTACCTAATCCAATTGATTGTGTGCCAACTATTGGAGTTAGACCATTTGGAATACCTTGATTAACCGTGACTTGGTAGCTACCTTGTGGTAAGTGTTCAAATAAATAATGACCCGTTGCATCAGTTTGGGTAGTGAAAGTTGCATTGTCAGCAGTTGTGTTTATATTTCCATCATTGCCCGCCCAAATCGCATTAATTGTTACATTGGTTAAACCCTGTTCATTGCTGTCTTGTACACCATCATGATTAACGTCATACCACACATAATCACCTAACGACGCATTCCCAACAAAACCAAAATCAACGGTGTCAATTTGCTCATTATTGCTTAAATTGATTGGATTCAAACTATTGGGTGTGGTTAAAGTCGATCCAGTCGGCGTTGTGGGTGTAACTTGATATAAACCTTCAGTTAAATTAGAAAATACATAACGTCCATTATTATCAGTCTGTTGCGTTGTAATAATGTCATCGACTGTATTTAAAATTCCATCAGTACCAGCTTCTCTTAAAGTCACTGTCACATTGGGTAAAACACTTTCTCCGCTATCGAAAATACCATTACCATTGGTATCAAACCATACTTGATCGCCAATTGAACTTTGTGGTGCGGCGGTGTAACCAAAATCAATATCTTGACGATTATCAAAAGGTTTTAAGGTTAATGTGGTTTGACCTAATCCAATAGAACCAGAACCTTGAGTGGGCGATAATTCTGCGGGAATACCTTCGCCTACTGTAATTTCGACAAGTCCTGCGGGTAAATTAGAAAATTGATATTGTCCATTATTGTCTGTAATCGTGGTAAAGGTGGCATTGTCATCTGTGGTATTTAAATCACCATCTAAACCAGCCCATACAGCGGTGACAGTCACATCTGCTAAACCAGGTTCGCCCGTATCTTGAACACCATCGCCATCCATATCATTCCAAATGAAATTACCTACTTTTCCAGCACCTCGATAACCAAAATCAACATCCTCTTTTTGTTCAGCGTCTAATAAAAAGAATTGATCGTCACTATTAGGCGTGGTTAAGGCTAAACCCAATGGCTTGATTACTTCAACACTGTAATAACCAGAAACTAGTTCTGTAAATTGGTAATTTCCGTTTTCATCGGTTTGTGTCGTGGCGATAACGGTACCATTAATGTCTTTCAAATTAACTGTTACATCAGGAAAAATAGGTTCATCTGTTTGAAATTGTCCATCATTATTAGTATCATACCAAACAAGATCGCCAACGGATGCGGTGCCAGCAACAGGTAATGGTGGTTTTTGTTTGAAGCCAAAATCTGCATCTAAATCAATTTCATGTCCAATAGTTAAAGTAACTGTCTTACTGGCAGGTGTACTGGATACAGAATTTGCGGGTCCTGCACCCACAGTCACTTGATAAGTTGCTAATGGTAAATCGGTGAATAAATAGTTGCCGTTTTCATCGGTGGTTGTGGTGTAAGTGGTGGTTTTGCCATTGTTGACTGTGGTCATGGTTATAGTGATATTAGGCAAACCCAATTCGCTGCTTTCTTGAATTTGATTGCCATTGGTATCAAACCACACTCTATCACCGATTTGACCGGGACCTTGATAACCAAAATCAACATCGGTTTTGTTTTCACCTGTGGTTAATGTGATTTCATTGTCACCCACTGTTTTAACCAAATTCATAGCGGGCAATATGGTACCATTTGGATCAACATTAATTTGGTAGTTACCCGGTGGTAAATCAGTGATTTGGTAACGTCCAGTATTATCTGTGACAGTGTTGTAAGTCACGTTGTCTGAAGTGGTATTAGGATTACCGTCTACGCCAGCCCAAATCACTTGAACAGGAATACCGGCTAAACCCGGCTCACCTGTGTCTTGATTACCATCACCGTCTTGATCATTCCATATAAAATCACCAATTGAACCCGGTGGTATACGATAACCAAAATCAACGGTATCAATGGCTTGACCATCTGTTAAGGTGACAGTATTTGCAGCATTAGGTGTGGTTAAAGTGACATCAGCCGGTAAATCAGTTTCGTCAACTTTAACTTGGTAATCACCAGCCGGTAAACCCGTGAAGTGATAATTACCATTAATATCAGTAGTGACAGTGGCAAGTGTGCTGTTGTCAGTGGGATTGACTAAAGTGACAGTGATATTGGATAAAACAGGTTCATTCGCACCTTTAATACCATCACCATTGGTGTCGTACCATACAAGATCACCTATGCTGGCAGTGCCGGGAATTGTGCCTTCATAACCAAAATCAACGTCTAGTCTTTCTTCGCCAGCAGCGAGGGTAACAACGCCGGATGAGGTAATTCCAATAGAATGTCCTGAATTAGCAAAACCAGTTAATCCTAAGGGAACGCCACTAGCCACTTCGACTTGATAATTACCCGGCATGAGATAATCAAATTTGTAGAGACCACTACTATTTGTATTAAGACTAGCAATTAATACGTCGTCAGCATCTCCTGCTGCACCTAACCAAGTGAGATTTAAGGCAATATTAGCTAATGGGTTATCACCGCCAGTGGTAGGTATGTCTTGTTGTTGGTTATTAGCAATGTCATGCCATACATAATTGCCTAAAGAGGCGGTGCCACGATAACCAAAATCAACATCACGTTTTTGTTCATTTGCCCCTAATGTGACATTAGAATTACCAACAGTTTTTGTTAATCCTAAAGCAGTGATAGCCGTGGGATCAACAATGACTTGGTATTGACCTTGGGGTAATTCTTCAACTAAGTAGTTACCATTGCTGTCTGTTGTTGCATTGAAAATTAAGTTATCTTGTGGCGTATTAAAATTACCGTCAGTGCCGGGCCAAGTGATTTGTATAGGAATATTAGCTAATCCAAATTCACCCGCATCTTGTGTTCCATCACCATCATGATCAAACCATACAGTATCACCCATTGAACCCATGCCACGATAGCCAAAATCGACATCAAGTTTATCCTCGCCATCACCTAACACAAAGGGATCAGTCATATTGGGCGTAGTCGTTGTAACTCCACCGGGTAATGTACTGGTGTCTACTACGACTTTATGTTTACCAGCGGCTAAATATTCAAAGAGATAATTACCATTTTCATCAGTAAAAGTAGAGGCTTGGAAATCATCAGTTGTACCAAAAATATCATCTGGACCTGCCCATGTGATATTAACTTTAACATCTGGTAATACCGTTTCACCGGCATCAAAATTACCATCGTCGTTAGTGTCATACCAAACCAAATCGCCAACACTGGCAGTCCCTAATTTGTTACCACCATAACCAAAATCAACGTTGGTTTTATCTTCATTATTGCCGAGTGTGACGACAGTGGTTTGAGCACCTATGGATTCTGGTCCTACAGTGGGTACGTAGCCTGCTGGGACATTGGTTAATGTGACTCTAAATTGTCCAGCGGGCAAGTCGTCAAATTGATATTTTCCATCAGCATCGGTGACATCACTACCAATAAAGGCATCATCTGCTGTATTTTCAGTACCATCTAATCCAAACCAAGTGAGATTGACCGTAACACCTGCAATCGGGGGTTCATTTTCTTCACCGGGGTCTTGAGTGGTATCACCATCTGCGTCAGTCCAACCCATATCTTGTAAACCATCACGATTGACATCTTCCCATACATAGTCACCTAATGAGCTTTTGCCAGAATAACCAAAATCAGCATTAACGTAATTTTGTCCGCTGGTTAAAGTCACATCATGTTTATTGTCAGTAAGCGATCCTGTGGAAACATCAGTATCTGTGGTTAAGACTAAATCAGTGGGTGCAGTTGTTTGATCGACACTCAACTGATATTTACCGGTGGGCATGTTGACAAATTGATAGATACCTAATGAGTTAGTTTGTACAGTGTAGGTTCTATCATCTAGTGTATTGGGAGTATCATCACGTCCTAACCATTTGGCTGTGACTGTCACATTGGGAATACCGGGTTCACCGGGGTTCTGGATACCATCATCATTGATATCATACCAAACAGTATCACCAATAGATGCATTGCCTGCAAATCCAAAGTCAAAATCTAGACGTTCTTCACCTGTTTTTGCGCCAGTAGTGGGATTTACAGCGGTTGTTAAGGAAAATACGGCACTTTCGTTTGCGTTATTGGTAGTAATGGTCATGCCACCGGGTGCAGTATTTTCTTGAATATCAACTTTATACTTACCATCTAACAAACCGGCAAAGTTGTAAATACCGCTTTCATTGGTTAGCGTGTAATAGACGGCATTATCATCTGTAGTAGCAAAATCGTTATCTAATCCAGCCCACGATAACTTAACTTGCACGAGAGATAACGGTGGTTCACCTGCTTCTTGAACTCCATCTTTATCAATATCATGCCAGATGTAATCGCCAACTAAATTTAGTCCGGCAAATCCAAAATCGGCATTTTCGTAATAAGTATTCGCGGCTAAATCAACCTCTTTAAAAGCAGGAACATCGGACAATATGTCATTGGCAACTTTAACCTGATATTGACCAACAGGCAAACCTTCTAACTTATAATGACCATTGGCATCGGTGTAAACATTTTCATATTCGACATTACCATTTGGTCCTAACCAAGTGATAGTGACATTAACATTGGGAATACCGATTTCTCCAATATCTTGATCACCATCTAAATTCATATCATTCCATACTAAGTCACCAATACTACTGTTCCCTTGTAATCCAAAATCAGCATTTTCATAGTTATCGCCTACAGCTAAAGTTAATTCATGTTGGTTATCAGTCAATGTGCCCTGTGCATCACTGGTTAAGCTCATATTATTGGGCACAGAAGTCATATTTATGCTAGCACGATAAAGTCCTGCAGATAAGTTAGTAAATTCGTAACTACCATCGGCTAATGTTGTAGTGGTATAATTGAGATCGTCACCATCTCCAAAAGTATTATTAGGTCCTGCCCATACTAGTTGCACTTCAATACCAGGTAAACCGGGTTCGTTGGTATCTTGATTACCATCACCATCCAAATCATTCCAAACAAAATCGCCAACTTTAGCAATACCTCTATAACCAAAATCGACATGTTGTTGATCTTTATCTGTATTAGTTAAAGTAACAACGTGTTGACCATCTTTAACTGCATCAGGGTCGCCAGTGATATTGGCATCTTCACGCATTCCATCTGGTAACGTTATGCGATCGACTTTTACGGTATATTTGCTATAAAAAAGTTCTTCAAATTGGTAATAACCATTGTCATCTGTTGTGGTAGAAGCAATTTGTATATCATCACCATTGCCAGCAATTCCATCTGGTCCTGCCCATATCAAATTGACTTTAACAGCGGCAATCCCTTGATCTGTTTCACCAGTTTGTAAACCATCACCATTGATGTCACGCCAGATATAATCCCCAATTTTGCCGTCGCCTTTAAAACCAAAGTCAGCATCTTCATATTCGTCATTAGTTACTAAAGCACTGGCTGGACTATGAGTGCCCGGTGTTGTTAAAGTCAAATTGGCGACATTAGGACTGGTGGTATCATCAGTGTCTACGGTCACTTTATATTCACCAGTGGGTAAATTTTCTACTAGGTATTTTCCATCTGCACCCGTTGTGGTGACGTAAGTTAGATTGTCACCTGTCGTCGCAATGTTGTTATCACGTCCAGCCCATTCAATAGTGACTTTTACATTTGGCAAACCGGGTTCACCAGCGTCTGGAGTACCGTCTGTTCCACCATTCGCTGCATCAATCATATCAACCCAGACAAAATCACCAATGCTAACAGAACCTTTATAACCAAAATCAACGTCTACCACTGTATGGCTTGCTGTGGTTAAAGTAACATCAGCACCCGCAGGATTTTTAGATTCACTGCCCAGACTGGTGACTAATCCGCCGGGAATAGTAGCATTGTCGACGACAACGCGATAATTATTGTCATAGGGTAACCCAATAAATTCATAAGCACCATTTGCGATAGTCGTAGTGGTTTGTACTTTGACATCGTCTCCACCTCCAAAAGCACCGTCTTTGCCTAACCACCATAAAGCGAGATCAATACCAATCAATCCTTTATCCGCTAATTCATCAACATCTTGCACACCATCTGCGTCGACATCATGCCAAACAAAGTTGCCAATCGCCCCATCGTTTTTGTAGCCAAAGTCAACTGTATCGTAGACTCGTTGAGTGCTGTTTAATGTGATAGTTGCTGAGGTATCTTCATTACCTACACGTGTTTGAGCAGCAGTGGTTGCATTTGTTGTGGTAATTGTTGTACCTGCGGGTAAATCAGTATTGTCAACAATAACTTTATACTTACCATTGGGTAAACCTGTAAATTGGTACTTTCCATCAGCATCGGTTTTTGTGGTGTAAGTAATATTGTCATCAGATGTAGCAAAATCACCGTCTTTACCAGCAAATTTAAGTGTGACATCAATATTAGGAAAACCAAACTCATTACTGTCTTGGGTTTGAAGACCATTGGCATCTAACCAAATTAAATCGCCAATTGAACCATTTCCTTTGTAACCAAAATCTACATCTGAACGTTCTTGTCCAGCGGTTAAGTTCACAGTGAAATTATTAACGCCTACAGAACCAGTGCCTGCGATTGTGGCAGTGCCTTTGGTTGTACTATTGGTGATAGTGATGCCGTCTGGCAATGTATTGGTGTCTATTCTAATTTTATAATTTTCAGCAGGCAGATCGGGGAAATAATATTTACCATCGCTATCTGTCGTTGTTGATCCTACAACAGTAGTGCCAATCAATAATTCAACTGTCACACCCGGTAAATTGGGTTCGCCTACATCTATCAAACCATCGCCATCACTGTCTAACCACAATTGATCACCAATCGCTCCCACTGTAGTTATTACATCACTATCTACAGTTTGTTCGCGTTGTTCGTCATCATCAGTAATAGTGCCGGGTATGCTGTCACCTGTTACAGTTGCAGTATTGTCAATATCAGTACCTACAGCTAAATTGTTAGGAATTGTCGCTTGAAATTTGATAGTGAGGGTTTCAGAAGTTTTTAATTCAGCTAAGGAAATTTCTACTGTAGTATCGCCCGTTGTATTGCCCTTATCCACAGTTGCAGTAACGCCAGATGTGGTCACTGAGTTTGGAATCAACGTTAAATTAGTATCTGTCAATAAATCTTTAATCACCACATCATAAGCAGAAGCTTGCGCACTCGCATTATGTTTAACAATTACAGTGTATTCAAAAGTATTAAAACCACCGGCGATTGTTTGTACTTCGATAATGGAAGATAACGCTTTGGTAATTTCTAGTTTGGGTTCAACAATGGTGACTATGGGATCGGCAGGCGTGGTAATGTTTGTGATATCGTTACTTGGATCGTTTGGATCAGTAAATTGTAAGTCTGCACTGTTTTGTAGTGTATCTGTTTGAACATTGCCAGCTTCATTGATTACAACCGCTTGATATTCGATAATAAAAGTGTTGTTAGTTGAGTCGCCATCACCGGTTGCTGTGGTATCTCCAAAACTAAAAGCGATATTTGCTCCACTGGTTGTACCACCACTGTAGGTAATAGCACCGTCATCAATAACAATAACACCATTAACATCTTTTACAGTTCCCGCAAAATTATCCAAAATCAGTTTAGGTGTACCTACTAATTTCATTCCTACTGGCACGTCATCGTTGACTTTTAAGCCTTTGATGGTGCCTTCTGGCATGGTGACTGCGATGTGATAAGTGACGATTTCACCAATCGCTACATTATTCCCCGCTGTGTTTGAAACATTGGTAGTGTCGATAGTTTTGGTAATTGTGGGACTGGGTAATGTTGTTGATATGTTGCTGCTACCAACGTAGTCATTGGGATCAGTGGTGTCTACTACTGTGCCTGTACGTTCACCTGTTGTGCTGCCTGCTGTCCCTGCGTTTGATTCATGTACGTAATTGGGATCAGTGGTGGTCGTAATATGACTACCAGAACCAGGTAAACTGGTATAAATAATATCTGCTTTATTCAGTAAATTGTAAGCAGGTGGAATAGAATCTTTTAGCTGACCAGTAATCGTAATAGTAGCAGTTTCACCAGCGGCTAATTTATCTACTTTTAACTCAACGTCTTCCGTGGTTACATTGACAGTAGGCGTGACAGTTAAAGTACCGGGTAAAACGGTATGTGATTGATAATCAATATGATCATCTAAAGGATCAGTGACAATTACTTCAAAAGCATCTGCGTTACCACTGTTCGTAACAACGAGTTGATAGACAATGGTGTCTCCTGCATCAGTGGGTGTTGTGGTAATCGTTTTTGTTACTGCCACTGAGGGTTCCACTATTGTGACGGTGACTGTTCCTGACGTGGCTGCTAACGCACTGTTAATATGCGCTTCAAAAAGATTTGCTCGTGTGATTCCGCTTTGATTTTCAATTTCATTGGTGACAATCGCGTTGAATTCGATGATAGCGTATTCTTTACCTAAGTTACTTGGATTGGTAACTGTGTTAATGAAAAAAGTTACATCTGAACCCGGATTAGTATTTGGGATGCTAAATGCGAAATTCTCGATTAGAGGAACATTAGGTGAAAATGCGTTTACCTCTGCATCAGTGAGTTGGTGGTTTGGTATATGAATAACACTTTCAATTTCTGTGGTTGATAGATTATCATAATCCTTAGCATTAGGACCGACTCCAACTCCAAGACGATTATCACCCATATTCGCTAAAGTATCAGTGTGCAATAATACCCCACGTGCAGTACCATCATTCAAAAATTTTAATCCGTCTGGCAAAATGTCTTTGAATTGCAAGTTGTTCATCGTCGATTCTGGTAATTCCATTTGCAAGCGATAACGAATGATTTCACCAATGGCAACGTTATTTCCAGTTGTATGAGCTTCTGATGTGGCTACGATGGTTTTGGTGGGATTTAGCGGGACAATTTTAATTGGTGCATCATCAGAATCCGTGTAGTCGTTTATTCCACCTGTACCAGTGCGTTCACTATCATTATCCACATAAGTAGAACGATCTGTAATAGGACTACCGTCTATATTATTACCATCTAAACTTGACCATTGAATGGTTGCGGTACTGTTAAGTACTTCACTGGGGATAACACTGGTGTCTAGCTTGGCTTTGACGGTAATAATGAGTACTTTATCTTTTGGAATATCAAGTAAACTGCCTGTTTTTAATTGTAATTTATTGGTGGCAACCCATTCAAAATTGCTTGAAACATTAACACCGTCGAGTAGCGCTGATATCAGTCCTGATCCTGTCACATTAGTGAGTAGCTTGGTTGGTAAGGTATCTTCAAAGGTGACATCGTAAGCATTGGTTTCACTATTAGCAGGGTGTGCGATTGTGTAGGTGAATGTGACGATGTTACCTGCGTCGGGACTGAGATCGTCAACGATTTTAATAATTGTTAAAACAGGTTCAATGATAGCGATTTTTTCAACATTGAGTATTGGCTCTACTGCTGTAAGATCAAAGTTGTGCGTATTAGTTGTCGCAGTCGCAGTGATTGTTTTTACCAAAGTACCGATGGGCGTGATGCTATAGCTGGGATCAGGTGTTCCCGCAGCCGGTGGAATCGTGTAAGTGCTGCTGGGCGCAATGCTGATTTGATATTGTCCGGTTGGTGCTCCGTTGAAGGTATATTTTCCGGTGGCATCGGTGTTGACCGTTAATGCGATATCATCTGCTGTTCCTAGAGTATTATCTGCACCACACCAGGTTGCTGTCACGGGAACTAAAGGTAATAGGTAGTCAGTAGCACTTGCACCGGTTGCTTTGATAGTTCCAGTAATTTTTGTCGTATTGGCGGTGTCTTGTAAACCAAAATCTGCGGTCAGATTGCTCTGTGTGCCGTGTGTCGCTGGTGTAATGAGGGTTGGGTTTGCAAAAGTAATTGTTTTGGGCGCAGTGGCCGTCAATCCTGCAAGACCAGTTGCTGTTACTCTAAACGTTCCGTCTGACAAACCTGCAAAGCTATAGTGACCGTTGTTGTCTGTCGTTGTAGTGTAGGTGACATCAGCAATGCCACCGACTGTATCACCGTAAATACCGTTATTATTTTTGTCCCAAATCGCTGTGACTGTGACACCAGCAACACCGGCTTCTGTAGCAGAGTCGTATGCACCATTGTTATTTTTATCGTAGTAAACCATATCACCAATGATGTTGCTGTCTACAAGACCAAAATCTGCTTGGGTGTAAGTAGTACCGGGTGTTAAAGCGATTTCTACTGTTTGTGGAGTCGTCAATAATGTTGCTGGTGTTTGAACAGTAGCTTTATAATTACCAGCCGGCAATGCACTAAAATCATAAACACCACTGGCATTAGTTGTGGCTAATCCATAATTAATATCATCTGTTGTCCCAAATTTGCCATCACGTCCTGCCCATAACAATGCTACATTCGTGCTTTGAACACCGACTTCTTTCTCTTCTAACATGCCATTATTATTGACATCTCTACCATCTAAACGACCATCATTGTCTAAATCTTCAGCCACGTCTAAATGATGATCACCGTCTTTGTCTTCACCAAAATCCAAAGCATTATCAGCATCTAAATCTTCTTTCTTATCTAGGCGATTGTCATTGTCTATGTCTTCTTTGACACTATCAAAATTTTTATCTTTGTCATAGTCAAAAAAGACGGTATCTCCAATTTTGCTATTACCCTTCAGCGCGAAATTAACACCTGTCTCATTTTGAGCAGCCGTTAATGTGATAGGTGTATTATTAGCAACGGCTGCCATATTAACTGGCATATATTCATCTTTGACGCTAACAGTATAACTACCCGGTGGCAATCCATTGAATTTATATTGACCTTTGCTATCGGTCAGCAGCGTGTAAACGGCACTCGTTGTCTCATTTTTCAATGTGACAACGATGCCGGATAAACCAGGTTCACTCCCATTTTGAGTGTTGCTGTCATTTTGATCGTTAAATACAGTTCCTGCTAAAGAAGCGGGTTGTTCACTGGCGGGATTATAAACAATGCTCACCATGTTATTGAGTGAGGGACCGGTTTCTTTGGCAGTGCTTTGATTAGCGGCTGTATTCAATACAATCGCTTGATATTGCAAAGTCACCGTTTGTACCGTTGTACTTGCATTGGTCAAATTACCAAAATTAAACGGTATCTTTTGATTAGTTGCATTACCATCGCCCGTGATAGTGCCCACTACCACTAATTTGGCTAATTCTGTCGCATCGGTAATCGCTGTCGCGGTAAAGTTAGGAATATCCGGTGTACCCGCATCCGACGTAATCGTGCCTGTGCTGCTGATGCTGGTTAATGCAACAAAACCCAATCCTTTGTCCAAAGTATCTTCAAAAACAACATTGCTCATTTTACCGGGTGGTACAGTGAAAGTGAGTCGGTAAGTGGCTAATTCACCAATAACGCCTTGTAATCTCGTGTTATTGATAGTAGCGTTATCAAATTCTGTATTGATCAACACTTTTGTATAAGTCGGTGCTGTAATTAACACAGTATCAGTCGATTCTACGCTAGGTTCGTTGCGTTCACCGGCTACGACACCCGGTAAAGTCGTGACTTCTGTGACACGGGCAGTATTAATCAGTGTTTCACCCGCTTTAACATCGCCGGTTAATTTAGCGGTGAAAGTGAAAGTCAGTTCGCCATTGACATTTATTGTGACACCAGCGGGTGCGGTGTAGATGACGTGATTACCAGCAAAATCGTAGAGAAATCCGTTTTGATCACTACTTGTAACGTTGGTAAATTTAAGTGGATCAAGATAATCTTTAACGACAGTTTCAAAAGCGGGAGAAGAACCCACGTTTTTAACTTTCAAAGTAATATTAACCGTGTCTCCTGCTTTACCTGCGGTTTCGGTAATATCTTTGGTGATTTCCATCTTGGGTTCGACCAGTTGTATTTCCACTTTGTCTGAACTAATCGAATTGCTGGTAGCTGTTTCAACTTTAGCTTGATTGGCTAATTTTGCACCATCCACTGCATCATATACATCAATGACTTGTGCTTGGTAAGTAAAAGTGAATGTGTTGTTTAGTTTACTACTTGCAGCACCGGTGTCACTGGGATTTATGACTTTGTCACCCAATTCAGAAGTGACTTTAACGGGGGAGAGTGCGCTGAAAATAATATCTCCACCATTGCTACCATCATTGGTGACTGTCCAGTCAGCAATACCAATTCCTGAGGTTTTACCATTAATTTCGCCATTAAAAGTACCTTGCGTAAAAACAGCAGTATTAGGTACATACTTCATTCCAAAAGGAATATTGTCAGTAATTTTAACGTTTTTAGATTCACCATCTGGTAAAGTCACAGTTAAAGTATAAGTCGCAATTTCTCCGATAGTTAAGTTAGAATCGGTGGTAACGGTTTGATCAGTTGTCGTTAATACTTTTCCAATCGTGGGTTCAGCAATTTTTACTTGCGCAATATCAAAGGAAGGACTTGCTTGACCATTGAGGAAATTAATTCCTTTATCGTCTTTGACTGCGTAAGAGAGCAACTCAGCTTTATTTTCATGTATTGTACCCGGTTCAACGCCGGGTTTTAGTTGTAAATCATACATAATGATAATGACATTAGAGCCATCATTTTCGTCTGTATCATCTTTAATTAAGGGATCATCATGATAATTTTGTCCTGTGGTATTGTTGGGATCATAGCCTTTAGCGATCGCACCTGTGGCACTGTCAGGATTATCTAAGTCAGTTTCTCCAAGGTCTATAATTTCTAATCCGCTGGTAAATAAATTTTCTGCATTGCCACTTGCACTGAGCTTTGTCCCGCTGCCTCCGGGTGTATCAATGGCATCTAAGAGAGTTGTTTCATCACCACGCCCAATATATAAATTTAAACCGGAAGCTGGGATTTGGTAACCATCAGCTAATGTATCTTTAATCACTAGATCGTAAGCTTCTTTACCACCCTTATTTTCTAAAGTAATCGCAAAGCGGACAATATCACCACCGTCACTATTTGCTAAATTGCTATCCGAAGGAAATCCGCCTGATGAAGGAGGAGTGGCTAATGCAGAACTGGGTACTGGGTTGATTAATCCTGTGAAAGAACTGCCTACTGTTTCCTGAATCGCACCAAAATTACTTAAAGTACCAAGTGCTGGCGTGAATGTGCCACTGTCAGAAGTGGTAGCAACTGTGCCTTTACTGACTTTAATATCGGGACGAACCAGTAGAATTTGTACAATATCACTGACGTTAGCAGGAGAATTTTGTGTATTACCGAAAGTATTTTCAGCTTGATTAGTTAAGAAGAAACCATCATGTGCAAAGGGGTCTTGACTTGCCATCACCGTGAATAAAATGTCAACAACAGCACCTTTGGTGGGTTCTGTATCAAAATTGCCGTAACTAATGTGTAACTCGTTATTTACAGGCTTACCATCGACTATATCATATTTGATAGTAATATCGGGATTATTATCAGTGCTGATTGGGAGCTTCGTAAGAACAGGTGTTGCGGTGGAAGTTATTCCCGCATAACCTGCACCATAAAGTGTATTTGAAGGACCATAAGCAATCACACCGACCGGTGGCGTGTAATCTGGTGTTGTAACGTAATTGGGTTGAGTAATTGTTTGATTTGTGAAAAGATCAGCTAATAAATTTGGTTTTGAAACATTAAATACAGGTAGTGGTAAGAATTCGACTAATTTAAAATTTTCGGTATCGGCTGCAGGTAAAGTCGCAGTCAAACGATAGGTAACTATTTCACCAGCACCCAAGCGTGGCGGTACTTTAAAAACTTTTGCACCGTTAATTGCGTAAATATATTTTTGCATCGTGGGCATAGCAATTTGCACTTTGGCTGAACTGTCATCATCTTCACTAGTGCCCAATGGAGTTTTACTTGTTTGATCAATGAGATCGCCTTTAATCTGGACTTTATTATCTAATACATCACCACTATCAACACTTTTATCTCCCGTATAACCGGGTGTCAAATGAACATCAGTAAATTCTTCTTGAATAATGGTGCGATAGACAATAGTGCCCGTAGTGCCAGGTGTGTGAGTAGGCGTTCTATTACCGACTAAATTGCCATCTAAACCACGTTGAATGAGTTCATCAGAAACTTCAAATTTGATTGCGGTTGATCCATCCGTTGTTCCGGGTGTTCCAGTATTGACAGTGGCAAAAATATTATTGCCTATTGTAAATGTGCTGTTGACGTTTCCAGAAAAACTACCCGTAAAAGGCGCATTTGCGCTGATATGCGTTTCGTTACCATTAATAACTAATTTAGGAATAAAAGTAGAATCAAATCGTTGTCCATCTGAAAATTTATCATCAATCACTACATTCTTAAAAGCAAAATAATCAGAAATTTGAAAATTTAAAGTATATTCGACGACAACACCGGGTAAAGTATTACCGGCTGTTATTTGTTTGCCTGATTTTTGAATCGCAATAGAAAGATCATCAAGTGAATAATCGGCTGGATCATTATCAACTGGATCAGCGACAGGATTGCCATTATCTTGATAAACAGGATCAGCAGAAGTACCTGTATTCGTTGGTTTACCGGTTGGTGTGTCTGTTTCTACCGTATTGATTTTACCATCGTGCACAACAACGCCGTTAGCAACGCCCGCATAGGGGCTTAGCGGGTAATCACTGTGATAAGTGGCACTGACATAAGATTCATTAATAGAAGTAGGTTCTTTATCACTTATTTTGTCAATGACTCTATCACTATCTGCTGTGCCTGTTGCTTTGAATTCTGGGACAAAAATCTGATATTTAATAACAATATCGTCTTTTACCGTTGTCCCTTTTATATCACCCGCAAATTGAAAAAGAAAATCACTATTGGGTAAAGTATGTTGAGATTTATCCGGAATGGCTAAAGGATCGATAGTAGGTTCTTCCAAAGTCGTTGCAGGAATGCCGATGGATGTACCTTGTACTGTGATGGAATTAATAACGAGATGAGATAAATTATCTGGTAAAAAATCAACTAATTGCGGGATAGGAATGACCGCATCTTTTGCAATATCTATATTTAAAGTATATTCAACAGGAAAATTACGTCCGGTTGCTGTTTCATCTTCATGAGCATTAGAAGTTTTTGTTAATTCAAGGACTTTAGGAATAATAGTGTCAGTATGAGTTGCACCAATGATGGGATGATCAGTAACAGCATTATCTAAAGGATCATGACCATAACGAAATGCACCGGTTGCATTCACGGAAATAGGAATGTTATAAACAGAACCTAAGGGTGCTAAACCAGTTCCTGGAACAGCGGGGCGTGCAGTTTCATCCAAAGTGGCAGAAAAAGAAAGTTCTGCTTTTGGCTGATTATCGACAAAACTACCAAAAGGCAGTTGTACTAATAGCCATTTATCGCCAAATCCCGCTGCTTTTGGAAAAATTAAACCAATACCGTAAGGATGTTCTTCAACTTCGCTACCACCACTATTGACCCATTTGCTTCCATCCCAAGTCCCCACTTCTTGGATAAGATAACTGGGTAGATTATGTCCCAAATAAGTAGGGTTGCCTGTACCATCGGCGAGTTTGACACCTGCACCCACAGTCAAATCAATAAAGGGTCCATAGCCTGTTTTTTGATTAGTTGTTGCATTTTCAAAAGCAATAGAAAAAGAAAAATCCTCATTAATGAAATGTTCGGCAGGTAAGCCAAGCGTTGCTAAAGGATTTGCGTCTAATAATATGCGATCTTCCAATCGTTCAAAAAGTGGTTGATAAGTAGTTTTTTTTGTGTGTTTCATAATTCTATATCCCTAAAAAATAGGTCTGGTCTGTACTACTTAGATTGATGTTGACATCGTGCTACCTTAGAGTTTATAAAACAATCTAAGCAGTTGACAATTAAGATATTCCGTTCTAAACTTCTTTGATTTTTTGCCTAGTATAGCAAATTTTAAGTGTTGCCAACGTCGTAAAAATGAATAATTATTACTAATATTTTTAGTAATTTTATTAAGTTATAATGCATAATTAAATTATTAAGCAAATTATATTCCAAATTAATTTAAATTAAATCAATAAGTTACGTTTATTAGTAAATTATTTATTATTAATAGATAGTGTTAATTCATTATAATCCTGTAAAACATAAGCTATGCAACGCTCCAAAAGAGTGTCCTTATTCAAATTTTCATTGCTTTGTCGCCTAGGGAATTTATGAAAAATAATGAGATTATGCGGTTATTTCTAATTTAGCCTACGATACCTAACGCACCCTGCTTGGTCAATAGCATTAAGTTAAGGAAATTTTGCTTCCCCCTTTAAAAAAGGGAGGAAACGCTTAACTTAATGGCATTGGTTTGTAGGGTGTATAAGCGAAGCGTCATACACCTTTGTGACGTTGAAATTGCTTGGTGCATGACACTGCGTTTATGCACCCTACAAACACTGTTGTGCGTAAGGTGAGTAAGTAATTTTTCTGTCTAAATATCATGCACCCCGAGATAAACTGCTATGCACGTAAAACTGAAGGAAAAAATTGCCGTATTAACTGCAAAAATTTCAGGAAAACTACCCCTTAAATTCGTACTTATCTTCCTATTTGTCGGACAAATTATTCTCGCAGTTGGATTAACGGGATGGTTATCATTTAATAATGGACAAAAAGCAGTAAATGATTTAGCTGCTCAACTGCGCGACGAATTTACTACACGGATTCAACAACATCTGCGCACTTATCTAGAAATGCCTCATTTAGTAAATCAACTCAATGCTGACGCGGTGCGCTTGGGCGTGTTGAAATTAGATAATTTAGCAGAGTTGAAACGTTATTTATGGCATGAAAGAAAAAGTTTTAATACAGTGAGTTATGTGGCATTAGGCACTGAAACGGGCGAATATATTGGGGTACAGTTTTTTGACGACGGTTCCAGTATGATTCAAGATATGGATAGAACCGATGGCAAAAGCGTGATTCGCACTTGGTCGGTTGATGATAATGGTAATCAGATCAAAATTGATAAAATTCAAGAAAATTATGATCCCCGTTCTCGTCCTTGGTATATTGAAGCAATCAAAGCAAATAAGCCAATATGGACAGAGGTTTATGCGTATTTTTCTGGTGTCAGCATGACGATTTCAGCGGATCAACCAATTCATGATATGAGTGGTCAATTAGTCGGGGTTGCGAGTTCCGATTTGACATTAGCAGAAGTGGGTAAATTTTTAAAGAACTTGAAAATTGGACAAACGGGACAAACCTTTATCATGGAACGCACTGGCAATTTGATTGCGACTTCCACAGATGAATTGCCTTTTATCCGAACAGAAACAACTCAATCAATCAGTCGGTTGGTGGCAACTGAAAGTAAAGATACAATCACACAAGCCACAGCGCAATTTTTACTTAAAACATTTGGTAATTTTACTCAAATTACTGCAACGCAGCATTTAAATTTTACTTTCAATGGAGAACGGTATTATCTGCAAATTTCACCGCTAAAAGATGGACGCGGTTTAGATTGGTTGACGGTGGTGATTATTCCTGAAACTGATTTTATGAAAAATATTAATGCAAATACACGTGATACGATTTTACTTACTTTTATTGCACTGTTAGTGGCGATTTTAATTGGATTTATTGCGGCTCAATGGATTATTCAACCGATTATGCAATTAAATGTTGCAGCTAAAAAAATTGCTGAAGGTCAATGGGATCAAGATTTACCTGTTGATCGAAAAGATGAAATTGGTGAATTGGCACTTTCATTTAGCAGTATGGAGTTACAACTCAGTGAATTAATTAATAATTTAGAAAAGCGCGTACAAGAACGCACCCAAGAATTGACTAAAGCGTATAAACGTTTAAAACAATCACAAACGCAGTTAATTCAATCAGAAAAAATGGCTTCCTTGGGTCAAATGGTGGCGGGTGTTGCGCATGAAATTAATACGCCTTTGGGATATATTAAAAATAATGTAGAGCTGACTGAAGATTTATTGAAAGAAATCAAAGAATTAATTGATGCTTACAATCGATTAGTCATATTATTAACGGCAGGTGATACATCTGAAGAAGCAATTAATACACAATTTGCCACAATTACGGAATTAAGCCAGAAATTTGAGGAAGATGACACCTTTATTGAGATGAAACAATTAATTGCCGATACAATACACGGTATTGCTCAAATTTCAAACTTGGTCGTTAATTTGAAAAATTTCAGTCGCTTAGATTTAGCCGCTATTTCAGACGTGAATTTGAATGAATCTTTAGATAGCGTTTTGATTATTGCGCATAATATGCTGAAATATAAAACAGAAGTACGTAAAAATTATGGTAATATTCCAACTATTGAATGTTCTCCTTCACAAATTAATCAAGTATTTTTAAATTTATTAACTAATGCAGTGCAAGCAATTGAAGAAAAAGGTATTATTCAAATATCTACTTCAGCAGATGATCAATTTGTTCATATTATTATCCAAGATACAGGTAAGGGAATTCCTAAATCAGTATTGGCTAAAATATTTGATCCTTTTTTTACGACCAAACCTATTGGTGATGGTACAGGATTAGGTTTATCTATTGTTTATCAAATTGTTAAGCAACACAAAGGACGTATTAGAGCGGTATCTCAAGAAGGAAAAGGAAGTAAATTTATTGTGAGTTTGCCGCATCAGTTGAAAGCAAAGTGAGAAAGATTCGCATAGGTACAGTATAATTGAAGTTTAAAATGCTATCCTAATAGAAAAACAACAAAGTGCAATTTTTGTCGGTGGCATGGTGGTGAAAGTTATTTAAAATACGAAGGAGAATTATAAAATGAGTAAAATCAAAGGGCAATCATTACAAGACCCTTTTTTAAATGCGCTGCGTAGGGACCGTATTCCAGTTTCTATCTATCTAGTTAATGGGATTAAATTACAAGGTCAAGTGGAATCCTTTGATCAATTCGTTATTTTATTAAAAAATACTGTGAGTCAAATGGTTTATAAACATGCTATTTCTACAATTGTACCTGCTCGCAATGTGAGAATGAATATCGAAGAATTTGATGATGAAAAATCTGAAGAATAAATTTGTGTGTTAATTATTCCCTACGTCATTATTTTTAAAAGGACTTTGGATGTTTGATCGACCACAAAAAAATGGGGAGTGCGCTATTTTAGTGCACTTAACCTTGACGTGTAAAACACATCAGGCTGATTTAGCTGAATTTTCAGAACTTGCCCATTCAGCCGGTGTGGTTACTGTCGCTAAGATAACAGGTACCCGACATACCCCAGAACCGGGTACTTTTGTGGGCAGTGGCAAATTGCAAGAAATTGCCGATATGGTCGCTCTCAAAAAAGCAGATGTGGTCTTGGTCAATCATGAATTAACGCCGAGTCAAGAGAGAAATTTAGAACGTGCATTGCAGTGTCGTGTGTTAGATCGCACCGGTGTCATTTTAGATATTTTTGCTCAGCGCGCCCGTTCTTTTGAAGGAAAATTACAAGTTGAATTAGCGCAATTGCAATATTTATCAACGCGTTTAGTACGTGGTTGGACTCACTTAGAACGGCAACGCGGTGGGATTGGATTACGCGGACCAGGTGAAACGCAGTTGGAAACTGATCGTCGTTTGCTAGCGGAACGCATTAAATATATTTATAAACGGTTAGAAAAAGTTTCTCAACAGCGTGAACTTAGTCGTAAAGCAAGACGTAAAGCGGAATTGCCGGTGATCTCTTTGGTTGGTTATACGAATGCGGGTAAATCAACTTTATTCAATCACATGACACATTCAAATTTATACGTGGCAGATCAACTGTTTGCCACTTTAGATGCTACATTACGACGAGTGCAATTGCCTGACAAAACTCCTCTGATTTTAGCGGATACAGTGGGATTTATCCAGCAATTGCCTCATACGTTAGTGGCTGCTTTTCACGCAACTTTAGAAGAAACTTGCCAAGCGATTTTATTGCTGCATGTTGTTGATGCCAGTGATGAACATCGTCAAGAACGCGTGACACAAGTCAATCAAGTATTAGAAGAAATTGGTGCTAAAGAAGTGCCGCAATTGATTGTTTATAATAAAATTGATCAATTACCCGACAGCGAAGCCCGCGAAGAAAGAGATCAAACGGGACAGGTGACTAAAATTTGGTTATCGGCTTTGACTGGAGAGGGTATTGATTTATTACAAGCGGCATTAAGTCATTATCTTAATCAAAATCGCGTCCATCAATGGGTAAGAGTCCCTGTAGAACACGGGGAATTACGTGCGCGCTTGTTCGCATCAGGTATCGTTATCGAAGAACGTTATGCGGAAAATGGCGATAGTTTACTAGATATATATATAGCAGATCAAAAGCTTACTCAATTATTCGCTTCAGAACCGCAATTGCAATCTATAAATTCTCTTGCAGAATTTTCACCAAATTCATACAATTAAACATTTTGCTCAAGCAACAGCTACACGGAATTATTGTGTATTATTTGCATTTACAGTCAATGGAGTCTATATATGGCTTGGAATGAACCGGGTGGTAATGGGAATAAAGACCCTTGGGGCCACCGAAAAGATGATCAAGGACCACCTGATTTGGATGAAGTGGTAAAAAAAATACAGGATAAATTTAGAAATATTTTTGGAGGTAGTAAACATCCTACTCACGGTGGTAGTGATGGAGAAGGTATTGGCTGGGGATTCATTGGCTTTATTTTTTTTGTTATGCTGATTATTTGGAGTTTATTTGGCTTTTATATTATACAACCGGCAGAACAAGGGGTTGAAACTCGGTTTGGTGCTTATACACGTACAACTTTGCAAGGTTTAAATTGGCATTTTCCTTATCCCATTGAACAAGTGCAAAAAGTCAACGTTGATCAAATTCGCGCTGTGACACATAAAGCGTTGATGTTGACTAAAGATGAAAATATTATTGAAATGGAATTAGTCATTCAATATCAAGTGCGTGATGCGAAAGATTATTTATTTAACGTGCGTGAGCCGGATGAAACTTTGCGTCAAGCAACTGAAAGTTCATTACGTGAAGTCGTGGGTAATAGCGTTATGGACAATGTTTTGACTACAGGACGTGACGAGGTAGCTCAAAATACGAAATTGTTAATTCAAGAAATGCTAGATCGTTATTTGGCGGGCTTGTCTGTTAATAATGTTAATATGCAAGATGCACAACCCCCAGCTGAAGTACAAGAATCTTTTGCAGATGTTATTAAAGCACGTGAAGATGAAGAAAGTTATAAAAATGAAGCTAAGACTTATGCGAATAAAATTAAACGACAAGCTGAAGGTACTAAAGCAAAATTAGAACAACAAGCAGCTGCTTATAAAGTGACAGTTGTGGAGCAAGCCACTGGTGAAACTAAACGTTTTTTAAGTATTTTGGCTCAGTTTAATAAATCACCTCAAATTATTCGTATGCGTCTTTATTTGGAAGCGATGGAAACGGTGTTATCGAATAGTACTAAGATTTTAGTTGATGTTGATAAAGGGAATAATGTCATGCTGTTACCTTTGGATAAACTGTTAAATTCAAGCAAAGAAAAATTACCTTCAATGCCCGTATTATCAACAGATAATCAACCAACAGTGACTGCACCACCAGCTACTACAAATACCCCCATTGATGATCCACGCAGCAGAGGAAGTCGCTAATGGAAATGAGTAAATTGCTTGTTCTGATCTTATTGATTATTAGTACGATTATTTCGTTAATGTCTCTATTTACCGTTTCAGAGACAGAAGTTGCCTTAAAACTGCGTTTAGGTGAAGTAATCCATGCTGATTATAAACCGGGGATACATTTTAAAGTACCGATAGTGGAAAGAGTTTATAAATTTGATAAACGAATTCAAACTGTTAATTCAAAATCTGAGAAATATTTAACCAAAGAAAAGAAGAACTTAATCGTTGATTCTTTCGTCAAATGGCGCATTGAGGATGTGAGGCAATATTACACCACTATGGGCGGTAACGAAGATCGTGCTAGCAATCGATTAAGTGAAGTGGTTGCTGATGGTTTACGCAGTCAATTTGGTATTCGTGATATTAAAGAAGTTGTATCTGGCGATCGTGCAGTGATTATGGATTATATTACCAAGCAAGCCAGTGAACGGGCAAAAGAATTTGGTATTCAAATTGTGGATGTGCGAATCAAAAAGATTGAATTACCCAAAGAAGTCAGTGCAGCAGTTTATAAAAGAATGCGCACCGAACGTGAGCAAGTGGCAGAAGATTGGCGACAACGTGGTAAAGCCGATGCTCAAAGAATTCGTGCAGAAGCCGATCGTGAAAGTGTAGAAATTGTTGCGGTGGCAGAAAGAGAAGCCGAAATTATACGTGGTTTAGGCGATGCAACTGCTTCCCAATTGTATGCGGACGCTTTTCAGAAAGATATTGGATTTTACGAACTTTATCGTTCTTTAAATGCTTATAAGAAATCATTTAGCGATAAAAGCGATATTTTGTTATTGCAACCAGATTCAGATTTCTTCCGCTATTTCAAAAACCAACTACCTCAATCTACTGAGTAAAATCTAGGATATTAGAGTGATAGACAATGTTTTAATATTGTTTATTCACTCTGTTATTTGGAAATATGCAATTAAAAATTGAAAATCTGGGCATGATCGAACGTGCAGAAGTCTCTTTGGACGGTTTAACGGTTATTGCAGGTGATAATGATACAGGCAAAAGTACTGTAGGACGCTTATGGTTCGCGCTTATTAAAGCCTTAAGCCGTTATGAGCAAGATTTAGAAGAAAATAGAGAAATTAAAATTAGAAAAATTGCTGAGATGATCTATTTTTTACTTAGAAAAGAGCTTTCTAACTTACCTTATATTCATATTAGACATTTGACAGTAGACGAATTTTATCCTAGAACACTGATTAATTCATTGCAAGCTGATTTATTTGGAACAACTGAAAAAAAATTTAATGACATAAAACAAAAGTTATTATCGCTTTTAGCTTCAGCAAATATAGAACATAGTTCTAATAGTGATAAGACAAAAACTGAAATCTTGCATCATCTTGATAAATTAGAAACAATTTTATTTCAAGAAGAAAACAAAGAAGAAATAATCAAGAGAGCATTACAAAAAACGTTTTTTTCTGAATTTTATTCTGAGATTACCCCAAAGAGAAATCTTTCGTTATTATCTCGAGTATCTGTTTTTGAAGGAGAACATGAGATTGTAGAAATAGGGATACAATCTAATAAAGTAAATGCATTGCGTTTTACCGATGATTTATTCTTTGAAGATGCGACCTTTATTGAAAGTCCTATTTATTTACAATTCTATCGTTTAATCAATTACGCGGATACCTTGCTTGACACTGATAATATGGGTACATCAAGACCTAAAGTAGCACTTCATATAAAAGATTTGATAAATAAAATAGAAAATGCGCAATATTCACCGTTGTTTGATTTAACAGAATTTCAAGGATTAGAACAGCAAATCTCGGAAGTGGTTAATGGCATTGGTTTTAATTTTTCCTCCGATGAAAGAGATTTTTTATTTTATAAAACAGAAGAGATTACTTATCGCCCTATCAATGCAGCATCAGGGGTTAAAGCGTTTGGGACACTACAATTGTTGTTAAAAGCTAATGTTTTAGGTAAACGTCGTCCCTTGATTATAGATGAACCAGAAACTCACTTGCATCCCACTTGGCAAGTTGAATATGCCAAAATTATTATTAAATTGGTGGAACAAGGAATTCCTGTATTATTGACTTCTCACAGTCCTTATCTTATTCAAGCACTTAAAGTTCTTAGTGAAAATAGTGAGATTAGATCACAAACTCATTTTTATTTAGCAGAACAAACAGAAAATGACGGCTCACTTATTTCAGAAGTCACTGACGAACTTAATCAAATTTTTGCTAAATTATCTAAACCATTACGAGAATTAGTATGAATGTAAAAGATTTTTTAAGCAAATTTTTACAATTTGGTATAGAGATAGAGTATTTTAAACTAAAAAAAGTAAAAAATTTACATGGTGTATGTTGCCTTCACTCTGAAGTTGAAATCATTGATTTTGATCAGACAAAAGAACGTTGTTGTGCAGAAAATAAAACTTCTCCCCAAAAATCTTGCGATGCATTAAAAATATTGCCAGAATCAGAGCAAATTGATTTTATTGAATTTAAAGGATTTAAAGAATTCATCAAAAGAAATTCAAATAGTACTGAGTCACAAATTCAGGAACGTATTAAAAATTTTGATCTATCAAGAAAAATCGCAGATAGTGAACATATATTGAGAACTGTACTGTGTAAAAAACCAAGTACTACTAACGAAGAACACCAATATTATAACCAAACTAAGAAAAATTTCATCATTGTCACTGATATTGCCACTGATTTAGAAGAGGATGGAATTGAAAGCTTTATGTCAATATTAGATGCCTTAACCAAATTTCATCAAGTGGAAAGTATTTTATTAAAGTGCTTAAAAGATGAAGTGGATGCGATACCCACTAGCGCACTACATAATATTCAAAAATCGCAATTGAAAAGTTGTAGAAATTTTGATAATTATTGTAAAAAATGGTATTAAAAAATGACTTTCTTCACATTTTTTAAAGTACTGTCAGGAATAAAAAGAATATGTGGGACGAATTATTAATAGCCCTCGCATTAGTCATGGTCATTGAGGGAATTATGCCCTTTTTAAGCCCAAGTATCATGCGTAGCAATTTACAAAAATTAATTGCTATGAATGATAAAAATCTGCGTATACTGGGTTTTTTAAGTATGATTTCTGGGGTCACACTACTTTATTGGATACATTAGGTATTTACGAGTGAATCATAAAGATCGTTGGTTATTACCAGCAGGTATTACAGAAGTTCTACCCCCAGAAGCTGCTCATTTTGAACAACTTCACCGTCGTTTGGTCAATTTATACACGACTTGGGGGTATGAGCTCGTTATCCCGCCCATGATTGAATACTTAGAATCTTTGCTGGTGGGCGTTGGCGACACGTTAGAATTGCAAACCTTTAAATTGATTGATCAATTGACTGGACGTATGATGGGTATTCGTGCTGACATGACACCTCAAATCGCTCGAATTGATGCACACCATTTAAAGCGAGAAGTTCCAACCCGTTTGTGTTACTTGGGTACAGTGTTACATACACGTCCTAACAAATTTGCTGGTTCTCGTTCACCTTTGCAAGTGGGGGCTGAACTTTACGGTTATGCCGGTGTTGCAGGTGATGTAGAAATCATTTCTTTGATGTTAGAAACATTACAAGCAATTGATATTAAAGATTTTCATATTGATATCGGACATGTTGGTATCTATCGTACGTTAATTCAAGAAGCCCAATTGAATAAAGAACAAGAAACGCAATTATTTGATGCAATTAAACGTAAAGCGATTGATGAAATTGATGTTTTGTTAGGTAATTGGCATACGCCTTGTGCTGCACATGAAATGTTGTATGAATTAGCACAATTAGACGGTAAAGACGATATATTACACACTGCTCGTCGAATTTTTAATACGGCATCAGACCCTATTCATCAAGCGTTAGACGATCTGGTTCATCTTTCAGAGCAATTGGGTCAACATAATTTATATTTTGACTTGGCAGAATTACGGGGTTATACCTATCACACCGGTATTGTGTTCACCGCTTATGTGCCACAATACGGACAAGCGATTGCCAAAGGTGGACGTTATGACATTGGCAAAATGTTTGGGCGATCGCGTCCTGCGACTGGTTTTAGCACTAATTTACGTGCGTTGGCTTCGTTTTCGCGATTACCAGATAAACCTTCCACTATTTTTGCGCCAGCAATTAATGATCCACAACTTAAACAAATAATTGCTCAGTTACGTCAGCAAAAACAACTGGTTATTTGCGAATTACCCGAACAAATAGGTGACGCCAAAGCCATGGGCTGTGATCGAGAATTACGGTTAATTAATCAAAATTGGCAAGTGGTCGAATTAAATACAAGCAATTGAAACGAATAATTTTATAATCAAAGAGAAATCGTTATGGGAAAAAATGTGGTTGTCATCGGTACCCAGTGGGGTGATGAGGGTAAAGGGAAAATTGTTGATTTATTAACCGATCAAGCGAGTGCTGTTGTCCGTTTTCAAGGTGGACATAACGCGGGACATACTTTAGTGATTGGTAGTGAAAAAACCGTTTTACACCTGATTCCTTCTGGTATTTTGCGTGATAAAGTACATTGCATTATTGGTAATGGTGTTGTGTTGTCACCTACCGCATTGCTCGAAGAAATTCAAATGTTAGAACGTAAAAATGTACCAGTACGTGAGCGTTTACGGATTAGTGATGCTTGCGCTTTATTGTTACCACATCATATTGCTTTAGATCAAGCACGGGAAAAAGCACGTGGCAACGCAAAAATTGGTACAACGGGGCGCGGCATTGGTCCTGCCTATGAAGATAAAGTTGCTCGCCGTGGTTTACGCGTGGGAGATTTGCTAAATCAACAACATTTTGCGGATAAATTGCAAGCGGTATTGGATTATCACAATTTTGCTTTGACTCATTATTTTAAAGCAGAACCCGTTAATTTTCAAAAGACTTTAGATGAAATTTTAGCGATTGCAGATATCATTGTGCCCATGATAACTGATACTGTGGATTTGTTAGCTAATATTCGAAAAAATAAGCAAAATATTTTATTTGAAGGTGCACAAGGGACCTTACTAGATATTGATCAAGGTACTTATCCTTTTGTGACCTCTTCCAATACGACAGCCGGTGGAGCAGCAACTGGTAGTGGCGTAGGACCACGCGATTTTGACTACATTTTAGGCATTGCTAAAGCTTATTGTACGCGTGTGGGTTCCGGTCCTTTCCCAACAGAGTTATTTGATGATGTCGGCGAGCATTTATCCAAGAAAGGTTTTGAATTTGGAGCAACCACTGGCAGAGCAAGACGATGTGGATGGTTTGATGCTGTTGCGTTAAAACGTTCCAATATTATCAATAGCTTAACTGGACTTTGTATCACTAAACTGGATGTATTAGATGGTTTAAAAACATTGAAAATTTGCGTTGCTTATAATCATCGTGGGCAAGAATTGAATCACTTACCCACAGATGTTGAAGTGCTAGACCAATGTCAACCCGTTTATCTCGAAATGCCGGGTTGGCAAGAATCAACAGTGGGCGCAACAAGTTATGAACAATTACCTGCAAATGCGCGCGCTTATTTAGAAAAATTAGCAGAATTAGTAGAAGTGCCCATTGATATTATTTCAACTGGTGCAGAACGTAACGAAACAATCATTCAACGTCATCCATTTAATTAACAAATGGCAGTTCCCACTGTTTGTTTGAGTGGGAACTTAATACTATTCAACCGATAAATTATGTTTTTTCAATTTGTTTAATGCGGTTAGTCGTTTGCTTCGACGTTCATTCCATAAACGCTTAATTTGAGAACGCCACAATGCCCTAACAAGAAAGTAACCTACTGTTGCACTTAAACAACTTAAAGTGAAACAACCTAATAGGAAAGGTTGCCAAATTTGATCAAGTACCTTGAGTAGCCATTCTAAGGTGAAACTGGCATCAAGATGTTGTGGGGTTATGCCTAATAAAAAAGCACCGATTTTATAAGAAAAGTAAAAGACAGGGGGCATTGTGAACGGATTGGTAATCCAAACTAAACTGACCGACAATGCTAAATTGACTCGAAAAAAAATAGCAAGTATCGCTGCAAATAACATCTGCATTGGCACAGGTATAAATGCCATAAATAAACCGACTGCCATACCTCCTGAGACCGATCGTTTATTTAAATGCCATAAATTGGGATCGTGTAATAGATTACCAAGAAATTGCAAATTTTTGTTATTTTTTACTGTCGTTGGATGGGGTAGCCATTTTTTAAAGAATTGTTTAGCCATATTTATTGTAAAAAACGTTTAAAAATTGTTTATTTTATAAAAAATGCGTTTAACGGCACTTGCTTTTTTATCAGGTATTTTACTGTGTCATTATCTTCCTTATTTACCGATTAATCTTGGTATTATCCTTGGTTTCGCCGTCATCAGTATTAAATATTCTTTTTTCCGTTATTTATTGGCGATATCGATTGGATATATATGGACTTTATGGCACATCAATTCTATCTTAGCACAAACTTTTTCTACAGCGCTAGAAAGCCAAGACATTATTATTGTAGGTCATATTGTTGATTTACCGCAACAAGTCGAGCGTAAATTGCAATTTCATTTTATCCCTGAGCAACTCAAAGATAAACAATATGATTTTACAGGAAAAATATATTTAACTTGGTATAAAACAACGCATGAATTGCGCCCAGGACAACGTTGGCAATTCACAGTACGATTAAAAAAACCACATTCCTCGTCAAATTTTGGCGTTCCCAAATATTCTGCACAGGTCAAACGCATATCTGCCGTTGGTTACATACGTGAACTTCCAGCAGCCAAACTATTACAAGAACCCAGTGATTGGCATATTGATAATTGGCGATATCGTCTATCTTCGGCAATTTATCAAGCATTACCAGATAATGAAATTACTCATCTGCTTGTCGCCTTAGCAATAGGTCAGCAACGCGCGATTTCTTCTCAACAATATCAAATTTTACAGCACACTGGCACAGTACATCTCATGGCAATTTCTGGTCTGCACATTGGGCTTGTTGTCATGGGTAGTTTGTTTATTTTTCGACTATTTCGTAAATTACGCCTGTATCCCAGTTATGTTGCCTTAAGAATTGTCGCACCACACAGTGCAGCTATTTTCAGCTTACTAATTGCGTTCATTTACGCACTATTATCTGGATTTTCAGTTCCCACCCAACGCGCATTTATCATGACCACAGTATTTGTCTGCACACTCTTATTAAAACGTCATGTAGCTGTTTCTCAAGCCTTATCTTTAGCATTACTTTTTGTTCTCATTTGGGACCCTTTATCAATACAAACGCAAGGATTTTGGTTATCTTTCGGAGCTGTCGCTATTTTGGGATACATATTTGTTGGGCGTCGTACGATATATACAGACAATCGCTTTATTTTCAAATATTTATCTTTCATTAACTATAGAAAACAATTTAGCCAAGATACTTTTTTTCAATTAGAAGCACATTATTTTAAGGAAATACCTGAACGTTCTTTAATTTTAAAAAATGTTCTAACTGCTAATCGTCTTAAACCACAACAACAATCAACTAACTTATTAAAAATTATAAAATTATTTCTATTATCTTTATATCTAAAACTCTCTTTTAGATTAAGAATATGGTTAAAAACGTTCAGCAAAGCGCAAATTGCTATTTCACTCGCATTATTGCCAGTTTTACTCATGCTATTTGGCTATATTTCACTCACGACAATTTTTGCTAATACCATTGCTATCCCAATTGTTAGCTTGATTGTATTACCTTTTTTATTATTTAGCACCCTAACGATTTTGACTTTTCCTACAATTAGCAATTTTGTGCTCCCGATAACTGCCTACATGATGGAAAAATTATGGGCATATTTAGTTTGGCTTGATCAACTAAGCGTGTGGGAATGGGAAAAGCCGTCTTTATTAACTGTGATTATTGCAACAATGGGTGTACTTATTTTACTGTTGCCGCGTGGATTTCCCAATAAATGGTTAGGTTTCATTTGGTTATGCCCTTTATTTTTCACCACAAACCATACACAACCCATCCAACATGGAGGAATTCAATTTACTTTATTAGATGTAGGTCAAGGACTTTCCGCTGTTATACGCACCCAACATCACACTTTGCTTTACGATACTGGCATTAAATTTAGCGAACATTCTGACAGTGGTAAAAGCGTGATTTTGCCATTTTTAAACGCACAAGGGATTAAAAAAATTGATCGTATCATTGTTAGCCATGTAGATAGTGATCATAGCGGCGGATTAAACAGTATTGTGGCGGCGATGCCAGTGAGCAAGATTTTTACTAACGATCCGCATGAATTAAATCATATTTTGCCCAATTATTCTTTTCAATCATGTCATCTAGGTCAACATTGGGAAATAGATGGTGTGGCTTTTGACATGCTCAATCCTTCGCAACGCTATCTACCCAAAGGCAATAATCGCTCTTGCGTGCTGAAAATCAGTACAGGTAATTATGCCATCTTATTACCCGGCGATATTGAACAAATTACGGAAGAATGGTTAGTTAAATCCATTGGTAATCAATTAGCTGCTCAAATCTTAGTCGTGCCACATCATGGCAGTTTAACTTCTTCTAGTGAAACTTTTATTGAACAAGTGAATCCAGAAATCGCTTTATTTTCTGTTGGTTATAAAAATAGATTTAATTTTCCCAAACCAGATGTACTAAAACGTTATAAAAACCGTCAAATTTTCACTTTACTCACTTCACAGACAGGCGCAATTCAATTGAAAATGACCAAAGCCGGTATTTTTCAACTTCGTTTTGCCAAATCTGATGATTAAAATTTGATGTTTAAAATCACTACTTTGAACATCAATTCTCTTAATGTTCGTTTACCACAAGTTTAATATGTGGATTGTACGATAGATTTGTCATTCTTTTAAAATTTTCAATTTACAATCTTCCAAAAACACTAACCAATACACAAACAATATTAGTATTAGTAATGCGAAAATAAGTGGCCAAAGATTTTCATGGATCAAATCAAAATTATTAGGAAGCCATTTTCCTATATATAACAATGTGATGAGACGAATAATATTGATAATTTGGAGCAATAAGATGCTAGGTAATAACCAAAGTAATTTTTGTTGCCAAGTGGCGTGCCACGCAAAAACCGCTGCACCAAATAATAAAGTTGTTTCAACTGCTAAACATTCACGTGTGATTTCTAAGGCAAAACCGGTATTTAATTGAGTTAATACGGCTTTGTTCACGATAACATTCGAATCAAACAAGTGAATTAAACCGCCAATTAATATTGCTAATAATTCACCAAAATTTCGATAATAATCATCCAATACAGGTAATTCTAACATACTCATTCCAATACTAATTAAGATAAAATAAATCACAAAAAAACGTACCATAAGTATCAAATTCCTAATAAATGTCGTTTGTATTCGTTAAAACAAAGATTGAAAACGATACATCGGTTATAATAATATTTAGCGTTCATTACCTGCTTCATTTTATTATTCTATATGATGAGTATCAACTTATGGGCAATCTTGCAAACACTATTTACATGGCAGTCGTTTCACATACTTCTTGGAAAAAACGTCTACATGATATTATTCAAACCGGTAAATACGAAGTCAGTGTTGCCGCTGATAAATGCGAATTCAGTCAATGGCTGCAAGCTAATCGTGCAGAATTAGAAAAATATAAAAATTTCGCTAAGGTTCAAGAATTACACGAAAAATTTCATGCAGAAGGGTCTCAAATTGTGCGATTAGCCATGGCAGGCAAAAAAAAGGAAGCGGAAGATGCACTTAACTATGGAAGCGTTTTTGACTCCACCTCACAAGAATTAGTACGCCATATTATTGCGTGGCACGATGAAGTTTCTGGTAAATGATTAATATTCTATTTGTCATTAAAATACCTATTTTACTATAAATATATATCATTAAATTAATTAAACCTCTTTATTTTTAATAACTAAGGGGTTTTATTCACTATCCATACCCTGTTTTTAACGGAATTATTATGAGTCAAATCAAAAAAGTAGTACTTGCCTATTCTGGTGGTTTAGACACCTCAATCATTTTAAAATGGTTACAAGATCAATATCAGTGCGAAATTGTCACTTTTACCGCCGATATTGGACAAGGCGAAGAACTAGAACCCGCACGTGCTAAAGCTCAACAATTTGGTATTAAAGAAATTTATATTGAAGATTTACGAGAAGAATTCGTGCGTGACTACGTTTTTCCTATGTTTCGTGCCAATGCGATTTATGAAGGTGAATATTTATTGGGGACTTCTATTGCACGCCCATTAATTGCAAAACATCTGATTGAAATTGCTAATAAAACAGGGGCTGATACCATTTCACATGGCGCAACTGGCAAAGGTAATGACCAAGTGCGTTTTGAATTGGGAGCTTACGCGCTAAAACCAGAAATTAAAATTATTGCACCTTGGCGTGAGTGGGACTTAACTTCACGTGAAAAATTATTGAGTTACGCAGAAAATCATGGTATTCCTATTGAAATGAAGCGTGGTAAACAATCGCCTTATTCTATGGATGCCAATTTACTGCATATTTCCTATGAAGGTGGCGTATTAGAAGACCCATGGCAAGTACCCGAAGAAGATATGTGGCGTTGGACAGTATCACCAGAACGCGCACCCGATCAAACAACTATTTTAGAACTTGATTTTAAACAAGGAGATATCGTTGCTATTGATGGTAAACCGATGACACCTGCTGAAGTGCTGACTTATTTGAACAAAGTAGCGGGCGCAAATGGTATTGGTCGATTGGATTTAGTTGAGAATCGCTACGTTGGCATGAAGTCACGCGGCTGCTATGAAACACCTGGCGGCACAGTGATGTTAAAAGCCCATCGTGCCATTGAATCGCTCACTTTAGATAGAGAAGTTGCACATTTAAAAGACGAATTAATGCCGCGTTATGCCAGTTTAATTTACAATGGTTATTGGTGGAGTCCAGAACGGGTATTATTGCAACAACTAATTGATAGTTCACAAATTAATGTCAATGGTAAAGTTCGTGTCAGTTTATATAAAGGCAATGTCACCATACTTGGACGTGCTTCTCCCAACAACAGCTTGTTTGATACCAGCATTGCAACTTTTGAAGATGATGGTGGTGCGTATAATCAAAAAGATGCCGAAGGATTCATTAAACTCAACGCGTTACGGATGAGAATTGCAGCGCGATTATCACAGAAGTAAACTATTCTCTGTTGGTAGTTAGCTCGTAGGGGGCGTAAACGCGCAGTTGTCATGCACCAATAAGCGTGAGTGTGCCAAAAATCGATGTATGATGCTGCGCTTATACACTCTACGAATGAATGAAAAGGTCATGTCTATTGATTTAGGTCTTAGTAACTTAGCAGTTTGTGTAACCAATGGGATAGTTAAACCTTTTATTACTGCAATATCTAAAGCATTAGGATAGATTTCCAATATAGCATTTTGTACATTATTTTTTAAACTGGGGTTTTGTTTGAAAAGCAAAGTGATTTTTGTCCGTTGTTCGGTCATTATCCTCATTCGCTGCTTCAAAAAACATATTTAAATGTATGTATTTGATAATTCGCTTTCTGTTG
>DYNN01000053.1 GCA_020721045.1 Thiomargarita sp. | reverse complement strand
AAAGTGTTAACTCATTTGTTGACATGTTAATAGATGTCAATAGAATTGTTATCTCTCGTAATATAGTCTATAAAAATAAAGCGAAGTATCTATAATATAGAAAAAATCTATATAAAAATCAGTTATCTATGTGAAAAACGATGCAAAATCCTCAATCTGTTGTTAAGAGCTTATTAATTCCAATTACGGGGGGCGAAATTGTTTTGCCCAATGCGATTATTGCTGAAATTACGCATTATGCCAAACCAGAAAAAGTGAGCAAGAAACAGCCTAATTGGTTATTGGGTTTTATCAGTTGGCGTAATCAGCAAGTACCTTTGATTTCGATGGAAGAAGCCATTGCCTTGCCGGTAACCCAAGTTAAAACTCAAAGAACTGTCATTTTATATGGATTAGAAGTACCTCAAAATATGCCATTTTATGCTTTTGTTGCGGCAGATGTGCCTAAAGTACTGTCAGTCACAGAAGGTAGTTTGCTAAATCCGAAAGTTGAAAAACGGTCTGGATTTTTGTTTACCGCAGAAACAGAGCATTTTCAAACAATTTGGTTGCTTGATTTACCTTATGTTGAGAATTTGCTGCGTAATTATTTTGCGGCTAAATTGAGCTAATTGTCTTGTAAAAAACTATTCCAATCAATTTTTGCCCAAGTGTTTTTTAATTGTTCAAATTCTTGTAACATTTCTTTAGTGTATTGATTTGCTTGAATAAATTCTTTTGCTTTAATCGCTTGTTCTGTTAAAAATGCAAGTTCGCCCAACTGTAATGCGCCAATACTGCGGGCACTGCCTTTGAGTGAGTGCGCTAGACGTTCTGCGGTTTCTATATCTTGTGTTTGCAAAGCAATCGATAATTTTTCCAGTTGTTTGGGCGCATCTTCTGACATTTTATTGATGATTTTTTTCAAAATGTTAATATTATTAATTGAGATTTGTTTTGCTTGATTTGCATCAAAAGTGGGCAAATTGGGTATAATCGCCTTAGATGTATTATTAATCAAAGTATCCTCAGTTGAAAATGAAGTTTCTTCTGTGATTTCATATGGTTGTGATAGAGATAAGTGTGGCATATAACGCTCTAACATGACTCGCATGTTTTCTATACTGATGGGTTTACTTAGATACTCATCAATGCCATTGGCTAAATAATACTCGACATCAGCCGGCATCACATTGGCGGTGACTGCCACGATGGGGATTTTACGATTTAAACTATTGCGATTATGTCGAATTTGTCGTGTGGCTTCCACGCCGTCCATTACTGGCATTTGAATATCCATCAAAATTAAATCGTAATATCGTTGAGTGCAAATATCGACTGCTTCTTTTCCATTTACCGCCACATCAACATGGCAATCTAAGTTTTTTAAGATATTACTTGCTACCATGCAATTGATTTGATTGTCTTCAACGAGCAGAGTTCGCTTGCCATGTGTGGAATCTTTTGTTTTATCGGGTTTGAACGCGCTGGATGTGTATGTGTGACAATATTTTTCTAGCATATCTGCCACCCGTTCTAAAGTGATGGGTTTGGAAATATAATCGTCCATGCCAGCGTCTAAACAAAGCTCTGCATCACCTTGCATTGCATTGGCTGTCATTGCCACAATAACGTGATGTTGTCCATTTTTTTGGTCTCGTTGTCGAATTAAGTGTGTGGCTTCAAATCCGTTTATTCTTGGCATTTTGATGTCCATAAAAATCATTGAAAATGCCCCATATGCAACTTCTCGTTTATCAAGCAATTCAATGGCTTCTTGTCCATCAATCGCTTCTGTGACTTGACAACCCAGTTGATCTAACATGTTAAATGCAACCATGCGATTAACTTCATTATCTTCTACTAATAAAACCGGCATATTGTGGTAGTTTTTCTTGGTACGTTCAAATTGTCTAACTTTAGCGGCTTGATCTTCTAAACTTTCTAAGGTGACAAAAGTTAATGGATACTCTTGATTGTAAATTTGCCACAAGGTAATTAATGCTTTTTGTAGTTGTGATAAAGATAAAGGTTTTATTAAGTAAGCAGTAAAGCCAAGTTGTTGTAATTCCGCATTATGTTGTTCTGTTGACGATAACATCATCAGTAATGTCTGTGGGCATTTTGTTTGTTGTTTAAGCTGTTGTCTCAGTTGTTCTCCTGAGGCATCTAACATCAAGTCATCTGTAATAATTAACCAATAGGGCGTGTTACCGGCTTTATTTAAAACAGTTAAGGCAGTTGTCGTATTATCAACGGCAAAGCAACGCATTTTCATACTTTCTAATTGTTCAGTCAGTATGTAGCGATTGACCAAATTATCACCAATAATTAAGACGTGCGTTTGATTTAATGGAGTCAAATCGGGTAACAGTAGGGGTAATTCAATCGGTTCACTTTCGGTTAAAGGTAACCATAAGGTAAAAGTAAATACAGAACCTTGATATAATTGACTTTTAACCGTCATTGAACCCCACATCATTTTGACCAGTTGATGACTAATTGCCAAACCTAATCCAGTTTTTTCCAATTGTTGTATGGTAAAAGGCTCGGTTTGAGAAAGTTGTCCAAGAATCGCTTCCAATTTATCTTCGGGCATACCCACGCCGGTATCTTTGATACTAATAACCATATTCGCGGCATCATTGCTGTGTGCCTCGCAACTCACATCAATCATCACATGCCCAGTTTCAGTGAATCTGATTGCATTATCAATGAGATTAGTGAGAATTTGTCGAATACGTCCAACATCTCCGGTTAAATAGCGCGGTGCATCAGGTGCATAACGCACAATAATTTCAAAACCTTTCTTTCTTGCTGTGGTAGAAAGAAAGCGGGCAATTTCCAATGCCGCTGTTTCTAAATTAAATGGAATCGGTTCTAAAATAAGCTTATTTGCCTCAATTTTAGCAAAATCTAAGATATTATTAACTAAACTTTGTAATACTTCGGCTGAATGATGAATCAACTCTCCATACTCTTTTTGTTTGCCGGTGAGCGTGGTATTAAGTAAGAGTTCAATCATACTAATCACACCATTCATAGGCGTTCGAATTTCATGGCTCATATTGGCTAAAAAGTGACTTTTAGCATGCGTAGCAGTTTCTCTAACATAACAATGTGGAATAATCGGATTTGCAATGACGTAAATCATCGAATCGAATTCTTTGCGATGAAAAGTCCAAGCATATCTGATATAGCGTGTACTAGTCTGTAAACGGTTTTCAACCATTACAGTGTGACAATTTTTATTGAGCTGCCGTAGCGCTTGCAAAGTCACTAGGTGATCTTCTGGATGAATCCAATCTAATAGCGAATTTCCAAGTAATCGTTTTGATTCTACTGATAAAATTATTTCAAAAGCCCGATTAACCTGACTTAGTATTCCTTGCTCATTAATCACACCCAGTAATACATTTGAACATTGAGAGAAAAAACGATTAATATCAAAATTATTCATTAAATTTTTTATACCAGTTTATTTAAACACCTTACACACATAATCAAAAAATGCTAAATTGTGCAGATAAAAGAAGAACTATTAGACCTATACACAGACTACTTGATAAGCTCATTTGAAGCAACAACAACAGGCTTATTAAGTGTACTTTCAAAACGATTTTTACATCAAATTCAAGTTAGTGTAGTATAATGACATTCACTGACTCTTGTGAAAATTCCATCTATCCCCTATATAAACTTACATTCATGGCTGATTATGATAACTCGTAATCTGAATTATTTAACTACAATTAAGTGAGAAAATAAATGCTGAAAGAACAAGGTGTTGTAGTTAGTGTTGATGATCGTTTTGCATGGATACAAACACAACGTAAAAGTAGTTGTGGTCACTGTTCGTCTAATCAAGAATGTGGTACAGCAAGTTTGGCGCAAATATTTGGACGTAAACAAGCACATATCAAAGTTGTAAACGATTTAGCGGCGAAAGTAGGCGATCAGGTAATTATCGGCGTTGAAGAACAAGCACTGGTAAAAGGTTCATTACTACTGTATTTGTTGCCATTAATTAGCCTATTTGTTATGGCTGCCACTTATCAAACTTTAGCAACAACAGTCACATTTTTACCCTCAGCAGAAATTTTTACCGCTTTAGCCGGTTTGTGTGGATTATTCGGTGGACTGTTTTTTGTCAACTACCTCACGCAAAAAATTGCAAATAATACACGTTATCAACCTACTATCTTAAAAATAGAATAAATCTACCTTTAAATCAATCGTTGTAACAAGGAGCAAATATTAATGAAGCAACGTGTCACATCGTACTTTTGGACTTGTTTATTAGGATTTTCCTTAATGTCCAATACATTACAAGCTAACGAATTACCTGATTTTACTGAATTAATAGAAAAATACAGTCCTGCCGTTGTCAATATCAGTACTACAGCTAAAAAATCGTCAGAAAGTGAATTTCCACGTGACGATTCAGAAGAAATACCTGGATTACCTAAAAATATTCCGTTTGATGAATTTTTTCGCCACTTTTTTGAAGACAACGGTGGTAGTGATTGGTTGGAACCATCTCCCACCACCTCACTAGGGTCCGGTTTCATTATTTCAGCGGATGGCTATGTAGTCACTAACAACCATGTCACTGAAAATGCAAATGAAATTATCGTTGCATTAAGCGATCGTCGTGAATTTGAAGCCAAACTAATTGGTGCTGACAAAAGAACTGACATTGCACTATTAAAAATCGAAGCCACTGATTTACCTACTATTCAACTAGGCGTATCTAAAGACTTGAAAGTTGGCGAATGGGTTGTTGCCATCGGTTCACCCTTTGGCTTTGAATATTCAGCAACTGCCGGTATTGTCAGTGCCAAAGGACGAAGCCTACCCAGTGACAACTACGTACCTTTTATTCAAACCGACGTTGCCATTAACCCTGGTAATTCTGGCGGACCCTTATTTGATATGAATGGTACAGTGGTGGGCGTTAATTCGCAAATTTACAGCCGTACCGGTGGATTTATGGGATTATCTTTTGCTATTCCTGTTGATGTTATGAAGACAATTGTCGAGCAATTGAAAACAACAGGTAAAGTTTCGCGTGGTTGGTTAGGCGTACTCATTCAAGACGTAACACGTGATTTGGCAGAATCCTTCAATATGGAAAAACCACAAGGTGCACTCGTAGCGCAAATTCTATCTGGCAGCCCAGCTGAAGCCGCTGAATTCAAAGTAGGTGATATTATTATGGAATTCAATGGCAAACGTGTTGAACACTCCTCAGATTTACCGCCCATTGTTGGCATGACACCCGTTGATAGCACTGTACCAGTCAAAGTTTTACGTCAAGGTAAAAGCATTGTTTTAAATGTAAAAATTGCAGAATTACCACCCGATGAAGAAATTGATTTAGCCACAACTGGCAGTAACAATGGTAAAATCACTACTCATAGCGCGTTGGGTTTATCGGTGACAGAAATCACTGATGAACAACGCAAGGAATTGAATTTACCGACAAAAAACGGTGTACTTGTTGAAAAAATTACTTCATCAGGTCCAGCCAATGATGCAGATATACGTCAAGGCGATGTGATTACCATGATTAATAATGTTGATATCACCAATACCAGCCAATTTAAAGAAGTCACAGAAAGTTTAGAACCTGGACAAACAGTACCTGTATTAATTTATCGTGGTTCCTCACCACGTTTCTTAGCGTTAAAGATGCCAAAGAAATGAGTATCGTTTCCTCTCAATTGACGCTCTATACCCGCATAGGGTGTCACCTTTGTGATGATATGAAGGAACAGTTAGAAATCTTGCAACAACAATATCAGTTTTCTTTGAATATCGTTGATATTGATGCGGATAATGATAATTACTTGCGACTAAGATACGGTGAACGCATCCCAGTTTTAGCCGGTGGAGAGCAAGAAATTTGTCACTACTATTTGAATCAAGAATTGTTATTAAATTATTTAAATAGTTTCTAACAAAATATTCGACACGGTGGGTAAATTTGCCCACCGTTCCTTACTCAGCAATACAAGGTGAAAAGGTAGTTTTATGTGCAACTTGCTGCGCTAATGTTTCTAACTCATTGATTTCTTGTGGATAATCATTTTGATAAGCCTGCCGTGCCCGACGTATTTGAGCTAAATGCATTTCAATTCCCTCTGGTGTCAAGATAACGCCAAAATCATCCGATTCAAAATGATCAGCAAATAAACGATCTAATACTTTGTTACCTAAAGCAATTTTATAGTGAGAAGATTCCCAATACCATTGCATCGTTTGTTTAGGATCAACTGGAATTGCCTCTGTTGTCCATCGATTATAACCAGTAAAATCCCATAATGTATAAATTGCTTTTTCTTCAGATAAAACAGTGGTTAAATCACGTTTCCATTGCTCAAAAATCGGATATAACTTCATGACTCTGATGGCTTCTAATTGTCGGGCATGAATGGGTGAAATAAATAATTTAACTGTAATTTCATGCTGTTGCGCCACTCGTATCATCTGACGAAACCGATTCAATCGATCTTGACTGTAACAAAAACCTGCATAAGTTTGCTCATTAACAAAAAAATTAGTGCGTAAAATATCTTGAAATAAAGTGCGATGCGGCAATTGAAAGATTTGTTTCGCCAAACCTTGATCAGTATATAAAGTCTTGTACTGCGCTGGACGACGCTGAATATTATCAATCACAGTTTTAAGCGCATAATGGGTTTCAGCAATGGAAAATGTCTGTTGTAACTTTGTAATCAATTGATTTTCATCTGCTAACATTGACTCAGCAAAATCCGCGTTTGTAGTACGGCGATTGGAAAAAGTTAGAAAATCGAGTGAAAAAACAATGAGATTGACGGATTTACAATTATCAATAATGAAATTAAAAAGTTTTTCCATCTCATAAATATTTGTACCATTTAACGCCGCATTATACGCAGGTTGAGGAATGGCTGGATGTTGTGGATCAATACCAATATTCGCGCGCGAAGTACCCAAAATAACGGATTTATAAGGTTTTGCTAACAATTCCATCGTTTTAATCACACGCCCACCCCCTAAACCAACTTGAGTTTTTTCCATATTAATAGATGGAATATCTATCAAGTAATAGTGACCAAAAGGATCAATCACGAGATTAAAAATGGCTATGCTTAAAATTAAACCAAAAACGGTATTAAGCCAAAATTTAAAATACTCATAGTGATTCATTATAAATAAGCATTAACAACGCAGCGTTGACAAGCGAATTCAATTCCTAATTCCATAGGTAATACACAAGATTGACAAAAGAAATCAGCAAGATAATCCTTTTCAGTAATTGCAAAAACACAAGTTCGACATAAAAAATCATCTGGCGCAACTTCTTCACCACTAATCCAACGTCTTAATTGATTAATTTCCGTGCTTTGATAGATTTCAGCCAGCGAAGCCGTCTGAATATTGCCTATCTTGTAGTGAGAAAAATAATCTTGGCAACATAAAATCGCCGTTCCATCAGGCGTAAAATGCAACCATTCTTCTTGCCTTTTTCCACGACAACCACGTAATTGTTGGTGATGTAAGCGTTTTGGTAAAATATGAGTGGCATCTTGCGCAAAATCTGTGATCGGACAAATGGTAATAACACATTGATGTGCCTCAAAAAAATGTTGGCTAATCGCTTGAATGTCAAGACTATGTTGTCGATCCAAATGTCCCAAAATTAACAATTCTACTTGAGTATGTTGGTTATGGGTTAATACATATTCTAAATACGGAATTATACGAGTAATATCTTGATTTCCCCGTGTTTCTTGGTAACGTTTTGGATCGAGCGTAGATAAATTGACGCAAATCGATTGAATCGGCAAACTTAACAAATGATCGCTTAATGCAGGGTTTAATCCTGATCCATTGGTATTGAGGTGAATTTTGAGTCCAGCCTGATGCAAAAGTGTCGTTTTTTCAATCAATTGTTTATCATAAGTGGGTTCATTAAAACCGTTTAAAAATACACTGTCGATAGAATAATTTGCCAGTTGTTCCACAATTTGCGTAAACATTGCCATTGACATTGAATTTTTGGGTCTTCTGCTTTGAGAAACTGGACAAAAATAGCAGCTTTGATTGCAAGAACTGGTTGTTTCAATTTGAATAAATTTCAATGCCATATTAAAATTATCACTAAGTAGTTGTAATAAATAAGTTTTATCGTAAGATATGTACTAACGCGGTTACAATTTCCTTGATTGTTTCCTCATTTAAATATGCATGAATCGGTAGACATAAAACACGTTGTGATACTAATTCTGCAACATTAAACGTACCCTCACTTTGTTTAAGGAAAGCAAATGCCAATTGCAAATGAATGGGTAATGGATAATGAATTTCGGTAGGAATGTCGCGTTTTTGTAATTTTTGCTGAATATCGTCTCGATTTTCAATTTCTATCGTATAATAATTGTAACTACTGGTATTATATTGCATAATTACAGGCGTTTTCACTTTATCTATCAATTTTTCCTTGAGGAGACGCGTGTAAGTATTTGCTACATTTTGGCGGGCAATCAGTTCTTGCGGAAATTTGGTAAATTTTGCTAATAATACGCTGGCTTGAAAACTATCCAATTGACTATTTGTACCAGTAATATGATGATAATAACGATAATTTTGCCCATGCATTCTTAATTCACGTATAGTTTCTGCTAATACAATATCATCAGTAAAGCAAGCACCACCATTACCATAAGTACCTAGTGGTTTTACAGCCGAAAAACTGGTACAACCGATTGTTGCTAATGAACAAGAATAACGATTTTTATAAGTAGAACCAAAGCTTTGGCTTGCATCTTCAATTACTGCCAAATGATTTTCTGTTGCAATCAAATTAATCGCATCAAAATCTGCACATTGCCCATATAAATTAACTGGGATAATTGCTTTAGTTTTTGGAGTAATCGCATTTTCAATCAATTTAGGATTTAGAGTATAAGTGTTGGGATCGATATCAACAAATACGGGTTTAGCACCTAGTAACCTGATCATTTCTGCTGTTGCAATGAAAGCGTAGGGACTCGTAATAATTTCATCGTCTGCTTTAACGCCCAATGCCATCAACGCTAACAACAGCGCGTTAGTTCCATTATTCACTGTGATACAATGCTTTGAACCTACATAATTGGCTAATTGATTTTCGATGGCATTAATTTCGTTGCCATGAGTATATTGTTGATGTTTTAGTACAATAAACAGGTTTTTTTCTAATTTTTCACGTAAATCAAGTTGTTGTGTTGATAACTCATTGAATAAAATCTCGTTTTCACATTCAAATTCAGCTAATTTACCGTAAACAAATTCATGATCGCCCCATTCAATATCTGGATGAACGGAGTTAAAATCAGGATCGTTAGTCCAAATGATTGTAATACCTGGTAAAATAGCCGCATCAAGACTGATTAAAGCGTGTGTTTTATTAGAGCAATTGTCAGGAATTTCATGCCAATGAGCGGCTAAAGTCGACAGTAAATGAACTTCTTCTAATAACGAGTTTAAAGGACGACGATGACTCAATTGGGTTTCAACCAAAGGCAACAAACAGCAAGGTAGCCAAAAGCGTGTGACAGTCTTTTGCAAACGAGAAAAACGATGTTGGGTATCGTTGGTTGATATGGAAAGTAGGTCTAATACAATATCAAAATCTAAAATAATATTTAAGTTTGAACTCATAATGATCAATTAATTGGATTCATTTTTGTTAAACAATAAGTGAATAACTTTAAAAGATCAAACTATTTTGAGATTTTGCTACCTACAAGTAAATAATGGGACAAGATAGCTAGCAATTCTCCGTATATAAATAACATCTAAACCATTAAAATAATTAATAATTTGATAAAAAGGATCAGACACCAAAGTATTTTGCCGCATGATGATAAACTACAATTGCAGTCGTTGATTCTTCGGGCCACAGTTGATCCTCATCACCTAAAGTAACATTGATTTTACTGGCTTCTAGCAAATCTAAAATTTTGTCTTGATCGGCTAAATTAGGACAGGCTGGATAGCCAAATGAGTAGCGTGAACCACGATAATGCTGTTTGATCATTTCACTCATTTCTCGTGCGTCTTCTTTGCCAAAGCCCAATTCTGCACGGATACGTCGATGGATGTATTCTGCTAATCCTTCAGTACCTTCTGCATTTAATCCATGCCAGTATAAATATTCTTGATATTGATCAGTTTGAAATAATTGTCTTGCAAAATCAGAAGCGTTTTGTCCTACTGTTACCAATTGGAAAGCAACAACATCTACTTCATTGGAGTCGACTGAGCGAAAAAAGTCGGCAATGCATAATTTACGGGCTGATGTTTGACGCGGAAATTCAAAACGGCAACGTTCTACGGTCGCTGTTGTATCTGTATAAATAATAACAGAGTTTTCTTGCGATTGACAAGGAAAATAACCGTAAACAGCTTGTGGTTGTAGAATATTTTCTTGTGTACTTTGATCAACTAGGCGATTCAAAATGGGATCAACTTCTTGTTTTGCCCATTGTTTATATTCAGTTGGTTGTTTGCCTTGCGCTTTAAATCCCCATTGAAATTTATATAAGGCTGATCGGTTAATATAAGGTAATAAGGCGCGTAATGGAATTTGTTCAATACATTTAACTCCCCAAAATGGTGGGGTAGGAATGGGATCAATTGACGTAATAGCAGATGAAGACACAATAGAGTTCCGAGTTAAATTTGATTAAAAAGTTATTCTCCCGCTTTTTAGTTTAAAAAGTAGGAGAAATACTATAAATAGTTAACGTAGTTAGATGAATTATTTCACATTATTGCGCGGGTAAATAACCAATATCTGCGTTATTATCACTACCACCTAATTGACCATCAGCACCCAGCGAGTATAACGCGAAAGCTTGTCCGTTTGCACCCGATGTACTGTATTGATAGGGATTATTCCAAGGGTCTAGGGGCATACTTTCTTCTAAATAGGGTCCTTTCCACAATTTTTTGCCTACTTCATCATTGGGTGGCGTTTGTAGCACGCTTAATCCTTCTTCATTTGTTGGTAAACGCCCGATATCTAAACGCAAAGCCTGTAATGTACCTTTCAATTGCTTGATTTGGATGTCAGCAGTTTGAATTTTGGCTTTGTCGACATTACCGAAAATACGTGGACCCACTAAACCTGCCAGTAACCCAATGATAACTAAGACGACTAGCATTTCTAATAAAGTAAAACCATGTTGCTTATTTCTCATATCTCAATCACTAAAAATCGTAAGTTAAAATATCAATTGCTCGGCGACAGACTTCACGCCCATAATCAGTCCACAGTCCTTGTCCCCAATAACGATAACAGCTTGTTTGTGATACCATTAAATGAAATAATGCATTACGATAGCGCGGGTCATCGGTAGGAATATTTTTGCTTAATACTTTTTCATGAAATAGGGAACTGGCTTTTTCCATTGGTGCAAGCACGTTATCATAGCCGCGTACCCAAGAAATATCATTAGTCCAACTCCCTCCTTCCATATTAAAACGTCCGTCTTCTTTTTTAATAGTTTCAATCGTTTGCGCCAATTTTTCTGGTCCATCTCCTGGCGTGAAGCGTTCCCAGATGCGTTTTTGCATCGCGGGTTGTAATGCGGGAAAATCACTTTCTTTAATACCTTGTGCAAACAAATATTCTAAGTATTCAGTTACATTCACTGCAATGGTATCACTGCCCGAACACTCATTAATTGCTTCAAAATATTTGGGTGGAAATTCATTCATCATCACGCCACCATTTTCACCATCAGCGATTTGAGTGACTAAGGGCGGGATTCTTTTTCCAGAAAATTCCAAATTTGTCAAGCTTTTAGCTTCATAATAGGGTTGCATTTGGGCGACGAGTTTGGTATCACTACCTTGTGTCTTAATAATTGCGATAATGCTGGCTGTTTTGCCTTCAGAGTTGGTACACACTAAACGATGCGGTAGATGTTTTTGTTGAGGATTCCAACCATTTTCTGGTTGTTCAACTGTATGTTCTTGCACTAAAACCCATTGATAACCGCAATCTTTTAGAGTTTTTACAAATTCATAGGCAACATCGGGGTGATTGGGTAATGCCATTTCTGCCGGCGAAAATCCACGAACTCGTGTCAATGCGTCAATGCCAAAGATCGCTGCAAAATGGTGCTGCCATGCTTTAACATGTAAACGATAATCTTGTATGGGTGTTGAAGGCGCAACCGCATGTCCCCAAGGGCAACCTAACCATTCGACAAAATAGCGATAATGTGGATTGCAAGTGATCGTTTTGAGATCGTCAAACACGTCATATGCACCCATTTTACTCAATCCATGAAGTAAAGTGCCAGAATATTCTAGCATAACGCGAGGTTGTTTACCGCCGTCTGCCAATTGAGGAACGAATTCGCCCATTCTTTTGTAACACCATTGAAAAACGGAGGCATTATGATTATCACCAATCCCCGGATTATCCATCATGTGCTTCAAATTACTAATGATTTCAGCGGTATTTAACAATGAACCACCCGCTGGAATAAGTGGTTGGTGCATGTGCAAAGCAATAGCAAATGTGCTACGTATTCGATTAAAATCAATGTGATTATCATTCAAGTAAATCGGTTGGTCTTTTCTTGCTGCAATTGCTTGTTCTAACAGTGTTTCCGAACCGCAAATATTGGGTAAATCATTGATATACTCAGGCAATTCATTCATGAGGTTTGCTCTCTATTAAAATAATTGTATGTAGTGCTTGAATCATGCCATAGATGCATATTACTGACATCGAATATGTTCATAAATATTAATATAATCTTGCCCTGCATACCGCCATGAGTAGTCTTGTGCCATACCCTGACTGATAAGTTGATGAAATTGATCGGGTCCGTTATACCATAAGTCAATTGCACGATGCATTGCGGATTCTAAAGCCGTATAATCAGTGTTTTGAAAGACGTAACCATTGCGTTGTTGTTCGGGTTTATCAGAATGATCACGATCAAATACTGTATCTGCCAATCCGCCCACAGCACGCACAATAGGCACTGTACCATAACGCAACCCGATAATTTGCGTTAATCCACAAGGTTCATAAAGACTGGGTACTATTAACATATCTGCACCCGCATAAATTAAATGGGCGAGTTCTTCGTTAAATCCAATTTCCAAATGGCAATCGGGGCTGTCATTTAGATAATTTTTCAAATGCCAAAAATAGTCATTCGTGCTCTTTTCGGGGCTAGAACCCAATAAGATAAATTGCGCATCATTCCAAAGTGAATAAAATAATCCATGTCGAATTAAATGCACGCCTTTTTGCGCATCTAAACGCCCAATATATGCAATAATCGGTTTATACGCTGGTTTTAGTAGTAAACGATTACGTAACGCTTCCTTATTGCGATACTTTTCGGTTAAATTATTCGCAGTGTAGTGATAGGGAATATGTGGATCAATTTCAGGATTCCAAATTCCATAGTCTAATCCATTGAGAATACCGCCAAATTTATCTTTGTGTACATGAAGCGTATGACCTAAACCATATCCTTGATCGGTATAACGGGCTTCCCATGCATGTTGTGGTGAAACTGTAGTGACAAAATTGGAATAAACAATACCTCCTTTCATAAAATTCAATGCATTGGGATTAAAATTATCTTGTAAACGATCAGAGTGTAAATAATATTCAGGGCGGTGAAGTTGAATCGCTTGTAATACTTCAACCCCTGCAATACCTTGGTGACGAAAATTGTGAATGGTGTAACAAATACGCTGATGTTCTAAACCATGATATTTATAAATTTCAAATAGTAAGACAGGAATTAAGCCTGTTTGCCAATCATGACAATGAATAATATCTGGCTGTTTACCCGATTTTAGAATAAATTCCAATGCAGCTCGACTAAAAAAAGCAAAACGCATGTGTTCATCACTAAAACCATAATAATCACCACGATTAAAAAAATTATCAGGGGAATGTGGTTCGATAAAAAATAGTTTACGCCCTTGTACCAAGCCTGACCAAACTGTGCAGTGAATAGCCGCTTGATACCAAGGAACCCATAAATCCTTATAAGAAATATCCAATTCCCAAATATGATCATAACGCATACAGTCATATTTGGGTAAAATGATCTCAACAGTGTTGCCACGTAATTCTAATTCCCTACTTAAACCGTAAACAACATCGCCTAGTCCACCTACTTTTGCGACAGGCGCGCATTCTGAAGCCACCATCATGATGTGCATGTTTTGTCCTTAAGGATGTTCTCTAGTCATATTTTAGCTTATTTTGCCATGATAGACATGATTAGTGTCAAGTTTATGATTATTTCAAGAGCGTCCATAGATAATGTGGTAAAGAGATCGTAAATCATGCCCAATAGATCACGCAAGGTATTTATTTACCTTATGGTGTAGTGATATAGATATTTCGGTTAGCAGCGGCAAATAACATGCGTCCGATTACGCTACGCTAATCGGACCTACGTAGCAATAGCATTAAGAAATTTTGCTTCCCCCTTTACCAAAGGGGGATTGAGGGGGATTTTTTATATTTCAATTACTTAAATCCCTCTGCCCCCTTTAAAAAAGGGGGGGAACGCTTAACTTAATGGCATTGGTTTATAAGACCGGGTCTGAAGAAATGGATTTTGGATGTTTAATTAAGTATAAATTACGAATGTAAATAAAGAAACCAGTTGATTGTCCTACAATAAAAACTGGATCAGCGCGATAAATGGCATAAACTAATAATGTCAATGCACCTGCAATACTAAAGTACCAAAATTCAATAGGTATAACGCTACGTCCTACCCGTTCACTTTGCCACCATTGCACAATAAAACGTAAAGAAAATAACGCTTGTCCACCAAAACCGATAATGAGCCAAAAAGTTTCATTTATCATCAGTTGTCTCCTCAATAATAGTTGGTAAACAGGGACGATTTTGTAACCACATAACCCCAAATAAATCCACAATACCTACCCATAACCGATTGTGTAATCCATATTTAGATTTACCACGTAGACGCGGACGGTGATTGACTTCCACTGAAATAATTCGTCCTCCATTGCGGATAAATAGCGCAGGTAAAAAACGGTGTAAATGGTCAAAATGAGGAATTGTTAAGAAAAAAGCCCGAGAAAATAATTTAAGCCCGCATCCAGTATCTGGTGTATTATCTCCTAGTAAGCGACTACGCACACCATTGGCAATACGTGAAGACCCGCGTTTAATCCAAGAATCTTGTCGCTTACGACGATAACCCGCTACCATATGTAAATTTTGTGTGTTATTAATCACTGTCCATAAACGCAAAATGTCAGTGGGATCATTTTGACCGTCTCCGTCTAAAGTTGCAATCCAATCTGCTTGGGCTGCCTTGACTCCAGTAACAATTGCCGCACTTTGTCCATAAGCTTTGGCATGTTGAATGATACGTAAGGAAGATAATCGTTGGGCTAAATTTTGTAATATTTCGTTACTGCCGTCATCACTACCGTCATCAATATAAATCATTTCATAATCAATATATTGAAATAAAGCAGTATGAATTTCACTCACTAAAGATTCAATATTTTCAATTTCATTATGTACAGGAACAACAACAGATAAAGCTGGTTTTTTCATGAAATCAATCAATTATAATAATTATGTGGGATAATATATTTCACCGCGTCCAATGGCGTAATAGGTAAAACCTTTAGCACGCATTTTATGTGGATTAAATAGATTACGTCCATCAAAAATAACAGGTTGTCGTAATTTTTCTTTTAGCAAATCAAAGTCAGGGCTACGAAATGCGTTCCATTCAGTGAGAATAATGAGTGCGTCGGCATTTTCTAAAGTTTCTTCTAGCGAAAGGCATAATTGTAAATCATCTCGTTGTCCATAAATGCGTTTGGCTTCTAATTGTGCTTCTGGATCATAGGCTTGAATGATTGCACCTTGTGACCATAATGCTTCCATCATCACGCGACTGGGTGCATCACGCATATCGTCTGTATTAGGTTTAAAAGCAAGTCCCCAGAGTGCGAAACGTTTATTTTTGAGCTGATTTTGGAAATAATGCTGAATTTTAGTTAAAAGTACTTTTTTTTGCGCTTGATTAATATTTTGTACTGCAGAAAGAATATCCGCTTTCACCCCAATTGATTGGGCAGTACAGAGTAGTGCTTGTACATCTTTGGGCAAACAAGAACCGCCGTAACCTGCACCCGGATAAATAAAATCAAAACCAATTCGTGGATCAGAGCCAATGCCTATGCGAATGTGTTCAATATCAGCACCGACTTTTTCTGCAATTGTTGCCATTTCATTCATAAAACTAATTTTTGTCGCCAACATGGCATTTGCAGCATATTTAGTTAATTCAGCGGAATGAATGTCCATAACAATCAAGCGATCGTGATTACGATTAAAGGGAGCGTACAGTTCACGCATTAATTCAATCGCTCGTAATTTTTCTGCACCAATAATAATGCGATCAGGCTTCATAAAATCGTTAATAGCCGCGCCTTCTTTCAGAAATTCAGGATTGGAAACCATGTTAAATTGGCAATCAATTTGTCGTTTTTGTAATTGCAATTGTATAGTTTCTTGCACTTTATCTGTTGTACCGACGGGCACGGTCGATTTTACAATAATCGTTTTATTATCAGTCATATAGCTACCAATTGACTGAGCAACTTGCAAAACATCATGTAAATCTGCCGATCCATCGGAATTTGGCGGCGTACCTACCGCAATGCATTGAATCGCACTATATGCAACGGCTTCTTCAATATTTTGCGTAAATTGGATACGTCCGGCGGCTAAATTTTTTGCTAATAATTCAGACAATCCGGGTTCATAAATGGGAATTTTGCCTTGTTTCAGCGAAGAAATTTTACGTTCATTCACATCGACACAAAGAACGTGATTGCCCACTTCTGCCAAACAAATACCAGTCACTAATCCTACATAGCCTGAACCAAAAATTGTAATATGCATGTTGAAATTATTTTAAAAGATGTTGCTTAAGATAAGCTTAACGCGATGATATAAATTTTAAGATTAACAAGAATAAGCAAGCGCGTCAATAATGACTTTATTGTTGCCAACCTGATTGTTTCACAATATCATCCAATGATTTGAGCATTATTAATAAATTTTCCATTTGTGTCAATGGGATAGAATTAGGTCCGTCGCTTAAAGCATGGTTTGGATCGGGGTGCGTTTCCATAAATAAACCTGCTACTCCAACTGCTATAGCGGCGCGCGCAAGTACTGAAACAAATTCACGTTGTCCACCAGAAGTGCTGCCTTGACCACCGGGTAATTGCACCGAATGGGTTGCATCAAAAATCACTGGACAGTCGGTATTGCGCATGATAACTAAGCTGCGCATATCCGAAACTAACTGATTGTAACCAAAAGAAACGCCGCGTTCACATACCATAATATTTTGATTACCAACAGATTTAGCTTTTTCTGTCACATGAATCATGTCCCAAGGTGCTAGAAATTGCCCTTTTTTAATATTGACTGGTAAGCCTTGTCGCGCCACGTTTTGGATAAAGTTGGTCTGGCGACATAAAAATGCGGGCGTTTGTAACACATCAACAATACTGGCAACTTCTGACAATGGCGTGTCTTCATGGACATCTGTTAAGATAGGTACTTGAATTTGTTGTTTAACTGTTTCTAAAATGCGCAATCCCTTTTCCATGCCCAATCCACGAAAACTTTGTTGTGAAGAGCGATTGGCTTTATCAAAAGAGGATTTGTAAATAAAAGGGATATTTAATTTTTGCGTGATTTCTTTTAGATAACCGGCTGTATCTATTGCTAATTGTTCAGATTCAATTACACAAGGACCGGCAATGAGAAAGAAGGGTTGTCGCAAACCAATAGAAAAATGGCAAAGTTGCATAATACACACCGTTTTGGATAAAAAATGATTATAATTCAATTGTTTAGAAAGTTTCTAAAGTTTCACTCAATTCTAACCATAATGTTTCAATTTCAATCAATTTTTCCGATAATATCGTTTGTTCACGAATATAATGAGTTACTTTTTCTTTATCGGTATAAATCTTTGGGTCTGCTAATAAAGCATCTAAATTTCTCTTTTCTATCATCAACTTATCTAAATCTTTTTCAACTTGTTTCAATCGATTTTGCAAAGGACGGCGTTGATTACGCAATTCTGCTGCTGAACGCTTTTTTTCTTCACGATTATCGATTTTAGTTGTTTTTTCATCACTACTTACTTGATGCGCACGTGTGTTGAGCCATTGTCGATAGTCGTCTAAATCACCTTCAAAATCGATAACACGTTGATTTGCAACTAATAGTAATTGATCTGTTGTCATACCCAATAGGTGACGATCATGTGAAACAATGATTAATGCACCTTGATAGTCTTGTAATGCCAAAGTTAAAGCGTGGCGCATTTCCAAATCTAAATGGTTAGTCGGTTCGTCTAATAGCAGTAAATTCGGGCGTTGCCAAACTAATAAAGCCAATGCTAAACGGGCTTTTTCACCGCCAGAAAATGGTGCAATTGGTGCAGTTGCCATATCGCCAAAAAAATTGAATCCGCCTAAAAAATTACGTAAACTTTGTTCTGTTGCTTTAGAATCAATCTGTTGTAAATGTTGTAACGGGCTTTCGTTAGGTTGTAATTGTTCTAATTGATGTTGGGCGAAATAGGCAATTTGTAAATTTTCACCTAATTGCTGTGAACCTTGCATCGGTGTTAATAATCCAGCTAATAGTTTGATTAAAGTCGATTTTCCTGCGCCATTAGGTCCTAATAAACCAATACGAGAACCGGGTACAATGCGACATGTTACTTTATCTAAAATGACCGTTTTATCATATCCAACCACAATTTTATCCAAATCAATCAAAATTGAAGGCATTGCGTGTGGTTCTGGAAAAGTGAAATTAAACGGTGAATCGACGTGAGCGGGCGCAATAATTTCCATACGTGACAATGCTTTAAGACGACTTTGCGCTTGTTTTGCCTTAGATGCTTTATAACGAAAACGATCAACAAATGATTGCACATGATTTAATTCGCGTTGTTGTTTTTGATAAATTGCTTGTTGTAACGCAAGTTTTTCAGCCCGTTGTCGTTCAAAATCGCTATAATTACCAGTATATATGTTGATTTGTTGTGCTTCAAAATGCGCAATCGTTGTGACAGTGCTATCTAAAAATTCACGATCATGAGAAATCAATAACAAAGTACCTTGATAGTGTTTTAACCATTGCTCTAGCCATAATACGGCGTCTAAATCCAAATGATTCGTGGGTTCATCGAGCAGTAGCAAATCGGAGCGACACATCAGTGCTTGTGCTAAATTCAAACGCATCCGCCAACCGCCAGAAAATGTTTTGACTGGTTTGTCGATATCATTGGCATGAAAACTCAAACCATACATCAGTTGAGCAGCACGAGCGCGGGCAGTATAACCACCGATAGCTTCAAAATGGGCGTGTAAATGTGCTTCCTCGATACCGTTGGCAAGTTGTTGTGCGTTTTGCAATTGTTGTTCAACTGTCCGTAATTCATGATCGCCTTCTAAAATATAATCAATTGCAGATGTTTCTAAAGCGGGTGTTTCTTGGGCAACATGCGCGATCACCAGTTTGTTGGGTAAATCGATATCACCAGCGTCTTGGTGGAGTTCGCCGCGTAATAATGCGAATAGACTGGATTTTCCACTGCCATTAGCTCCAATAATGCCAACTTTTTGTCCAACATATAATGTGATATTTGCTTGTTCAAAGAGTAATTTAGAACCGCGTTGTAAAGAAAGATTGCGTAAAGTGATCATGAATGGAACTTAATTTTTAGATGAAGTGGTAAAATTAGGCAGACCATTATATACAATAATCTAGCTGATGTAATTGGTCGTTGGAATTTGAAACATGCAGAATAAAAGCTATGCGGGCTAAATGTCTAATCAATAAAATTTGGTATGTAATGCGTAATCTATAGGGCACAATAGCGTCAGCGTATTGCGCCACATGAAGATGTCGACATTCACTAAGAAGCGATGTTGAACAGGGCATTTATCCTAATAGTTTTTTTATAAACGAGCGGTTTTATGTAATAAGTCGTTTAAATACTAAGCTTGCGTTGGTTCCGCCGAATCCGAAAGAATTGGACAAGGCAACGTCAATTTTCATCGGTTTTGCTTGATGAGGAACATAATCTAAGCCCGCACATGCAGGTTCTACGTCAAATAAATTAATTGTTGGTGGTGCCACTTGATCACGAATACTGAGCACAGCAAATATTGCTTCAACTCCGCCGGCTGCGCCTAATAAATGTCCTGTCATTGATTTAGTTGAACTGACGGCGATCCGATCGGCATGTGCGCCAAAAACTTGTTTAACGGCAAGTGATTCTGCTTTATCGCCTGCTTGTGTTGAGGTGCCATGTGCATTAATGTAGTCTACTTGCTCGATATTAACCTGTGCATTGCGTAAGGCATTACGTATACAACGTTGCGCACCTTCACCATTTTCCAGTGGTAAAGTCATATGGTGTGCGTCACTACTCATGCCATAACCAATTAATTCGGCATAAATTCGAGCTCCACGCTGTTTGGCTATTTCATATTCTTCCAAAACTAATATACCAGCACCATCACTGAGTACAAAACCATCTCGCCCTCTATCCCAAGGACGGCTGGCAGTTTTCGGTGAATCATTGCGAGTTGATAGGGCACGTGCTGCCGCAAATCCGCCTAAGCCCATATGGCTGGTTGCCATTTCTGTTCCACCTGCAATCATAACATCAACATCGCCATACTCGATTAAACGCGCAGCATCTCCAATATTATGGGTGCCGGTCGCACAAGCGGTTACAATGGCATAATTTGGTCCTTTAATGCCATATTTAATTGATAAATTACCGCCAATCATATTGATAATATTGCTGGGTACAAAGAAAGGAGATATTTTACGAACACCACCGTTCAAATAGGATAAATGCCCTTTTTCAATACCCGGTAATCCGCCAATACCAGAGCCAACTGCAATGCCAATCCGTTCGGCATTCGCTTCATTAATTTCTAAACCAGCATCTTCAATGGCTTGAACACAGGCTGCAATCCCATAATGAATGAAGGGGTCCATTTTTTTTGCTTCTTTGGCAGAGATGTACCGAGTTACATCAAATTGTTTGATTGTTCCACCTATCTGACTGGAAAATTTGGATATATCAAACGCAGTGATGGTTTCAATTCCACTTTTACCTGCCAATATAGCTTCCCAACTTTGTGCAACGGTAAGCCCTACAGGACATACAATGCCCAGACCCGTAACAACGACACGTCTCTTAGTCACGCTATTTCTCTTTGATTTACAAGCAAAAGGCTGGCGTGCACCAGCCTGCTAGTTTACTTTAAAAGATGAGATAATACTTAAATTATTTAAGATTGATGTTTAGTAATATAGTCGATTGCTTCTTGTACTGTGTTAATTTTTTCCGCTTCTTCATCTGGAATTTCGCAGTCAAACTCTTCTTCAAGTCCCATTACTAACTCTACGGTGTCGAGCGAGTCAGCACCCAAATCGTCCACGAAAGAGGATTCATTTTTTACATCTTCAGCTTTCACACCAAGTTGTTCAACTACAATGTTCTTGACACGCTCTTCGACGCTACTCATAACAAATTATCTCCAAAGATAAATAGAACAGTTTTAATTTTTTAATAGAATTATTGTAAATAATGACGAATTGCTGCTTCAAAAAACATATTTAAATGTATGTATTTGATAATTCGCTTTCTGTT
>DYNN01000218.1 GCA_020721045.1 Thiomargarita sp. | reverse complement strand
GAAGATGAAGCTAAACTTATATCAGCTTTTGTAGATTGGTCTCAACTTGTTTCATCTACGGTACGACCAACAGCAGATGATGGAAGAAGTTGGTCAAATAATTGGCCCAATGAACCTTTAATTGACCAAGATGTAACTTTTATGAGTCATTTGGTTTCGTTGATAGAATTTTTACTTCTTTGGGCTTTGACGATTGCAATTATATTTTTGGCTTATGAATACATTTTCAACAAAGAACATCAAGATGGGGAATTAGCAGAACCTTTAAAAATTACTAAAATTTTTCCTTCACAAGAAAAATTACTGAAATATATACCTATTGTTGCTCTTTTTGTATTTATTCAAATGGTTTTGGGTGGTTATTTGGCACATATTTATGCAAGTCCTACTGACCATTTTATTATATCTCAAGATATATTACCATTTAATGTCACAAGAGCATTACATACCAATGTAGCGATTATTTGGGTTGCTATTGGATGGCTTGTAGGTGGTTTACTTATTGCTCCAATTGTCGCAGGAAAAGATTTAAGATTTCCAAAACTTGTAGATATTTTATGGACAGCTTTGATTATTGTTGGCGTTGGCGGACTTATTGGAATTTATATGGGTGCCACAGGTCAAATGCGAGATACTTGGTTTTGGCTTGGAAATGAAGGGCGTGAACTTCTAAATCTTGGGCGTGTTTGGGATATTGGACTTGTTATTGGACTTGTGTTATGGTTTGGTATGGTATATAGTACTATTCGTAATGCAAAAGGTAATAGACTGCTGATTGGTACAATTATTTGGTCAGCTTTTGGTATCGCAACTCTTTATATAGCAGGAATGTATCCTATTCATAAAATCGTACCTAATTACACGGTTGATGATTATTACAGATGGTGGGTTGTTCACCTTTGGGTAGAACTTACTTTTGAGCTTTTTGCTGCTGGAGTTATAGCGTATCTTTCAGTTGCATTAGGTTTGGTGAGGGAAAAAACTGCTGAAAAAGTAATGCTTTTTGAATTGGCTTTAATTATGTTTAGTGGAACTTTGGGAGTAGGACATCACTATTTTTGGCAAGGACTTGATGAATATTGGATAGCTATTGGTGGAATTTTTTCTGCACTTGAGCCACTTCCTTTAGCACTTTTGATGATAGAAGCCATTAAAGAGCAAAATCATATAAAATCTGAAGGTAAAAAATTTGATTTTTCTGTACCATTTATGTGGTTAGCAGGAAGTGCATTTTTAAATTGGTTTGGAGCAGGATTTTTAGGTATGGTTATTAATACACCAACAATTAGTTACTATTCTCATGGAACTTATCTTATCATGCCACATGCTCATGTTGCATTGCTTGGAGCATTTGGATATATTTCTATAGCATTTATTTATATGACAGCTAGAGCAAATTCACTTGCTAAAGGGTTAGAATGGAATGATACGATGAGCAAATGGGCATTTTGGCTTATGACTATTGGTGTACTCCTTTACGCAATACCTACCATGATAATCGGTGTTGAACAAACCTCCACAGCTCATACACTTGGATATTATGCAGCTAGAAGTAGAGAGTTATTGGAGTCAATGAGTGGATGGATGTGGTTTAGAATTTTGCCTGATGGAATGATGATAATTGGTTCACTTTT
>DYNN01000052.1 GCA_020721045.1 Thiomargarita sp. | reverse complement strand
TTTGGTAAAGGGGGAAGAAAAATTTCCTTAACTCAATGCTATTGGCGATTAGCGTGAGATGCTATCTTGAATAGTGATCAATATGTTATTATGAATTCAGGTGTGTCTGCGCAAAAGATTTGACAATTGAGCAAAAATAGTCAAATAATTACCTGTTAATTAGATTGAAAATTTTTTTGTTACTGCACTGAATTATAATTATTCTATAATAGGTTACTATTTTTCTCAAAGTCATTATGAGATTTATGATACTATTTGCATAACAACATTATTACATAACAACGACTTAATTCAATTCAATAGCATGAAATATGGCACATATATTGATTAGCGACGATTCTGCTTCTATGCGACAAATGTTGACGTTTACGTTAAATTCGGCTGACCATCAAGTCACGCAAGCAAATAACGGTCAGCAGGCTTTGCAATTAGCGCAAAAGACTCGATTTGATTTGGTAATTACCGATGTCAATATGCCCTTGTTAGATGGTCTATCATTGGTACGCGAATTGCGCGCTTTACCAAATTATCGATTTAAGCCTATCCTACTGCTTACTACAGAAACTGATCCAGAGAAAAAACGCATTGCCAAAGCAACAGGGGCAACAGGATGGATTATTAAGCCATTTAATCCAGATAAATTATTGGCAGCAGTTAGAAAAGTGTTGGGGTAACGATAAATGACAATAAATATGGCAGAAGTGCAAGCCCTTTTTTTTGAAGAGAGCTTTGAAAACCTTGATCTCATGGAATCCGGCTTGTTGGATTTTGACGTGGGCGCAGTCAATAAAGAGTTAGTCAACAGTATCTTTCGCGCTGCTCATTCCATTAAAGGTGGCGCAGGTATTTTTAAATTTCAACAAGTTATTACCTTTGCGCATACGGTTGAGGCATTACTAGACGAAATGCGTAATGATGAACACGTTATTACTCAATCAATTATTGATCTGTTACTGCGCTCTGTTGATGTATTACGCATGATGTTGTCCGCTTTACAAGAAGGCGCTGCCCACGATAATGATGAAGCCCATGCTTGTTTAGTAGAAGTTAGAGGTATTTTAAAAACACCTTTACAAGAAATGCCGATTGAAGAAGGCATGACAACAAGTACGCCAGCGACGAACACATCAAATGTAACAGTTAAAACAACACCACAAATAAAAAATTGGTATATCAACTTTAAACCACTTCCGCATTTACTACAAACGGGAAATGAACCCATTAACTTGTTTAGAGAATTATCCAATTTAGGTACTTTACAAGTCACTGTCGATGTCAGCCAAGTACCTCCATTAGCAACCTTAGACACACAAGTTTGTTATTTAAGTTGGCAATTACAGTTACAAAGCAATGAGAAAGTGACCCAAGCTGAAATTAATGAAATTTTTGAATGGGTAGAAGATGATTGTGAATTAACAATTACGACAGAGAGTGAAGATACTACGGTAGAAGAAACCGTGCCATCCGTTGAAGAAGTAGTGAAAGAAGTAGACGAAACGATTGCACCAATAGAAGAAACGACTGTCACATTTGATGATGAGCTTGTTGATACTGCGATTGTAGAGGATGAACCTGTCACTATCACAAAAACTGACGTAGCAAAAACTGAATCAGTCCCCGTACTCGAAAAGCAAACAGCCAATAAACCGAATGTGGCTAAAAAATCATCTAAATCGACTAAAAATGAGGAATCACTTCACACCCACGGCAGTAATGAATCAACTTCTATTCGAGTAGGTATTGATAAAGTTGATGCATTAATTAATATTGTTGGCGAATTAGTCATTACTCAATCCATGTTAGATCAAGTTGGTGAACATTTTGATCCTTCACGGATTACTCAATTACGCGATGGATTAGCACAACTGGAACGTAATACCCGCGAATTGCAAGAAAGTGTCATGCGTATTCGTATGTTACCTATCAGCTACTCATTTAATCGTTTTCCGCGTTTAGTGCATGATTTATGTACTCAATTAGGCAAAAAAGTAGAGTTAAAACTGTCCGGTGAACATACAGAATTAGACAAAACTGTGTTGGAGAAAATGAGTGATCCTCTTGTCCATTTGGTACGCAATGCACTGGATCACGGCGTAGAAATACCCGAACAACGACGAGCGGCTGGCAAAGATGAAACCGGTTTATTGCATCTACATGCTTTTCATCAAGGCAGTAACATTGTCATTCAAATTAAAGATGATGGGGCAGGGATTGATTTAGAAAAAATTCGCGAAAAAGCTATTCAACAACACCTGATCAACCGCGAAGACAGTTTTTCTGATGAACAACTGCAAGAACTGGTTTTTCACCCTGGTCTATCCACTGCCGTACAAGTCAGTGATTTATCAGGACGTGGTGTAGGCATGGATGTAGTGAGGCGTAATATTCGTTCTTTAGGCGGTACCATTGACATTAAATCTAAACGCGGACAAGGCACTACTTTTAGCATTCGTTTACCGCTGACTTTAGCAATTTTAGATGGACAACTCGTACGTGTAGGTGATCATATCTATATTTTATCACTCCTATCTATCATTGAATCATTGCGTGTGAACCCCAAATTTGTTAATTCAATGGCTGGTAGAGCAGAAGTATATAAATTACGCGAAGAATATATTCCAGTGTTACGTTTATACAATTTATTTGAAATTGAGCCAGGTACAACGCGCTTAGACGAAGGATTATTAGTAATTGTAGAAGGAGATGGGCAAAAAATAGGCTTATTTGTCGATGAATTACTGTCCCAACAACAAATCGTTATTAAAAATTTAGATACTAATTACCGTCAAGTGCAAGGTGTTTCTGGTGCAACGATTTTAGGTGATGGCAGTGTTGCGCTTATTTTAGATGTAGCTGGATTGGTCAAACTATTTCACCACCATAAACCCAAAGTCATTATGTCCACAGCACTACCTGCTTAGGAATATTATCTCATGAATCATGATAATCAACAAATAGCTAATAAATATCTGACTTTTGTTCTCGCAACTGAAGAATATGCGGTGGACATTTTACGTGTTCAAGAAATTAAAGGTTGGAATAAAGTCACACCGATTCCCAATACACCCGATTATATTTGCGGCGTTATTAATCTACGTGGCACAATTGTTCCCATTATTGATTTGCGCCTGCGTTTTGGATTGGAACGTTTAGAATATGGCGTAATGACTGTTGTTGTGGTTGTGAGAGTCGTTGCAATGACAGGAAAGGAACGTATTATGGGCGTGGTTGTTGATGCTGTCTCTGATGTGTACGATGTTACTGAAAGCGAAATTAAATCACCACCTGATTTTGGTAGTGTCATTAGCATAGAATTTATCAAAGGATTAGCCTCTGTAGGCGAAAAAATGGTTATTGTGTTAGACATTGATAAACTACTTAATTCCAATGAATTAGCCATTGTAGAACAAGTTGCATAACATTATAAAAATCACTTCTCGTTTTTATTAACGCACTATTGGTAGGTTTAAGTTACGCTTAATTTTATAAGCCGGTTAATCTACATCCTAATCTGCATTTCTATCTTAAAAATAGCGTATTATCAGGCAGTTAATTGATGATACGCCTAAACTAAATAAACGCCAGTTTCATTACTTGAATGAGGAAATCGTCGTGTTTTTCAAAAACAAAACTGTAAAGAAAAGTATTATTACGGGATATATAATCGCGCTTTGCTTAATGCTTGCGATTGGTGGCGTTGCTATTTTTCAACTGCAACAAATTAACAGTACAGTGACTAATTTAGTCGATAATCTTGTCCAAGAACAACATATTGCCGATACAATTATTTCTCAAGCGTTTTCAGTGCGTTTTTTTGCCAATAGATATATCGCTAATCGCCAAGCAGATGAACTGATTAATTATGAAAATGCTTTGGCTAATTTAGATGCACTGCTTAAGCAAGCAGATGTAAAAATTATCCAAGCAGAACATATTAAAATATTGAATAGGATTAAAGAAAGCGTTAGTCATTACAAAAAAATATTTGAACAAATTAAAGCAATTATCCAAAATCGTAGTGATATTATTACGCATAAAATTAATATCGATGGCGAAAAGATTGAACAGAAATTAAATCAATTAATCAAAATAGCGATTGAAAATCAAGAAATTACCAAATTAGCTGACATAAGTGAATTACAATCTAGTTTATTATTAATACGTGTCAATGCGATTAAATATCTTGAACAAGGGCAACAACAATGGTTTGATGAATTTGAAAAACATTATCAAAAAGTACAAACCGTGTTAACGCGACTGATACAACAAAGTGCAACGCACCCACAAATTTATCAACTATTACAAACTATTAAAACAACTTCAGAAAATTATCATCTTAATTTTACTCATTTAAAAACAAATTTTATTGAACAACAGCAGCTGATTACCCAACAATTGGACACAATTGGACCTAAAATTCGTGAAATGGCGACTCAAATTTCCAGCTATGTTGCACTAGATTTTGTCTCAGTAAATCAAACAACACACGCACTTGTTGCAAATACGCAATGGGGAATTATTACTATACTTTTTGCGTCAATATTAATTTGTTTAGGCTTAGGTTTAGCGATTTCACGTAATATCATGGTAAAATTAGGGGGTGAACCGAATGAAGTGGCAGCAATTGCTGAAAAAATTACCGCGGGAGAACTCAATTTTGATTTGGGTTCACACAAGTCTGGCTTATTGGGTTCCATGCAAATCATGCATCAACAATTGCGACAACGTATTGAAAAAGATAAAAAAGTTGCCGATGAAGCTTTGCGCATTAATAATGCTTTAGACAACGTAACAACCAGCGTCCTAATTGCCGATGCCCACTATAATGTTATTTATCTTAACAAAGCGGCTGTTAGATTATTCAAAAAAATAGAAACTCATATACGTGCAGAATTGCCACATTTTAATGCAAATAATCTATTAAATCATACTATTGACACACTGTATAAAAATCCACAACAACATAGGGAAATGCTCGCCGCACTTACAACCAGTCAACAATCTAGCCTTGATATTAAAGGCATTACGATTGATTATACCGCCACACCCATACGTAATACTCAAGGCGAATGGTTGGGTGTAGTGAAAGAATTTACAGATCGCACTATTGAGATAGTGATGGAGCAAGAAATTGCCAGCGTTATTCATTATGCTTTACAAGGCAATTTTGAACAACATATTAATTTGGATAATAAAACTGGATTTTTCAAAATCTTTAGTGAAAATATGAATCAAATGATAGTATTGACCAAAGAGACCATTGAAGAAATCATGATATTATTTGCGGCTTTAGCGCAAGGCAATCTGAATAAAACGATAGAACGCACTTATGCCGGCACTTTTGAAAAACTAAAAAATGATGCTAATAGCACAGTGCAAAAACTCACCGAAATCATGACTACAATTAAGCAAACGGCGGAAATTGTTAGTAACGCGGCAACCGAAATTTCACAAGGTAATTTAAGTTTAAGTCAACGGACAGAAGAACAAGCTGCTTCTTTACAACAAACGGCTGCCAGTGTTGAGCAAATTGCAAGCACGATTAAACAAAATGCGGATAATTCAATACAAGCCAGACAACTTGCTTTAACAGCCAGAACACAAGCTGAAGAGGGAGGACGCGTGGTAGGACAAGCCATTTCAACTATGGTCACTGTGAACGAAAGTAGTAAAAAAATTACCGATATTATCAGTGTTATTGACGGTATTGCTTTTCAAACCAATTTGTTAGCCTTAAATGCCGCTGTAGAAGCAGCGCGTGCTGGTGAACAAGGGCGTGGTTTTGCTGTTGTTGCCGCTGAAGTGCGTAACCTTGCCCAACGCAGTGCAACAGCTGCAAGAGAAATTAAACAATTGATTCAAAATAGTGTGGATAAAGTTGAAGCAGGCACTAAAGCAGTTGAACGTTCAGGTAAAACGCTAGAAGATATTATCATTTCAGTAAAAAAAGTCAGTGATGTTGTAACTGAAATTGCCACCGCTACGCAAGAACAGTCAGCTGGCATTGAACAAATTAACCATACTATTAATCAAATGGATGAAATGACTCAACAAAATGCAGCCTTAGTAGAACAAGCCGCATCAGCCAGTGAATCGATGTTGGAACAAGCGCAAAATCTGAATCAACAAGTTTCATTTTTTAGCTTTAAAGAAACTAGTGTAAAAACAAATACATCACCCATTATTAAGCACATTTCACGACAATCTAAGCCGATGATATCATCACTATATAAGCCCAATAAAAGTGAACAAGAACATGGCGAATGGATAGATTTCTAAGCAAACAAGTATCTCATTATTTTTAATTAACTATTTATGAAAATTCCTGAATTATTGTCACCTGCTGGCACCTTGAAAAACATGCGTTATGCGTTTGCTTACGGTGCTGATGCTGTTTATGCTGGACAACCGCGTTATAGTTTACGTGTGCGTAATAATGATTTCAATCACTTAGAAAATTTAGCATTAGCTATTACCGAAGCTCACGCACAAAATAAGAAATTTTACCTTGCTTGCAACATTTTTCCTCATAACGCGAAATTAAAAACATTTTTAGCAGATTTAAAGCCGGTAATGGCATTACAACCAGATGCTTTGATTATGGCAGACCCGGGTTTAATTATGTGGGTTAGAGAACATTATCCTGAAATAGATATTCATTTATCAGTACAAATGAATACTGTCAATTATGCAGCAGTTAAATTTTGGAAAAATATAGGGTTAACTCGGATTATCTTATCAAGAGAACTGTCTTTAGATGAAATTGCAGAAATTAGACAACAATGTCCTGATATGGAATTAGAAGTATTTGTGCACGGTGCATTATGTATTGCTTATTCAGGTCGTTGTTTATTATCAGGTTATATGAATCATCGTGATGCTAATCAAGGCAGTTGTACTAATGCGTGTCGTTGGCAATATCAAGTGCATCCGGCACAAGAAAATGCAGCAAATGATGTTATTCCATTGATTACACAGAAAAAATCTGAATCATTGTACGTATTGGAAGAACAGCAACGTCTAGGTGAATATATGCCCATTTTTGAAGATGAGCATGGAACTTATATTTTAAATTCCAAAGATTTACGTGCAATTCAACATGTAGCGCGTTTGACAGAAATGGGAATTGATAGCATTAAAATCGAAGGTCGTACTAAATCTGCCTACTATGTCGCTCGTACCGCACAAATTTATCGCCAAGCAATTGATGATGCAGTTAATAAAAAATCGTTTGATGTCAATCTATTACATGAATTAGATAATTTAGCGAATCGTGGTTATACCGAAGGATTTTATCGTCGTCATACACATGATGAATATCAAAATTATCAAACTGGTAACTCTTTGTGTAATCAACAACTTTTCGTTGGCGAAGTGATAAAATATGATAAAGAAACTCATTTAGTAGAAATCGCCGTTAAAAATCATTTTGAAGTAGGTGATTCACTGATTTTTATTTTACCACGCGGTAATACGCAATTTGTTTTAGAGCATATTGAAGATTTATCAGGGAAAATCATGACTTGCGCGCCTGGGTCTGGCTACACCGTGCGTATTCCTATGCCAGTTATTGAAGGTGATTTGGAAAAGGGATTAGTAGTGCGTGTGATGTAATCGATTGTTATTAAAGTGATTAATTTTCAATTTGTGAACGCAACTGCTTTGCTTTTCTCAAAATTTTATTGCGTGACCATAGAAAATGCCAACGTTTACCCCCTTTTTGTCGCCAAAGCACGGTAGAACGGATGCAAGCTAATAATAATGCACGTATTTTATCTGCATTAGCCGAATTTTGCAAAATATGTTTTTCGCCTGAAATTTGTAAAACGGGTTTTAAGGTACTCAGGGTATTTTTGTAAGTTTGCGCTAAGGTATTAATGACGATGGGATCGGTTATTCCATGGGTTTCTGCCAGTTGTGCAGCGAGTGTAATATTTTTTTTGATGTATTGTAACATCTTCTGATTACGCACTAATTTGCGTTCTAAGGAGATAATCGCGATAAAATAACGGAAAAGTGTAATATCTGTGGTTTCGGTATTTAGTGTGAATTGTTTGTGTAATATGTGGAGTCCAGAGTTGATGCCGATTAAGCCACCATAAACATCGGTTGTGGTTGCCGCATCTGCTTGCAAAATGCTGTAAATTGAGCTTTCAAAAGTTTTATAATCAACTAAACCCGTTTTGGCAATTTGTTTAACTAATTCCAATGCTTGAAACGCACCGGCTAATGCAATCGTTTGATCTTCTAGGCTCATTGGTTTCCAATCATTGAAAATGAGGTGTTGTGTAAAAAGTGGTCGGGGTAAGAGGATTTGAACCTCCGACTTCAGCTTCCCGAAAGCTGCGCTCTACCAGGCTGAGCTATACCCCGTTGATTTTAATCTTAGTAATGACGTTGAGTGGCAAATTCTGCCAAGCCTTGTAATGCTGTTTTGTAAGGCGTGGCGGGCAAATTAGCTAACGCTGCGATTGCTTTTTCCGCTTCTTGTTGCGCGGAGTGTGCAGTATAAGCGATTGCACCAGTAGATTCAATGGCAGCTGTTACGGCAATAATGTGTTCTTTTCCTCCTTTTTCAATCACTTGACGCAATATAGCTTGTTGTTCAGCCGTTCCATGTTTAAGCGCGTAAATCAAGGGTAAAGTGGGTTTGCCTTCTGCTAAATCGTCACCGATATTTTTACCAATTTCCTCGGCACTGCCACTATAATCTAACACATCATCAATCAGTTGAAAAGCGGTGCCTAAATGCATACCGTAAGTTGCCATTGCTTGTTCATTGGCTTGGGATTGCGTTGTAATCACGGCACCCAATTGGGCAGCGGCTTCAAATAATTTGGCAGTTTTAGAACGAATCACGTGTAAATAATCGGTTTCGGAAGTATCGGGTTCATGGCAATTCAATAATTGTAGTACTTCACCTTCAGCAATAATGTTGGTGGCATCTGATAAAATTTCCATTACGCGCATATTTTTCACATTGACCATCATTTGAAAAGCGCGAGAATAAAGAAAGTCGCCGACTAATACGCTGGCTTCATTGCCCCATAAATTATTGGCTGTTTTTTGTCCGCGTCTGAGTTCTGAAGCATCGACCACGTCATCATGTAGTAAGGTCGCGGTGTGGATAAACTCAATGACTGTTGCTAAGGTAATGTGAAAATTGCCTGAATAATTGAAGTGGCGCGCACTGAGTAGTAATAAAATAGGGCGTAATCGTTTGCCGCCACTATTAATGATGTAGTGTCCAAGCTGATTAATTAATGCAACGTCTGAGCGTAAACTGGTTTGAATGAGTGCATTAACCGCTTGTAAGTCTTGCTTTATTAAAGCTTGGATAGCTGCGATGTCCATTATTTACAGAAGAATCCTGATCAAAGAATGTAAGGTGATGATTAACTAAAATTAAGCTCGCAATAATTTATTGGTCAATGCATCTCTGATTTCGCTGGGTTTTGTCTGATTGCCCACGCTATCAGATACAATGTAAGCCAGTGAATTTTTAAAAGTTCGGCGTACTTGCCATGCTGTTTTTGCCGCAGTTTGTTGACTTAAATTGGCACTGGTCGAAACCAAGGGTGCTTGCCAATATTGACAAAGTGAAGCGGCAACAGGATGTGCTGTCACGCGCACGGCGAGCTTGTCTGAAAGACCGCGTAACCATTTGGGTATTTCTGGTTTTGCGGGTAATAGCCAAGTTACATGACCGGGCCAACCGGCAAATATACGCTGTTCAATTTCTGGAGTCAGCGGTTTTAACAAAGGACGTAATTGTTCATAATCGGCTGCAATTAAGATTAATCCCTTGCGCCAATCGCGTTGTTTTAATGCCAATAGTTGATAAACTGCTTGTTGATTAAAGGGATCACAGCCTAATCCATACACTGCTTCAGTTGGATAGGCAATTACACCCCCAGAAGTTAGGTAGCGAATCGCTCGTTTTGCGCGCCAATTAATCTGTGTTGCCATATTATATGATGATTTGCTTTAAAAGAATATTCTATAATGAATCATCTGAAGTGTTAAAGCCAAACTGACGATTGATGTTTATCTTAACTCAGGTATAGCTGCGAATAATATCACAGAATTGTTTTGTCAAGTGTGGCAACTTGGTTATTTCTGAAATTTATCTTGTAAATACATCAAGTTAACATAACGATAACAAGAACCTTCAGAATTAAAAGTAGCTAACATTAAGCCTTGTTGACCCTTTAAAAATCCACGTTTTAAGATATAAGAGCTATAGGGCATAAGCCATCCAATATCACTTTTCGTTTCGATTTATCCTAAACTCACGGTATAATACGTTTTTCTTTTACTACAGCTATAATGAACCTTATGAATGAGCAAGATAATATTAATGTGTTGGGATTGCACGTAATTCAAAAATTAAAACCCGCTTTACCTGTAGATGACATTATGGCGTGGTTAATTGCTGAATATCCAAAATTAGAATTGCCACAATTACTGAAATTACTCAACGTTATCTATCAAGAAGGCTTTCATATTGCGCCCAGTAGTGAAGAAAGACAAGTTTATCATGTGGGTGATCGAGAATTAACCGCAAGTCCACAACGCGTTGAACAAAAAGCATAAATTTCATTTACCATGACAGTTTCCATGGATACAACTACAATCGCCCCCCGTTTAGGTGAAATGCTGATTCAAGCGAAGTTGGCAACTGAAAGCGATATCCAACGGGCATTAGAATTCCAACATCGTTTCGGTGGTAAACTTGGCGCGGTATTGATTCGCATGGGTTCAGTTTCTGAAGATAGCTTATTGACAATTTTATCACAGCAATTGATGTTACCCGTTGTCAATGCGCATGAAATTCCCCAAGAAGCCAGTTTATTAGTCCAATTCATTCAACAATCAGGCATTGAAAAAGATTGGTGGCTAGATCAAGAAGTGGTTGCATGGGAAAAAGATGAAACCACTTTATGCTGTATTGCCCGCGATCCTTTGGCAGATACGTTACACGAAGTTTTTCATCATCATTTTGCGCAATATCAAATTGTGTGGGGATTGGCGCGTAATCAAGATTTAGATCGTATTTTAGATGCATTGGCAAAAACTAAGACAACGGCGGATGTGTTTGATACAGATGATATTAATGTTTTGCGAGAACTAGCAGAAGGGGCACCGGTTGTTGAATTTGTGAATAATATGTTGTCGCAAGCCATTGATCAGCGCGCGTCTGACGTACATATTGAGCCAGAAGAACATACTTTTTTTGTTCGCTATCGTGTAGATGGCGTGCTATATGAACATCTCAATTTACCCAAAGAACGATTTAATGCAATTGCTTCACGAATTAAGTTAATCTCAGGCTTAGACATTGCTGAACGGCGTTTACCTCAAGATGGGCGTCTCAACACACGCGTCAGTGGACAAGATTTAGATATACGGGTATCTTGTTTACCCGGGATTTATGGTGAATCAATTGTCATGCGCTTGTTGCCTAAAGAAAGACAAACCAGTCGCTTGGAACAATTGGGCTTTTCTCCGGATCATTTTCAGTTATTTATCAAATGGATCAAAGAACCGCATGGTATTATTTTAGTCACGGGTCCCACCGGTTCAGGTAAATCGACGACGTTATATGCCGCTTTAGATACGATTAACAACCGTTCACAAAAAATTATTACCGTAGAAGACCCCGTAGAATATCATCTAAAAGGGATTACTCAAGTCCAAGTTCATAGTGATATTGGCTTTACTTTTGGTTACGCACTGCGTTCTATTTTGCGGCAGGACCCTGATGTAGTGATGGTTGGTGAAATTCGTGATGCAGAAACTGCTGAAATCGCAATTCAAGCGGCTTTAACCGGTCATATGGTATTATCAACTTTACATACCAACGATGCGGTAAGTGCATTTACACGCTTGATTGATATGGGAATTGAACCTTTTTTGGTTGCTACTTCAGTGCGCGCGGTGCAAGCACAACGTTTAGTACGCTGCTTATGTCAACATTGCGCGCAACCCAGCAAACCATTGGCAGAAATTCAAGCACATACCCAACGTATTTTACCCAAAGAATTAGCCAATAAATCGCCACGTTGGTTGCAACCTCAAGGCTGTAGCCACTGCCAAGGTTCGGGTTATCGGGGACGAATTGGAATTTACGAATTAGTGTATATTACACCAGATTTGCAAACATTGATTTTAGACCATGCTTCAGCGACAGCCATGCGCCGTTTGACCAATCAACAAGGTTTCCGTAATTTGCGTGATGATGGTTGGGTTAAAGCTTACCAAGGAATTACCAGCGTTGAAGAAGTATTACGCGTCACAGAAGAGGGCTCTTTTTAATGAATATTCCAAGCGATGATGTGGGTTTATTATTGAAAGCGTTAAATTTTTCGGCTAAAAAACATAGTAATCAACGCCGTAAAGGACAAGATGCTACACCTTATATCAATCACCCGATTCAAGTTGCTGAAATATTATGGCAAATTGGTGGTATCCACGATATGATTGTGATTATTGCCGCATTATTGCATGATACTTTAGAAGACACAGATGCAACGACTGAAGAAATTGAACGTTTATTTGGAAAAGCCATATTAAACGTTGTGTTAGAAGTGACTGATGATAAAACATTGCCTAAAATGGAACGTAAACGTTTACAAATTCAAAATGCACCACATAAATCGATATTTGCTAAACAATTGAAATTAGCGGATAAAATTTGCAATATTAACGATATTATCCATTCACCGCCGCATACATGGTCGCCACAACGTCAACAAGAATATATTGCTTGGACTCAACAAGTGATTGCTGGTATACGCGGTACCAATGCCGCGCTAGAAAATTATTACGATGATTGCGTGATGGCGTTTCATCGATCGACTAAAATATAACTCATTAATTAACCTTATTATGACAACATCTCCTAGAAAAATATTAGTTACCAGTGCCTTACCCTATGCCAATGGTTCCATCCATCTTGGACATTTAGTTGAATATATTCAAACAGATATATGGGTACGTTTTCAAAAATTACGCGGACACGAATGTTATTACGTATGTGCTGACGATGCGCACGGTACGCCAATTATGTTACGGGCGCAACATGAAGGAATTAGACCCGAGGAATTAATTGCCCGAGTGCATCAAGAACATCAAAGTGATTTTGCTGGTTTTGCCATCAATTTTGACAATTATTACTCAACACATAGTCCAGAAAATCAATACTTTGCTAATCACATCTACAATGAACTCAAAGCAGGCGGGCATATTATCACCCGTACAATTCGTCAAGCCTATGATCCGGTTAAAGAAATGTTTTTACCCGATCGTTTTATTCGTGGCGAATGTCCGCGTTGTGGTGCAAAAGATCAATATGGTGATAATTGTGAAGCCTGTGGTGCGACTTATGCGCCAACTGATTTAAAAAATCCAGTATCCGCGATTTCTGGAGCTACACCGATTGAAAAAGAGTCTGAACATTATTTCGTTAATTTACAAGACTTTGAACCTATGTTGAAAGAATGGACAACCAGCGAAGCCTTACAACCGGAAGTCGCGCATAAATTAAATGAATGGTTTGAAGCCGGTTTACAAGCGTGGGATATTACCCGTGATGCACCGTATTTTGGCTTTGAAATCAATGACGCACCCGGCAAATATTTTTACGTTTGGTTAGATGCGCCGATTGGTTATATTGCTAGCTTTAGAAATTTGTGTAATAAGAAAGGCTTAGACTTTAACAGTTTTTGGCACGAAGGAAGTCAAACTGAACTTTATCATTTTATTGGTAAAGATATCATGTACTTCCACACCTTATTTTGGCCCGCTATGTTGACGGGTGGACATTTTAGAAAACCCACTGCAGTGTTTGTTCATGGTTTTTTAACTGTAGATGGGCAAAAAATGTCAAAATCGCGCGGCACTTTTATTAACGCGCGCACTTACTTAAACCACTTAAATCCCGAATACTTACGTTATTATTTTGCAGCTAAATTGAATAACAAAGTTGATGATGTTGATCTCAATTTGGATGATTTTTTACATCGCGTCAATGCTGATTTGGTTGGAAAAGTAGTGAATATTGCCAGTCGTTGTGCAGGATTTATTACTAAACGTTTCAATGGCTTGTTAGCCGATAAATTACATGATCCCGCATTATTTGACCAATTTATTGCCGAGGGTAAAATTATCGAAACAGCTTATGAAGCAAGAGATTACAACAAAGCTGTGCGCGATATTATGGCATTGGCTGATCGAGCAAATCAGTATATTGATGAATTTAAACCTTGGGTTATTGCTAAAGATGTTAGTAAAGCAGATGAATTACAAGCCGTTTGTAGTCAAGGTCTGAATTTATTTTATGTATTAATGAGTTATTTAGCACCTATTTTGCCCGTAATGGCTGAAAAAGTAGAAAAGTTTTTAGTTGCTCCTTTGAATTTTGAAATAAAACCGTTGTTAAATCATGAAATTAAACAATTTGAACCTTTGATGCAGCGTGTTGATCAAAAACAAATTGATGCCATGTTAGCCGCTTCACAAGAAAATTTGACTAAAACTGCTTTACCCACGGCAAAACCAGTTGCTTCACCCAAAAATTCACCGATTGCTGAAACTATTGCGATTGAAGATTTTGTCAAAATTGATTTACGCATTGCCAAAATTATCAACGCTGAGCATGTTGAAGGCGCAGAAAAATTATTGCGCTTAACTTTAGATATTGGTGAAGAAAAGCATCGCACTGTTTTTGCAGGAATTAAAGATGCTTACGCCCCAGAAACCTTGATCGGTCGTATGACAGTGATGGTCGCCAATTTAGCCCCGCGTCAAATGCGTTTTGGTTTGTCTGAAGGCATGGTTTTAGCGGCGGGTCCGGGCAAGAAAGATTTATGGATTTTAAGTCCAGACACGGGTGCGCAACCGGGTATGAGAGTTAAATAGTCAACGAATTTCCTCATTCCTACCTATGAGCGTGGGAATGAGATTGTCGCCTAATTTACAGTTTTTCTTCAGATAATTCCATATGAAACATTTACCGCCACCGGCTTTACAAAAAGCTGTTTCCACCATCTTAGAATATATTGAATGGTTTGGCTTATTGATCATTTCCATTGCAACATTGGTTGCTATTGGACAAGAAATTTATATCATGGTAACTCATCAAGTAGTGAAATTACAAGACATTTTGATGTTGTTTATTTTTTTAGAAATTTTAACTATGGTGGGTTTATATTTTACTAGTGGAAAATTACCTTTACGTTATCCTATTTACATTGCTATGGTTGCAATTACGCGCTACATCACGATTGAAATGAAAGAAATGTCTGACAGCACAATTATCTCTTTAGCGTTGGCAATTTTAATTTTAGCCTTAGCTGTTTTAGTGATTCGTTACGGGCATTTACGTTTACCTTATGATGAATAGGATTTTTAACCCATGAGTACAACTTCTGTTAAAACCCGCTTTGCCCCAAGTCCTACCGGTTTTATGCATTTAGGTAATGTTCGCACAGCTTTATTTAATGCGTTATATGCACATCTTCACAGTGGTCATTTCTTATTACGTATTGAAGATACTGATTTAGAAAGAAGTACAGATGCTTATGCGCAACAATTAATGCAAGATTTACGTTGGTTGGGTTTAGATTGGCAAGAAGGACCTGGTACTACAACTGAAATTACTTATTATCAGTCGCAACGGAGTGATGTTTACGCTCACTACTACGCACAATTAGAACAACAACAAGCCGTTTACCCTTGTTTTTGTAGCCCACAAGAATTGGCTTTATCTCGCAAATTACAACGTTCAGCCGGTCAACCGCCGCGTTATGCGGGCACTTGTGCACATTTGAGCGAATCTGAACGTGCGGTTAAATTAGCTAAAGGTATTCAACCGACTTTACGTTTTCGGATTGAACGCGATCAATCGATTGAATTTATTGACTTAGTTCGTGGACAACAACAATTTTCTAGTAATGATATTGGTGATTTTATTATTCGGCGCGCAGACGGTACACCCGCATTTTTCTTTTGTAATGCCATAGATGACGCGTTGATGGGCGTGACTCACGTATTACGCGGCGAAGATCATTTAACGAATACACCAAGACAACAGTTGATTTTGCAAGCTTTACAATTGCCAATACCGCAATACGGGCATATTTCCATGATTTTGGGACATGATAATGCACCTTTATCTAAGCGCAATGGCAGTCTGAGCATTCAAGAATTAAAACAGCAAGGCTGGTTACCAGAAGGAGTGATTAATTATTTAGCCCGTTTAGGACATAGCTATACCGACGATAATTATTTATCATTCAAAGAGTTAGCACAGCAATTTTCTTTGGAACGACTCGGTAAAGCACCCGCGCATTTTGATGAACAACAATTAAAACATTGGCAACAAGCGGCACTGCATCGTTGTTCTGAAGAAGAATTGTGGCAATGGATGGCAGTTGAACATATCGTACCTGTTTCGTTAAAAACCGATTTTGTAACTGCAATACGTGCTAATATCTTGTATCCAAAAGAAGCTTTACAATGGGCAGCGATTTTATTTCAAGAACAATTGATAATAGAACCCAATGCGCAAATTGTTATTGATCAAGCAGGTAGTGATTTTTTCAGCCATGCCCTAACCGCACTAGAAGACACGCAAGCGGATTATGCTGCTTTGGTCAAACAGTTAAAGCAAACGTCTGGCAAAAAAGGCAAAGAATTATTTATGCCATTGCGCGCGGCTTTAACTGGACAAACCCATGGTCCCGAAATGGCAAATGTATTACCGTTACTTGGTATTGATAAAGCAAAACAACGCCTAATTTGTTGGATTAATTAAAAATTAGTATTCATTAAAGGAATTATTTCATGCCCGCAAAAACCTTATACGATAAATTATGGGATGCACATATTGTCAGAGTAGATGACAGTGGTGCGGCTTTACTCTATATCGATCGTCATCTCATTCATGAAGTGACATCACCGCAAGCCTTTGAAGGATTAGCATTAAGTCAACGACAACCTTGGCGAATCAGTGCCAATTTAGCAGTGCCCGATCACAATGTGCCAACAACTGCGCGTGAAGGCGGTGTTGCTGATATTACCGATCCAACTTCGCGTTTACAAGTGGAAACTTTAGATAATAATTGTAAAACTTTTGGCATTACTGAATTTACCATTAACGATCCGCGTCAAGGCATTGTGCATGTGATTGGACCCGAACAAGGGGCTATTTTACCGGGTATGACTGTGGTTTGTGGCGATTCACACACAGCAACGCATGGTGCATTTGGGGCATTAGCTTTTGGAATTGGCACATCAGAAGTTGAACATGTTTTAGCAACTCAATGTTTGATTCAGAAAAAATCGAAAAATATGTTAGTGCGGATTGACGGGCTTTGTAACACAGGCGTAGGCGCGAAAGATATTATTTTAGCCGTGATTGGCAAAATTGGCACAGCAGGTGGCACGGGTTATACGATTGAATTTGCAGGCAGTGCGATTGAAGCCTTATCGATGGAAGGACGTATGACCGTATGTAACATGGCAATTGAAGCCGGTGCACGTGCAGGTATTATTGCCGTTGATAATAAAACTATTGAATATCTCAAAGGCAGACCTTATGCACCTAAAGGCGAATTATGGCAACAAGCAGTGACGAGTTGGCGCGACTTACATACTGATTCTGCTGCACAATTTGATGATACGATTGTGATTGATGCCAATGCGCTTGAACCACAAGTGACTTGGGGTACTTCACCAGAAATGGTTGTTGCCATCACTGAAAAAGTGCCTGATCCTACTCAAGTTGAAAATGCTACCAAAGCTGAAGGTATGCAGCGCGCTTTAACTTACATGGGTTTAACTGCCGGCACACCCTTAACTGAAATTAGCATCGATAAGGTGTTTATTGGTTCTTGTACCAACTCACGGATTGAAGATTTACGCGCCGCTGCTGCCATTGTAAAAGGACGTAAAGTAGCAAATCACATCAAATTAGCTTTAGTAGTGCCCGGCTCTGGTCTAATTAAGCAGCAAGCCGAACAAGAAGGTTTAGATCAAATTTTTACTGCAGCAGGATTTGAATGGCGTATGCCGGGTTGTTCGATGTGTTTAGCGATGAATGCTGATCGTTTATCATCAGGAGAACGTTGTGCGTCTACTTCTAATCGTAATTTTGAAGGACGACAAGGTTTAGGTGGCAGAACGCATTTAGTCAGCCCCGTGATGGCAGCCGCAGCGGCGATTGCAGGGCACTTTGTCGATGTGAGAGAATTTATAAAATAATATTGACTTTTACACATTATCGCCATAAAGAACATTTGAAAGCACGTGGACAATATGTGAGTAATCGAAGTCTATACTTTTGGAAATTGAACAAAAGTCATGCCGCTGCGTAACTTCAGGTTTTAACTAATAAATCCTATGAGTGAAGAAATTTTAATCAATGTAACACCCCGTGAAACGCGGGTAGCCATGGTAGAAAATGGTGTTCTTCAAGAAATAGCCATTGAAAGAACCAGTAAACGTGGTTTAGTTGGTAATATTTATAAAGGTAAAGTTTGCCGTGTTTTACCCGGTATGCAAGCGGCTTTCGTTCACATTGGACTAGAACGTGCGGCTTTTTTACACGCTTCAGATATTACCAATCCACTTGCTTCTAACGATTTAAAAAATAAAGCAGAAACCACAACACGCCGCTTTGAAAAACCCATTTATGAACTGGCACATGAAGGACAAGAATTATTAGTGCAAGTGATTAAAGACCCCTTGGGTAATAAGGGTGCAAGATTGACTACAGAAATTTCAATTCCTGCACGTTATGTGGTTTTAGTCCCTTATTCACGTAATATGATAGGGGTTTCAGCGCGCATTGATAATGAGGAAGAACGTCAACGATTACGCACAATTGCACTGCGACACATGGGTATGGCAGAAGAGACTTCAAATGATGCTATAGAAAATGAATCGGTTACGGTCGTACATCCTATTGAATTACCTAAACAATTTGAAAAAAATGTATGCCACAACTATGGTTTTATTATTCGCACCGCAGCTGAAGGTGCTTGTGCCGAAATGATTTGTGCAGATATGGATTTTTTGAGTCGTTTGTGGGTAGATATTCAACAAAAAGCTGTAAACGCCAAATCTTTTTCTTTAGTTTACGAAGATTTTTCATTGGTAATTCGTACCATTCGAGATTTGATGGGAACTTCTATTGAAAAAGTACGGATTGATTCACTGCAAAATTTTAATGAAGTGATGAATTTTGTAGAGAAATTTATTACTGACATTCCGAATAATATTATTGAACATTATCCGGGCGAACGTCCTATTTTTGATTTGTATGGGATTGAAGATGAAATTAGCAAAGGATTAGAGCGTAAAGTTCAATTAAAATCAGGCGGTTATCTGGTAATCGATCAAACAGAAGCCATGACAACGATTGATGTTAATACTGGTGCTTTTGTGGGCGCGCGCAACTTGGAAGAAACTATTTTCAAAACCAATTTAGAAGCGGCTCAAGCCATTGCCAGACAACTGCGTGTGCGCAATTTAGGCGGTATTATTATTTTAGATTTCATCGACATGCAAGACAGCGAGCATAAACGTCAAGTATTACGCACTTTAGAAAAATGTTTAGAACGCGATCATGCGAAAACACACATCAGTGAAGTGTCTAGCTTGGGTTTAGTGCAAATGACCCGCAAGCGTACACGGGAAAGTTTAGAACACGTTTTGTGTGAAATATGTCCAACATGTAGTGGTCGTGGTTCAGTCAAAACACCAGAAACTGTTTGTTATGAAATTTTTCGTGAGATTTTGCGAGAAACCCGTCTATTTGATGCTAAACAATTTTTAATTTTAGCTTCACACGAAGTCATTGATTTGCTTTTAGATGAAGAATCAACCAGCCTTGCTGAATTAGAGGGATTTATCAATCGATCTATTCGCTTACAAGTTGAAGCCTCTTATACACAAGAGCAATATGATATTGTTATTTATTCAACACCTTTATAATCAAAAACTTATCGGAAAATGATCGTATTAGCGTAGCGTAATCGGACACATGTTATTCGCAAACTGAAATATCTATATCACCACACCACAAGATTTAATGATTTTTTTTGTTTCGAGAAAATTGAGAGCATTAATCTGATAAACATGCGTTCGATTACGCTACGCTAATCGGACCTACGGTACTGTATTCATTCTGCGCGTGAAAAAGGATTAATTTTTTGTCAAGTTATTTTCTCTTAATAATTTATTAATTTCTTGTAGTTGCATAATTTGCTGTCTAAGATACTCTATTTCTTTGTCTCGTTCCTGTAATAAAAGACGGGCTCTTTCTAATTCATGAGAGCACTGACTCTCACTTAAAACAAGTGTACAATGATGAGCTAAATTACTATGGGTTAATGTAAGATTTTCAGCTAAATTGAAGATATTAGCTTCATTCATACCTAATAATTTTTCTAAATCTATTCCCATAATCTCAGCGATTTTTTCTAATTTCGGAATATTTAAATCAGTTTCTCCGCGTTCAATTTTCGTATAACCGCTTAAAGAGTAACCTAATTTTTCTGCCATTTCTTCTTGTGACCACCCTTTAAATAAACGTATTATCTTAATTCTTTCGTGAATTTTCATAAAATATACCGTTAAAGTAATTAAAATAGGTAATTTTACTTACTGTTATTCTAACATATTAGAGTATATCATACGAACCGCTTAAGTTAAGTTTTTTAATATTACTGAATGATTTATGTAATCCAATAATATGTTAGTGGTTGGAGTTAAAATATTTCTATTCACTTAATTTAAAATTACTTATAATTTAATAATACTAATTAATTGTGTTTTTAATATTAAATATCTGGGTATTTATATATGAAGAAATTTATTGCTATTCTTTTTATCTTTTGTAATTTTGCCTTTGCACCTAATGTCTATTCAAATAGTTATATAAATATATATCCAGAGGATATTCAAACAGGGCAATGCTCCTACTATACTACCCCATATTCTTACTATCCTTCTTATGAAGTATTTGTTATCCCACCACCTCAAAATGGGGGAATGCGTTATTTTAGTCTTAGATTTATAAATGAACGCAATCATCAACAAGCAGGGAGTTTTATAATGTTGGTTAATGAGAGTACTTGGGCAGCACATGACGCTTACCATGATGGTAACTTAGTTCACAAAACAACATGGAACTGGAGTAATTATATATATTTTAATCCTACTTGGGGAGTATCTTGGGCTGTCGCTTTTCAAGGAAACCTTGGATATCAGGATTACGCTAAATTTTGGGCAGAAGTTTGTTCTTATTAACTTATGATTAGCTCACTACTAAACTCAGTTTGGTAGTGTATGTCCAAGAAGCTCTGCTTCGAGAGTGCAAGCAGAGCTTGCATTACCAAATAAAATTTGGTAACGAGCTAATATCTATATCACCACACCACAAGGTAAATAAATACTTTGCGCAACATATTGGTGAAACGTGGAATACGGTCAATTCGCTACACGTTTTACACATGTTTCAAAGGATTCACATGCACATAATCCACTGGGCATGATTTAATGATTTTTTTGTTTTGAAATGTGAGATTATTAATCTGATAAACATGCGTCCGATTACGCTACGCTAATCGGACCTACGCGGGCTTCAATGATTTGTTTGTGCTGCATATCTTCAGAATACAATTGTGTACATTGATTTTCCAATGCCGTTGCTAAAATTAAACTATCCCAATAAGAAACGCGATATTTCAATTTAATTTGATGCGTTAATTGAATAATTAGGATGGTAATTAAACAAATTTCATGATTTTTAATCAGTAATCCTATGTTTTCTTGAATTATTTTATCATCTACTTTATTTTTGAGTAATGAAGCATAATATTCGCTTAAAACTTGGGTACTCATTACAAATTTATTGTTTTTAATGAGTTCAAAAGCAATTTCCCATTTGGGTATTGTTGAATTAGTTAAACTTTATGCTAATTGCAATACAAACTACTAACAATGATAAGGAATCGCTTCGCGATGTCGTAATTTTTTTAATAAGATAAATTTGATTTTCTTGCTATCTTATAGCAATTTAATAAACATCATCATCATCAAGCATACTACTTAATATAGTAGATGCAATACTTCCTACAGTAAAAACTACTATTAAAAACTACTATTTCAGAAACAAGAATTTCTATAATGATGTCAAACATCTATCTTTCCTTGAAGTTCTCTCGTTACTGTTAGTTCTTGCTGCCTTTCTTGTTTCAGTTTTTCCATCTCATCCGCTATTAAATGCCACATTCTGCTTCAAAAAACATATTTAAATGTATGTATTTGATAATTCGCTTTCTGTT